>NZ_JAYGHP010000004.1 GCF_034932065.1 Crocosphaera sp. UHCC 0190
GTTTATTGGTAATTTAATTTGATATTAATATATTTTTAATTATAATTTATTTAAGTTAAAAATATACATTGAAAAAGATAATGGTTTAGGTTCATAAAACTCTATCAATAGATAATATTCTTAGGGAGAAGTACGATTACTTAGTCTGATTAATAGATAACTGGTTGCTAAAGCTAAAGCGGCTACTGCTAGGGCAATAATATCGGATTTTTCATATTTACCTGGATCAAAAATAATAATTTTTCTGGCTACTGCAATTAAAGCTGTTACGACGACTAATTCAACTTGAACAATATGTTTTCTGAGATAAGCGGTAATATTTTCTAATAATTCTAAGGCAATTAATATATTTAAGAAAAGACCAAAAAGCTCTAAAAGCGTTTTGTTAAAAAATCCTATGGGTTCCGTTGTAAATAAATCTTGACACAAAACAACCATTAAATCAAAAATAGAAACCCCGATTACAATAATTAGGGCAATCGATAAAATTTTAGAAACAATATTTTCAACTAAATGAATAAATTTTAGGAAATTTTCATCTTTAAACATTCTTTTCATAAGTGATAATTTAAATCATAAAATTTTATTATTGTTATGGAAGATAACCAGGAAAAATCATTAATTATTCTCTGTATTTTTCCTGGCTTTTAATAGAAATTACTTGACTAAATCAACTGCTTTGCTTGGTTCAACTGTTGCTTCTTCACTCGATTCCTTAAAGGCAAATCTTAATAAAGGAGGTGCCATAAAAGTTGTGAAAATTACCATCACAATAATCGCCGCATCTAACGCAGGACTTAAGACACCACTTGCTGAACCAATACCCGCAAAAACCAAGCCAACTTCACCCCTAGGAATCATCCCAAAACCAATAGCTAAACGGTTAATTTTTTCTTGCCCTGTGACTACCCATCCAGTAATTACTTTACCGAAAATTGCCACAACCATTAAAAAGGTAGCAATGATTAAACCTTCGCGATTTTCAGGCACAATAGGATTCAAAACCCCTAAATCAACTTTTGCTCCAACACTCACAAAGAAAATAGGAACTAAAATATCAGCAATGGGAATTATTTGTTGATCCAATTCTTTGCGTTTATCCGTCTCATCTAAGACTAACCCTGCGGCAAAAGCTCCTAAAATTGCTTCCAGATGAATCACATTCGCTAAAAAAGCCATTAAGAAGGCAAAAATTAAGGCAGGAATCACTAATTTGCCGCGAGTTTGTAAGCGTTCAGAAATGGCAACAAAAGACTTATTAAAGAACTTTCCTAAGAAAATTGATCCCAGTAAAAAGGCCGTGGCACTAATAATTAAATAGACCACATTCAGCACATCAACGGTTCCCGTTTTCGCTAAACTAGCAACAACAGCTAAGACAATAATGCCTAACACATCGTCAATAACGGCTGCACCGACAATGATTTGACCTTCTTTGGACTTAAGATGACCTAATTCCGAGAGAACCTTAGACGTAATACCGATACTGGTAGCTGTTAACGCAGCCCCGGCAAAAATCGCGGGAATTGCTGGAATACCAAACAATAACATCAGTCCGACGGTTCCTGCCGCAAAGGGGGCCGCTACCCCAACAACAGCCACGATCGCCGCTTGATAGCCTACCCGTTGCAACTCCTTCAAATCCGATTCTAGCCCAATTTCAAACAGGAGGATAATCACCCCTAATTCCGCTAAAACGGAGACAACTTCGCTTTGGGTGTTAAACACTTCCACCACAGCGTCAGGGGTTAAACCAGCAACTAATTGTAAAAAACTTATTAAAACGGAATCCGTTGCTGTTGCGCCACTTTCAGGGAATACTAATAAATGAAGGGCTGAAGCACCGACAAGGACACCACCAACTAATTCCCCTAAAACGGGGGGTAAATTGAGGTATCTTGATAATTCTCCCCCTAATTTACTGGCTAAATAAACAATGACTAAACTGAGTAAAACCCCTGCCAAAATCATTGGGCCATTCTCAGCAGTGGTTTCTGTTGCAAGTAGGGGAAACGGAGCAAAAAATTGAGTCAATGGTGAACCTAGCATCATTGTGTTTAATTATGTGGATAATATGGCGGAAGTCAGACTTGTAATGAGCAATGTCGAAGTAAGTCAGAAGTCGTAGGGGTAGGTTTTTGACAAAACTTGATGATTTTCATACATAAACCAGCCCCACAGAACTTATTTAAGATTGCGATCGCTAGAAGATGTCTGATTAGTTGCGTCAGTATCATTAGCTGTAGAGACGTAAGAACTATCCATCCCCATCTCTTGTTGAATCTGTTCTAAAGTGTATCCTTTAAGTTGAGCAACGGCTAATTGTAAGGCAGCAACGCGAGTTTGTACACGGTTTTGTTGAGGCACTCGATCTAAGATATCGAACTTTCTCAAGCGTTCCTTAACTTTACCTTCTCCACCGACGATAAACACTTTTAAGTTCTTCGCGTAAGCATCTTCTACCATTTTTTCAATGGCTAAGGTAGCAGTCACCCCCAACAAAGGCACATGGGTTAAATCAATAATCAGCATCTCATAGTTTTCGACAATGCTTTGACGCTGAGTAATCGCTTTAGCAGCACCAAAACTCATGGGGCCAGCTAAATCTAAGAGTAAAATACGTCCATTAGCTTCTCTCATTAAGTGTCTTGCTTCTTGAGTCGCCAAAGCATCATCATCATGACTATCAACAGCTTTAACCCGATCTGCTTGAATATCAGCCAAACGTTGAATAGTTAAGATGTTAGCAACAAAAATCCCAATACCGACAGCGATAATTAAATCATAGAAGACGGTAAGCAACATCACCCCATACATGATGGCTGCGGCTTTCCAGGACAGATTATGAGCGCGTTTGAGGAATTTCCAGTCAATAATATCGATACCCACCTTAAAGGCAATACCCGCTAATACTGCTAAGGGAATACTTTGGGTTAAAGGGGCAGCCCACAAGACAACAATTAACAGAATAAAGGCACGGGTTAAACCAGATAGGGCGGTAGTTCCCCCAGCTTGAATATTAACAACGGTTCCCATGGTGGCACCCGCACCAGGTAGGCCCCCACATAAACCAGAGACTAAGTTACCAAGTCCTTGACCAATTAATTCTTTATCGGAGTTATGTTGAGTTTGGGTTAAACTATCGGCAATTACAGCCGTTAACAGGGCATCAATACACCCTAACATCCCTAACACTAAGCCATCAATAATCATGGTATTGACTTGCTCTAGGGTGAAGGTGGGCATGACTAAGGTAGGAAGTCCGGTGCTGAATTCAGGAATGGTTTTGATGCCACCACCAGAAAAGAAGACCAACGATAACACAGTACAACCAATTAAGGCTACTAATTGAGGGGGTACATATTTCTTGAGTTGGGCCGGCATCAAGAATAAAACCGCCACCGTTAACAGCCCTAATGTTACTTCTCCCATGTGACTACTAATATGAGTCAAGACATCGGGGGCATTTTTCAAAGCTGCAACGACACCACCTTTGGGGTTGCTTGCCCCCAATAATGGACCAAATTGCAGAATTACTAGAATTAGCCCAATACCCGACATAAAGCCAGAAATAACGGTATAGGGCATCAAGGTAATATATTTACCCAGTTTCAAGACCCCGAAGATGATTTGAAAAATACCTGCTAACATGACCACTGTAAAGGCCATGGCTAAGCCATTTTCAGGATCACTTGCCGTCATTTTGGTGACAATGGCGGTCATAACAACCGTCATGGGCCCCGTCGGTTCAGAAATCAGGGTCGGTGTTCCCCCAAATAAGGCAGCAAAGAAACCGACTAAAACTGCACCCCATAAACCGGCCGCTGGCCCAGCACCAGAGGCAACCCCGAAGGCGAGGGCCATGGGTAGAGCAATAACGGTGGCAGTGATCCCACCAAAAATATCGCCCCTGACATTTCTAAAGTGAATACGATTGGTTATCTGCATGATCAAATGTTAGTAAGTCCTAACCTGGGTTTAGTTGTCTATAATTTGATTTATCTGATTTAAAAGATGTCATCGATAGTGATGAGATCTTTTAACGGTCATTTAATAGACTAACTTCTATTATTTTTTGTAAAAGCATAGTCTAATTACTATCGAAAGTATATAACTAGCTATAGGGATTCGTCAACCCCTTTTATATTAAGGTTTTCTTATTGTTTGTTATAAATTTGATTATCAATTGCAATGACTAGGTAGAGGCGAACATCTGTTCGCCTCTACCCTGATTCGACAAAAAATTGAACTTATTGGCAAGGTCTATTTTTGAGGTCTTTGACATCCTCACGCGCCCTCCACTATCGCTCAAGGGCGGTGATTCCTCACCACGCCACTTTTTTAGGATTTTTTTCTGCGGGAAGCCAAACCACCTAAACCAGCGATCGCCAACAAACCTAATGTTGTGGAAGGTTCGGGGACAGAGGTAGAATCAGATACAACGGTTCCATCGGGTAAAGTACCAGAAAAACCGTTCAAAGAACCGAGTTGATTTTGGTTAATATTGGCATTGAGTAGATTAACATTGACGAAATTCCCACCCATTAAATTTGCTCCGTCAAAATTGGAATCAGTGAGATCCGTATCGGTAAACGAACTGTCTCCCAGATTAGCTCCAGAAAAATTACTTCCAGGAATATTACTGTTTATCACTTCAACAGAGATTAAACTAGTATTGGTAAAATCAGGAGGAGTCGGTTCGTTTGCGTTAGTCGTGAAAAGACTATTTATACTCAGTGGGTCAATAACAATACCTACTTCCAAAGTTGCATTATCAATACGGGCGTAGTCAATTATCGCATTAGAAAAGTTAGTTCCATTCAAGTTACTATCAGAAATCACAGCTAACAGTAGGTCAGATCCAGAAAAATTGGCATTAGTCAGGTTACTGCCAACATAGGCAGTGTTTCTAGCAACTGTATTAGAAAAGTTGGCATTGGTAAGATCGGCACGAGAAAAATTACTAAAGTTGACATTAGAATTAGCAAAGTTGGCTCCAGAGAGATCCGCTAGAATGTAACGCACCCCACCTAGTACACCATTATTAGAAAGGTTAGCGCCAGAAAGATTAGCTCGATCAAAGATAGCACCATTGATTATAGCCAAGCCCAGATCAATGACTTCGGCGCGATTTAAGACAGCAAAAGAAGCATCGGAAAAATTCGCTCCAGCTAGATTAGCACCTACGAAGTTGGAACCAGCTAAGTTAATCCCTGTGAAGTCATAACCAGGAAGGTTAAACCCAGAGAAGTCCATCTCGACTAGCTTCGCTCCTGTCAGATCATTGTTTAGGAAAAAATTCTCATTAATGTTGTCAAAGATAGGGCTAATAAAGAGTGCAGTTGGATCAGTTAGAACGGAAATAATATCAACATTAGATCCATTAAAAGTAGGACCGTTAAATACTGCATTCGTAAGGGTATTGTTAGAAAAATTAGTATTACTAAAATCACCAATCATAATTGAATCAGTGAAATTTGTATTGATGAAGGTCGATTGTTCAAACAGTCCAGTGGACTGGGCCTTAGTGAAGTTAGCGTTGGTAAAATTGGAGTTTATATAGATGGGAAAATCATCTATAACGTCCGAGAAATTAGCCCCTGTAAAGTCAGAATCAGAAACAAAATTTCCAGAAAATTGACGACCGGAAAAATCAGCCCCAGAAAGGTCACATCCTGAACAGAAACCAGTAGTTAAAAACGTTTGCAGGTCATTTTCATTAAAGGCTTGTACTTGGGCTGAACCCGCAAATCCTAAAAGGAAAGTAATCGCTGAAATAGTTCCTATCTTCCGTGAATTGAGATTGTTAAAAGAATTGAGCATGATGGTTAATCCTGAAAAAAACTAAATGTGTTGTAAAGCATTGCTCCGAGGCAGAAGAAGGATAAATTAGACTACCTTTTTAACTGTTGTAAATTGTTTGTCATATCCTCAATAGGCTGTTGCCCTTCGGTACTTAATACTTTTATCGTTATGTCTTTAGTTAACATCAGCTTGTTCAAGTCAACCATACGAATTGTTTGATCATCGTAGGTTTTCCAGTAAAAGCGTAGATTTTGAGGATCACGGGCTGTTGTTAGCATGGTATAGTCTGTCTCATGTTCTGCTATTGCCACTCCAACAGGAATATCAAAGTTGTTAAGAATGTGGAATACTTGTTCAATCCCCTTTTCAATCGTTGCTGAAGGGACTGCTGTTTGGCTGAAAACGGCAGCACGGACAAACCTTGCAGGTGGGGTAAAATCACCCGGCATACCTAACATTCCACTCCCTTGACCGAATTGTGAGAAGGTTTCACCAACGATGTCTATTGCTGGTACGTTGCGAGGATTTAGGGCAATATAGTTACGAAGATTCGTCATGTGCCAATCAAATGTGGGGGAATTTGTGATAACGCCGAGAGGGTTTTCATGAACGATGAGTTCACCCCCAACGGGTTCGATAACAATACTTTTTCCTGTTTGCTCATAAATCACATAGTGAAGCGTTAAGGGATCATGTTCAAGCACTTTTCCGTCTACTTCAGGAATTGATTTAATAATGGCAACTGCTTTATTTTTAATTGCATTTTTGACTTCTTCAACACTTTTAAAATTGGCTACAATCCACCCGGTGAAGTCATGAGGGGCAAGTCCTTTACTTTGATTTTCTGGAGATAATGTTTGATACTCTGCATAGGAGGGAAAGTAGAAGATTCCAGCAGCTAGTCCTTCTTCGTTGAGTCCATCAAAACAATTAACATCTTCAAATTTTATGTCGGGACCCATATCTTTTGCCCATGCTCCAACGAAGGCGTATTTAGACTCATAAGTCATTCCTTTCTGAGTTAGTCCATCACCTACTTTGCTGGTGAAAGTATTCCCTGCCGAAGCATAGACAATATCTGTATTGATTTTAATACCAAATTCAAGGGTTCGACCATGTACAATGGCTTTTGCTTCTTTGGTTTGGGGATTGGGATCAACTTTCAATCTTATTCCAGTACACATGAAATGAATACTCCATTGTTTTGTTCACACTGAAAACATATCACGATAAATATGGAGATTTCCGCCCAAAAAGTATTGATTTTGAGAGAAGACTTGCCTTTAAAGTATAGAAAGTCTAAAAAGTATGATCCCGATTGGTGATAAGATTAAAACTTACTCACTCCCTACTTTCTCTTGTTCTAGGAGACAAGTATTAAAAGAGGTTGGGGCATCTAAAATTTCAAATGGTAGTATGGTATGGATATAGAAGTTGCCATTAATCTAGTAGATAAGCTTGTTTTTCAAAAAAAAAATCAACATCTAAGTTGTCTTCAAATCAATTTATTACGAAGCGTTTGGTTCAATAAGTCTTACGAAGAACTAGCAGAAATTTGTTATTGTTCAGTTTCTAATATCAAGATGGTAGGCTCAGTATTTTGGACAGAATTATCGCAAATTTTGGGAGAAAAAGTGACTAAAAGAACAGTGCGGGCAATTTTAGAATCCTATCACCAAGATTTAAAACAGGGGAAGTTAAGAAGAACAACAATTAAGACGGGCAATAATAATAATAATAATAATAATAATAATTTACGCAAAACAGCTAATACCATAAAAACAATAAAATCTGAGGAAATACCTGATTCTTGGTTTGATTCTGAGATATTATTTCGACTGACTGAGAGATTAGATAATTCTTTAAAGACGATTTATACTAATTGTAATACGGATCTCATTCCCATTAAGTCCTTTTCAGAAAAACTCCGACTGATACATATTTTAAGCAGACAAAAATATTCTCTAAATCGAACTTCTTTAGATATTATCAATATTTGTCGCAATTTAATTAATGATTTTAACGTTCATTATCCTAACCGAACGATTATTCTTTCACTTTTTGAAGAACCTGTTTTACCTCATTATGATCTCAGTGTCAGTACTTTGATAGATGAAAAGTTAGTACAAAATATTCTCAAAAATTTACTCTCAAATGCCTTACAATATTCTAATCCTGAAAGTATCATTACTCTTGATCTAAATGTAGAAGAACAGAAGGGAATTTTTACAGTGATAGATGAGGGAATTGGTATTCCTCCAGATGAATTAGAACAGGTTTTTCAGCCCTGTTATTCTGCGACTAATGCTCGTCAATGGTCTGGAGATGGTTTAGGATTAACCATTGTGGAAAAAAGTGTTAGATTGCATCAAGGCCAGCTTTCTGTAGCTAGTCAGCTAAAACATGGTTCTACTTTTATCGTTGTGTTACCAGTTGTTTGAACTATTTAGTTAAATCAACTATAACAATCTTACATACAGATGTAAACGCTATAATAGATGAATAAATAAATTATGCCTAATTACGCCAAACTAATAAGAGAAAATCAGAAAAGAATTAGATTACTAAGCTTATTATTAGCTTTTTTATTAGCTTTTTTACTCTTGTTAACTTTAGGACAAAATAAGAGCTATAGCTATTCGGTTAAATCAGAAAATAGACCCATTATTTTAAAAAGCAATAAAATTAAATATCCTATTAGCTTAAATTTAGATATCTTAGAAGATAAAAGTCGTGAATTAACGATTAAGGAGATTATTTCTCCAGAATATTCGAGTCAATTTATACCAAACCATCAAGAAACGCCTAACTTGGGTTTTTCTAAAAGTAATTTCTGGGTAAGATTTTCAGTTAAAAATGAAGCAGATATAGAAAAAAAGTGGTTATTGGTACTCAGTGATGCTCGGATGACTTATATTCAGTTTTATGTACCTTCTCAGAATAAATCAGGTTTTGTTGTCAAAGAAACAGGTAAAGCTTTTCCTTTTAAATCGAGAGATATTCCTCATCATAGTTTTGTTTTCAATCTCCCCCTAGCACAAGGAGAAGAAACCACATTTTATCTACGATTTAGTAGTATTTCAACTGTATTTGTTCCTTTAACAGTTTGGCAAAGAGAAGCTTTTTTCTTGGTAGAAAATCAACAACTTTTTTTCTTAGGACTATGCTACGGAATGCTAATAATCATGGTAGCTTATAATCTCTTTTTATTTCTTGCTTTGCAAGATCAAAGCTATCTTTACTATGTATTATTTGTGATTGGTTTAACTTTACATCAGTCTCTTCGTCAAGGTTTTTTTGAACAGTATATAATATCTGAATATTCTAATAAATTATCAATACATTTATTTAGTATTATTGCTATAATTTTAGCTTTAAAATTTGCCACCACTTTTCTTGATCTTAAAAGTACCATTCCTCTCTTGTATAAAATTATATTAGGATTACAGGTTGTAGAGTTTATACAACTATTCTTATTACCAATATTTCCTCATTTAATCGCAGAATTTCATACATTTTTGATTTTATTTGTAATTCAAATACTTTTAATTAGTGGCATATTATCATATAAAAGAGGATACCGACCAGCTAGATTTTATTTACTGGCAATGATTGTTCCTTTTGTTTCTTTTTTTATTTCAAATTTATCTAGTTTTCATCTAATTCCGACTACCTCATGGATATTTGACAGTCAGTTAACATCTGTTGTTATCTTAGTATTATTTTATTCTTTAGCTTTAGCAGATAGAATCAATTTAATCAAAAAAGAGAAAACTGAAGCCTTATTTTTAGCCTTAGAAACCTCTCAGAAACATGAAAAATTAATCCAAGAACAAAATATTATCTTAGAAAACAAAGTTAATCAACGCACTCAAAAATTACAGAAAAGAGAAATACAGTTAAGAAAATCGAAAGAAAAAGCAGAAGCGGCCAATCAAGCTAAAAATATTTTTATTGCGAATATGAGCCATGAATTGCGGACTCCTTTGAATGCGATTTTAGGCTTTAGTCAATTAATGAATCGTTCAGACAAATTATCCCCTGATTATCAAGAAAATATTAATATTATTTATCACAGTGGCGAATATTTACTCACTTTAATTAATCATGTTCTTAATTTGTCAAAAATTGAAGCAGGTAAATTTGTTCTTGATTTGACAAATATTGATTTTCATGAATTACTTGATGAATTAAAAAATATTTTTATTCTTTCTGCTAGAAATAAAGGTTTAAACTTACGGTTTACTAAAGAACCTAATGTTCCCCAATGGATTAAAACAGATGTCACTAAATTAAAAGAAGTCTTAATTAATATTTTGGGTAATGCCATTAAATTTACGCCTTCTGGTAGCGTATCCTTACGAGTTAGTAGAGAAAAAAATAACCTAATTTTTGAGATCGAAGATACAGGAATTGGAATTGCTCAAGCAGAACTGGAAAATATTTTTAAATCTTTTTACCAATGTCAAAATTATCCTCAATCCCAAGAAGGAACAGGCTTAGGCTTGACGATAAGTGACAATTTTATTAAGTTAATGGGAGGTAAAATTACGGTTCAAAGTGTGATTGGTAAAGGAACGACTTTTCGCTTTTTTATCGAACTAATTGAAGTTAAGCATCATGAAATAAAAAGTCCAGTCAATCAACAACGAGTGATAGGTTTAGAACCCAAGCAACCCCACTACAAAATTTTAATTGTAGATGATAATATAGCCAATCGTCGGTTATTATTGAAACTGCTACAACCCCTAGAATTTTCTCTCAAAGAAGCTGCTAATGGACAAGAAGCTATTGAAATTTGGCAAGAATGGCATCCTGATTTAATTTTTATGGATATAAGAATGCCTGTAATGGATGGTTTTGAAGCAACCAAACAAATTAAAGCCACATCGCAAGAAAACAAGACAATTATTATTGCTGTTACTGCCAGTGTATTAGAAGAAAAAGAAACATTGATTTATGAAGTCGGGTGTGATGGATTGATTCGCAAACCTTTTAATGATATCGAAATCTTTGAAGCGTTACATCAATATTTAGGGGTGCGTTATGTTTATGAATCTTCTGTAGAGACTCAACTATTACCAACTTCGGAAGACTTCCTGACTCCTCAAGATTTAAAACAGTTACCGCAAGCATGGTTAGATAAAATGTATGAAGCTATTTATAAAGGTGATATTATGTTAGCCTCAGAACTAATTACCGAAATTAGTCGTGATTATCCTGTTTTGGGGCAACAATTGACACAATTACTAGATAATTACGAGTTTGAACAACTATTAACCTTAACTGAACAGGGTATCAAGAAGAACTGAAGCTAACATTTATGGTTCTACGGAACTTGCCATGTAAAATTAATAAATGAATACAGGCTAAAGCCTTATTCTATAAGCACAAAGGCTGTCTACACAGCCTAATTTTAAGCCTGGCTACCCAGGCTTAGTTCCTATAGCTTAACCCGATCGGGTTTAAGCCTGTAATTTTTAATCGTTTTACATCCTAGGTTCGGTAGAGCCACATTAATTAGCTATTGAAAACACTTGTCGTGAACAATCTTTGCCCCGTACTGTTGATACTCTTGCTTAGTAATCCAAGAACCATTCTCATTAAGGAGCGGTGCCATCTTATCTCCTCCGCGCCAAGCTGCATTTTCCGGTTCATTTGCTTCAACAATTTTTACTGTTGCATTTGGTGGTGCTAATGCTGCAACTCGATCCCGAAGTTTTGTAGAAATTCCTGTATACATAGAACTGCTACCAGTGAGGATAATATTGGAATAAAGGGAGTGACGTACATCGCTATCGCAACGAAAAATTGAAGCATAAACTCTGTCGGCGATATTTGCAACTTCTTGGTCGTTAATCTTGTTTTCTTTTAAAGAGTATTGAATTATGGCATGGGTGAAAGGAGAGCCTTGATAGCAAGGGACTATAACGAGACAAGAACCATTCTCCCCAAAGTTTATGACAGTTCCGTTAAGGTTTCCCCCATCATAAAGGGCTAATAGTTCCCTCATTATTAAATAAAATCCTGATACCTTGAATGTCTCGAAGAAAATTTGCGTCATTTTTTCTCGATTGACTTCTGAGTTGAGAGGGGGTTCAGTAATAATGATAGAATGCTGGGATGGATCGACACCTAGTTGCTTAAAGGTATGAGATAAAACATCCTTCATACCATCCCAGTTTGTCACCATACCATAAGCATCCATTGGAGCTTTCGATGTAACAGAATTAGTCGGGAAGACGACCGTAGGCGTATCACCACTTGATAACCCTGCTCTAGTATAATCAGGTTTACTGTCGATAACGATCGGTGAGTTCATAATTTTTTACCCCAGTATTTGGTTGATTTGGTGTGTGGTGTTTAACTGAATCTTACTGGGCCAATAATATCAGAAACCATTCAGAAATTTTAGTCTAAAAAGTATAAATTTTACAAAAAAATCCCCGGAAAGTATAAAAAGTATAAAAAGTAGAATCTACAAAATCGAAGGATAAATGATGACAGAAAAGAACATTAAACAAGCCAAAATTTTAATCATTGATGATAATCCTAGCAATCTAAAATTATTAACAAAAATTTTAGTTGAACAAAATTACCGTGTACGAATTGCCCCTAGTGCCAAATTAGGAATTAATAGCGTTATGGCTGAAGCTCCTGATTTGATTCTTTTAGACATTAAAATGCCAGATATGGATGGTTATAACATCTGCCAGCAATTCAAAGCTAATGAACAAACCCGTGATATTCCCATAATTTTTGTTAGTGGATTGGAAGATGTTATGGATAAAGTCAAAGCGTTTAAGATGGGAGGCGTTGATTATATTGTGAAGCCTTTTGCTACGGAAGAAGTTATCGCTAGAGTAGAAAATCAATTACAAATTATTAAAAAACTGCAAGAAAACAAATAGAGGTCTAATCTTGTAGATTGCTTTTGAAAATAAATCTAAAATAATTGCCCTACAAAAAATTAAGATTTTCTTTAGAAATAGACTCATTAACAATCAACAGTTAAGCTGAGTGGAGTTAGGGTTGATTTAGATACAGAAATCTCAGATGAAAACGTGCTAAATTAGCCAGAGGGGAATCCAATCTTTTAAATTTGTCATCATTATATTACAATTCCCAATTCCCCAAAAACTGTCCTAGCTTTCAACGCTACTCTATCAACGGCTAAGGGACAAAAGCAACTTTAATCAGGTATTTTCTATGACATATCTTGCCGATCAGAATACGACTACCCAGGCTAATTTAGGGGCAGAAAATGTTAACCCCTTAACCACAGCGACAGGGGTTTATGTCACCCTTCATGGTCACTTTTATCAACCTCCCAGGGAAAACCCCTATTTAGATACCATTGAACGACAACCCAGTGCTTATCCGTTTCGTAACTGGAATGAACGCATTGCCCATGAATGTTATCGTACCAATGCTTTTGCGAGAATTTTCAACCCACAAGGGGAATTAATCGGTATTGTTAATAATTTTGAGTATTTAAGCTTCAATATCGGCCCTACTTTGATGTCCTGGTTACAAACCCATGATCTCGAAACTTACCAGCGCATTATTGAAGCCGATCACAAGAGTTGTCAACGGTTGAATGGTCATGGCAATGCGATCGCTCAAGTCTACAATCATATTATCCTGCCCTTAGCCAACAAACAGGACAAATACACCCAAATTCGTTGGGGAAAAGCTGATTTTCGTCATCGTTTTGGTCGTAACCCCGAAGGAATGTGGTTAGCCGAGACAGCCGTTGATTATGCCACCTTAGAGGTGTTAATCGATGAAGACATCAAATTCATCGTTTTAGCTCCAACTCAAGCCGAGAGATGCCGTCCCTTTGCCACAGAGGAAACCTCTGACCCCGAATGGCATGAAGTGGGCGGGGGACAAATTGATCCCACCCGTCCCTATCGCTGTTTTATTAAAGATGGACGTTATATTGATATATTCTTCTATGATGGCCCGATTTCCGGTGATATTGGCTTTGGGGATGTGTTGGAGAGTTCCCAACATTTAGCAGGAAGAATTGGCCGCGCTGTCAAAGGGGATCATCGCAAGTCTCAAATTATCAGCATTGGCACCGACGGCGAAACCTTTGGTCATCATAAGCGAGACAAAGAAAGATGTATTGCCTATGCTTTTACGGTCGAATTTCCCCAAAGAAACTGGACTGTCACCAATTACGCCCATTATTTAAGCATTTGTCCCCCCGTTTGGGAAGTAGAATTAAAGCCCGTCACCGCCTGGAGTTGTATGCACGGGGTTGATCGTTGGCAAGATGACTGTGGTTGCGGTGGTGGTGGGGAATGGCACCAAAAATGGCGGCGACCCCTCAGAGATACCTTAAACTGGTTAAGAGATCAATTAATTCCCACCTATGAACAGGCAGCAGGACAGATATTTAATGAGCCTTGGCGAGCAAGAGATGAATATATCAATGTAATTTTGGATCGCTCTGTGGAAAATGTCGAAGAATTCCTCAGTCGCCATCAACGTCATACCCTTTCCCCCGCGGAACAAATTGATGCTTTACGATTATTAGAAGTGCAGCGTCATTCGTTATTAATGTATACCAGTTGTGGCTGGTTTTTTGAGGAAATTTCTCGTCCTGAAGGAACCCAAATTTTACGCTATGCGGCCCGGGCTTTAGAATTAGCTGGAGAGGTAGCAGGGGTTAATTTAGAGAAGGAATTTATTAACCGTTTAGCTGCTGCGCCGAGTAATGTAGAAACCTACAAAGATGGGGCAGATGTTTACTATGATTTGGTGGTTTCTTCTCAGGTTAATTTCCAACAAGTAGCGGCTCATTATGCCATCAGTTCCCTGTTTACTAACTACCTGCCCCAAGAAAAAGTTTACTGTTATGATGCCCAACAATTTGATTATGAAAGACAACAGTTGGGAACCTTAACTTTAGCGGTAGGACAGGTAAAATTAACCTCTAAAATTACTTGGGAAAGTCATCATTTTACCTTTGCCGTCTTACATTTAGGGGGTTGGGACTTCCATTGTTGTATTCAACCCTTTAATGGACGTTTATCCTATGCTGAGATTAAGGATCAATTATTTGATCTCTTTGAACAAGCAAGTGCGGCCCAAATTATCTTAGCCATGGCTAAACTGTTTGGGGAACAATCTTTTAGTTTACAACACTTGTTCGCAGAAGAACGTCACCGTATTATGAACCTATTAACGGTGAAAACTAAGCAACATTTGGATCAACTTTATACCCAAGTTTATCGAGATAATTACAGCATTTTAGCGGCCTTTCATCGGGATGAAATACCTGTTCCGAAAGAGTTACAAGTCGCTGCCGAAATCGCCTTATCTCATCGCTGTTTAACGACAGTTCGGGCCTTAGAAAAAAGTCTTGAAGATCAAACAGCAACGGATACATATTTAGGGGAATTAACCGTCATTGCCACAGAAGCAAGTCATCTTTCTTGTGTCTTAGATGTTCCCGAAGCAAAACAAACCCTAGAACGGTTAATTCTCAAGATTTTATGGCAGGTTTTAAATGATGAAAGTTCGGTTGATTTAGAGCAGGAAATTAAGCCCTTAGAACGGATGATTGAACTTGGTAAACAACTGAAGCTAGACTTATCTTTGGATCAAGTACAAGAGCTTTATTATCAGTTCTTGTATGAACAATTTGTGCCGAATTGTGTTGACAGTAATGGAAGCAAAGAAAGTCGTCCCGCTTGTCGTTGGACTCCTTCTCAACTCTGTCCCTTACTCAATTTAGGGCCAACTTTAGGCATTAATGTTAGTCCTTGGTTGTAATTAGTAGTAGAGACGTTTCATGAAACGTCTCTACATTGGTTTATGTTACTAATAAACAGTCTGAAAAGTCAACAAAATGTAAACTAAAAAAAATCAAAAATAATCGATAACTTAGTCTCCATGGATTCTATTACCTGGATTGGTCTAATTGCTGGTACATTAACAACAATTTCCTTTTTTCCTCAATTCCTAAAAACCTTGAAAACTCGCTCAACTAAAGATATTTCCTTGGAAATGTTTCTCCTCTTTTGTACGGGACTTATACTGTGGATAATTTATGGCGTATTTCTCCAAAATCTTCCTGTTATTATGACCAATGTTGCTACCTTTATTCTTGCATTTCCGATCTTAGTTTTGAAACTTAAATATAAATAATTCAAAAAAAATCCCGCATCTTAAACTGATTAAACTGAAAAAAAATTAATCAAGTTTGTGCGGGATAAATTTACTAAGTCTAAGGAAATCTAATCTTCGTCACGGGCCGGAAAAGCTTCCTCAATTTTCCATATAATGTTTTTATGATCAATAAACCAACTGCGGGTTTCAGGGGTTAATTGTTCCCAGATAATATCGATGGGAATATGAGGAGAAGCATATTGATATTTTTGTCCTAATTGCCTCAAATTGTCGATCACATGATTGGATAAACCAAACACAGACAAATCAACCTGAAACTGTCTACCGAAGACTCCCCCACTGGGATCAAAAATGAGTTGTGAGGCTCTCAATAAATCAGCAAAATGCTTGGGTTTAAGTCCTGTCACTTGCTGAATTTCCATCGCTCGGCTATTTGTTGACTTCATAGCGACCTTCCTTGGATAGAATTCTGTAGCTATTGTAACCTATTGAGGGAAATATCCTCTTTTTTAAAGTCTGCGAATGATGACTAATTATCGAATTATTAAGGTTATAATAGATTGATGACATTTGGGTAAAAAGTAATAACCAAATCTTAACAAAATAAATTCTAACTTAATTATGACTCTACCTCCTTTTGTCAATACTCCCCGATTCCTAAGACTGTTTAAACTGATTTTTTATCCCCTAAATTATTTAGATGATTATGGTCAAAAATATGGAGATATATTTGCTGTAGGAAATCAGAAAAATCCCTTAGTTTATGTGAGTAATCCTCAAGGTATTCAGGCAATTTTTAGTGCAGATAAAACTCTTTTTAAGTCTGGGGGAGGCGGGGGATTTATTCAAACTCTATTGGGGGATAATTCTTTACTGCTTCTACAGGGAGAAAAACATCAGCGAGAACGTAAATTATTAACCCCCCCTTTTCATGGAGAAAGATTACAAACCTATGGTAAATTAATTTGTGATATTACTCAAGATGTGACCCAAAAATTAAAGGTTAATCAATCTTTTTTAGTTCGTGAGGTGATGCAAGATATTACTCTGAAAGTTATTTTGCAAGCAGTATTTGGACTCTATTCAGGAGAGCGTTATGAGCAATTACAGCAGTTATTAGGGTCAATGCTGGAATTTTTTAGTTATCCAGGCAATGGAGCAATTATCTTTTTTAGTTCCTTACAAAAAGATTGGGGAAACTGGACACCTTGGGGACGTTTTTTACGAACAAAAGCAAAAGTTGATGAATTACTTTATGCTGAAATTCGAGAACGTCGTCAACAGCAAAATTATTCAGGTGATGATATTTTAACCCTGTTAATGTTGGCGACAGATGAAACAGCAAAACCCATGAGTGATGAAGAATTACATGATGAATTAATTACTCTTTTAATTGCTGGTCATGAAACCACTGCTTCAACCTTGAGTTGGGCCTTATATTGGATTCATTATTACCCAAAAATTGAAGAAAAATTGCGATCACATCTTTTAAACTTAGGTGAGGCTCCTAATTTATATGACATTCTAAAATTGCCCTATTTAGAAGCAATTTGTAACGAAACCTTAAGGATTTATCCTGTTGTCTTAAACACATTTTTTCGTATGCTTCAAGAACCCTTAGAATTAATGGGATATCAATTTGAACCAGGAACCGTATTTGCTCCATCAATTTATTTAGTTCATCATCGAGAAGATATCTATCCCCAACCGAAACAATTTCGACCAGAAAGGTTCCTCGAAAAGCAATTTTCTCCCTATGAATACTTACCCTTTGGTGGAGGAATTCGTCGCTGTATTGGCATGGAATTAGCTAAGATGGAAATGAAGTTAGTTTTAGCCACTATTTTGTCTCAGTTTTGCTTAAAACTTACTTCCCGTCGTTCCCTTAAACCTGTGCGTCGTGGGTTAACTGTTGCTCCTCCGACTCGATTTAAAATGGTTGTCTGCAATCAGATATTTTAGACTTAATTTGCTCAACTGTTCATTTAGCTTATGCACGTCATCAACAACTCATCTATATTGAGTTAACAATACTTATCAAAAATATTTAAAAATTGATGTGATTTTGTATAATTAGTTGCCTTACTTGTTATACTGAAAAGTAAGGCTAATTTATTGGTCATTGAACACCAATGTTATTCCATCCAGCTAATATTCTCTATTGGGTTTTGATCAGCTTTGGAGTCGCTTTCTTTCTCCTGATTATTGTGTCTGGGGGAGGGGATGAAGGTGGGGATATTGAGCTTAATCTTGATAGTAATGGATTCAGCTTAGATGCAGATGTGGATGCAGATATCGATGGTGACATTGATGGTGATGGAGACGACTTTACCCCATTACAAATATTAGGATGGTTTGGCATTGGGAAAGCACCCTTAATGATTTTATTAGCCATTGATTTTAGTACCTGGGGAATGACTGGCTGGATATTAAATACAATTTTAGGGCAGTTAACAGGGACAATTCCTGATGGTTTATGGGGGTGGGGAGGACTGGTTTTTATAACTTCCTTAAGTACAGGATTATTCATGGGAAAACTATTATCAAATCCCCTCGGAAAGATATTTGCTTCCTTTGGAGAAGATGTCAGTAGTGAACGTTTAATTGGTTGTGTGGGAATTGTTACCTCGAAGACGATTCCTTATTTAACAGAGGGAAAAATCGGACAAGCTGATGTTTATGATTTAGCGGGGAATTTAGTTACTATTAGTATCTGTTTACCCCACTGGGCAAATGTCATTCCTCATCATGGACAAGCCATTTTAATTATTGATCGTCAAGAGCATAGTTATCTGGGAATTACTAAAGATAGTTCCGATGAAGATAAATGGCTCAATGGAACAAGTTTACCACAAGATTTTTTAGGAGAAATATAACAATGAACCCAAAACTAGAACTAGAAATTATTAAGGCTTTACCTAAAACTTTCTCTTTTGATGAAGAATTAAACCTAGAGAATAAGCAAAATAATTTGTTAAAAACCGACTCTAATACTGTGGTTTTAGGACAAAATATTCCTGTAAATTCCGCTTATTTGAGTCAATTGGGAGGGGCGACTAATAGTTTACCCTTTGTGGGAATTTTAGGCAGTATTGGCATCTTATTATTCCTATTATTATTAAGTGTTTGGATTTATACTAGGTTTTATGTCATTGCCCCTAATAATGAAGCATTAGTGAGGACAGGGGGCATTTTTCAAAAGAGTAAACGAGTTATTTTGAATGGGGGATGTATTGTCATTCCTGGGTTTCATGAAATTACCCGCGTACCTTTAAGAGAAATTTCAATTGATGTCGTCAGATCGGGAAATTTAGCCGTTAGAACCCAAGATTATTTACGAGCAAATATGCGGGTCACATTTTATGTTTGTATTGCCCAAGAAGAGAAAGATATCTTATCAGCAGCAGCCAGATTATCTAAACAAGGAAAAATATCAGAAAGTGATATCAAAGATGCCATTGAAAAAAGGGCTGATGATGCTATTAGAGCAGCAGCAAAGAAAAAGCGTATTGCCGAAATTGATTCTGATAAATTAGGATTTGCTGAAGCCGTTTTAAACTTAATTCAACAGGATCTTAAAAAGGTAGGGTTAACTCTTAATAATATTGCGATCTCAGAAATTGAAGAAAGCGATACTTATGATGAAAATAACTTTTTTGATGCTCAAGGGGTACGTCTGAGAACAGAAACTATTCAACGAGCTATCCAACAAAAACGAGAAGTTGAACTCGAAACAAAAGTTGCAATTGAACAACGAGAATTAGACGCAGAAAAACAAACCCTAGAAATTGCCAAACAAAAAGAAGATGCGAATTTAACTCAACAAAAAGATATTGAATTTTTCAAGGCGCAACAACAACGGGAAATTCAAGAAACTAAAGATAAAGAAGCGGCTAAAATTGAGAGAAATAAAATCCTACAAGAACAAGCAATTGAAGAAGAACGTATTCAAAAACAGTTAGTTATTCAACAAAAAAATATTGCTGCTAATATTGAATTAGAGGAACAGAACAAACAACTAAAAGTTGCCCAAATCCTGCAAAAACAAGAGGCTGAAGTAGCAGAAATTACCCGTCAAAAAATGATTCAATCTTCTCAATTAGAAGCCCAAGCAGAAATAGCCGCCGCTGAACAAAAATCTAAAATTACTCAACAACAAGCGGCGATTGCTATTGCCCAAAAAGAACGGGAACGCTTTGAATCTGAGGCCGAAAAAGCTCAAGCAGAAGCAGCAGTTGTTACTGCCCAAGAAGTGGAAAAAGCCCAACGGGAACAAAAGTTAGTGGTGATTTTAGCAGAACAAGAAGCCCAAAAAATTCAGATTTCTGAGCAAAATGTGGTGGAGCTTGATGTTTTTCGTCGCCGTCGTCAAGCGGAAATTGCTCGTCAAGCGGCTGAATTAGAAGCTGCTTCGATCCGAACCCTGGCGGATGCAGATAAATACAAAATGTTAGCTGAAGCCCAGTCTAAACAAGCTCTGATTGAAGCAGAAAATGCTTTCAGCAATGCAAATCGGACTGCTGATCTGATAAAAACCATTTGGCCAGAATTAGCCAGCCAATTGCCTCAAATTGTCAAATCTTTAGCCCCTCAACCTGGGGTCTTAGGAGATGCGCGAATTTATGCTTTTCCTGGGTTGAATGGTAACAATGGCAAGGGTTCATCCAGTACGGGAGATATTAACAAATTATTGTTATCAACTAGCGGCTTATCTTTGATTAATACCTTGTTAGATGAAGGAAAATTAGGCAGCTTATTAAATCAAGTGAAAACGATGTTAAGTTCTGAGGAAAAAACCGAAGTTAAATCAACAGTAGCAGCAACACCTTCTAATAATAATCCTGACCTATCAACGGATACTTTGCAAACAGAAAATATCGAGGAATCTTTGCCTATCAATAAAATCCCCCGTTCAGGGAGCGGGGGATAACTAAAAAGCGTCAGAAAGTATTGAGAAAATCTTTAGTTTAATTAGCTGCTGGGTAAGTTTTGGCTGCCATAAGCGTCAATTTGGAAGGCAGGTGTGCGATCGCTATCGATACCTTTCCCTGTCACTGACTTGGCTAAGGTTTCAAAAGACTCAGAACGCCAGTTTCTTTCGTGAATGGGTTTGGTTTGTTCTCCGCGAAAATAAGCCTGGGTTCCGATCACAGCCGCCGCGAGCCAGCCGACAACGAATAAGGAAATAACTAAGGTTAACATAATAATTTACTCCGTTTGTTAAGTTTATTTAACTCTTATGTAAATAAATGTAACAAAATATTGCAAAAGAAGTCAACCTGATCTTTGTACGGTTTTTACACCAGATATAGCAACCGCCCGTGATAGGACGTTTTCAAACTTCAAACCTAATCGCAGTAAGCTTTTAACCTTCTGCCTCCTGTCTCCTGCCTCCTGCTATAGCTACGAGGTCAGCTTCTGACCGTAACCGTAACCTTTTAACATTTGTATCAATTATGATCCGAGTAGTCCCTTAGTCCATCCCACAACATGGAAAATTTTGTCTCCCTTTTGCGTCACAACCCCCTTGTCTCTTTCACCATTCTTTTATTGGTGATTTTAACCTTACCGCCTATTTTTGAGCGGTTACGACTACCTGGGTTAGTTGGGTTATTATTTGCGGGGGTTGTCCTAGGTCAAGATGGCTTAAACCTATTAGATCATGACTCAGAAAGTATCAAACTCCTAGCAGACATTGGCAAAATTTATCTAATGTTTGTGGCAGGATTAGAGATTGATATGGTGGAGTTTCGCAAAAACAAAGATCGTTCTTTGGGTTTTGGGTTGCTGACTTTTGCGGTTCCCATGATTGCTGGGGCGATGGTAGGAAAATATTTTGGGTTTAGCTGGAATACTGCCATTCTGATTGGTTCTCTTTTGGCCTCTCATACCCTCTTAGGTTATCCCATTGTGCAACGTTTAGGGGTAGTGAGAAATGAAGCTGTCATGGTAACAATTGGTGCGACAATTTTTACAGATATTTCTGCTTTGTTGGTGTTAGCGATTTGTGTTTCTATTCATGGGGGAGATTTTTCGGCAAGTAGCTTAGTCATTCAATTAGTTTCTTTAGGCATTTATTCATTAATTGTCTTGTTTGGCTTTGATTGGTTAGGAAAAGAATATTTTCGTCGTACTGGGGATGAAGAAAGCAATCAATTTTTATTTGTTTTATTGGCTTTATTTATGGCTGCAGTGGGGGCTCAGGCGATTAATGTTGATAAAATTGTTGGTGCATTTTTGGCAGGATTAGCGGTTAATGATGTGGTGGGAGAAGGGCCGGTTAAAGAAAAGGTCGAATTTGTGGGAGGAACTCTTTTTATTCCTTTCTTTTTTGTCGGCATGGGCTTATTGTTAGATATTCCTGCCTTTATTAACACTATTCAATTTCAATTTCCTCTCGTACTTGGTATTGTTGGGGGATTAATTGCTTCAAAATTTATTGCTGCTTTTATGGCTCAGGTAATCTATCGTTATAGTTGGCAAGAAGGACTAACCATGGGGTCTTTATCTTTGCCTCAAGTCGCCGCAACTCTAGCAGCAGCTTTAGTAGCTTATGAAGCAAAAAATGCTTTAGGAGAAAGGTTAATTAATGATGCAGTTTTTAATAGTATCATTGTTTTAATGTTAGTGACTTCTATTTTAGGCCCGGTTTTAACCGCACAATTTGCCAGAAATTTACCCCTGCCTAAAGTCCAAAAAGAAGGGGAATCTGAAATTCCGGCGGTGACTTTAGAGGAGTGGTTGCCCCAGCTACAATCGGAAACTTCTACCTCACCTTTTACTGTTGTCATTCCGATTTATAATCCTTATACCCAAAGGGATTTAATTGCTATGGGTGCTTTATTAGCGAAGCGAGAATCTGGTATTATTATTCCGGTTTCTATTGCGATCGCCCATGTCCACATGGATGATTCTCAATTAAATAGTAACTTAAAAAAGAGTCACACTTTACTGGATAGGGCCTTAAGTATTAGCCAGGAATTTGAAGTCAAAACCAAACCTGTTATCCGTATTGATGATGATGTAGCGAGGGGAATTAGTCGCACGGCTAGGGAAAAAGATGCTAATTTAATCATCATGGGATGGAGTGAAAATACAGGGTTACGGGCCCGACTTTTTGGGAATGTGATTGATAGTGTTTTTTGGTCTTCTCATTGTCCCGTAGCGGTGATGCGTTTATTAGATCATCCTGTCAATTTACATCGTATTTTAGTCCCGATTAAAAATTTGACCCCTTCTACCCTGGAAACATTGAGGTTTGCTCAATTATTTGTTGATGCAAATCAAGGAACAATTACTTTATTACATATTTGCGATCGTCAAACCTCTCCTCAACAAATTACGGACTTTAAAGAAGAGTTGTCACAAATTATTGCCGAAAGTCCCTTTTCAGTGAAGACGAAAATTAAAATTGTTACCCATGAAGATGCCCCAAAGGTAATCATTAGGGCAGCCCAAAATTTTGATTTAGTGGTTTTAAGATCATTCCGTCGTCGCACTGCGGGGGGTTTAGCCGTTAGTGATGTGACAACAGAAGTCTTGAAAAAGTTAACTTGTTCTTTAGTCTTATTTGGGGAACCCCATTCTTAAGATTTTGATGGTTTTTCTAGTGGCTTAACCTTTGTCTTTTTATCCCCAGGGTTCAACCTGGGGTTAGCTTTTAATTAATCTTTAAAGATGCTTTTCTAGGGCTTCGCTAAAGGTATTATAAGGAGATTTACCAACGAGATTTTCCACAACTTCTCCATCTTTGAAAATCAGCACACAGGGAATACTCCGAATGCCATATTTTTTGGCATTATCTTTATTTTGATCGATGTCAATTTTAACCACATTGGCCCGCCCTTCATATTCTCCTGCTAATTGATCAATCAAAGGACTAATAACGCGGCAAGGGCCACACCAAGTGGCCGTATAATCAACAACCAATGGGAGAGATTCAATTAATAGGTTTTCAAACTCTTCCCCTTGGACAAAATTCGCTTTTGACACGATAATTTTCCTCTAATTATTGTTACTAATTTTTCACGATCAAATCCTAATAAAATAGGGCTTGAATCATGAGCAGTATTCTTTCGACATTTCTGTTAAAATCTAATAAATCGGGATTAGAGACAGATGTTGAGTCCCATTCTATCTCTCTTTTGTCCCTTTCAATACTACTAATGAGTGTAATCTAATAAAGCTAACCATAAACGACGATGGCCATTGTCTACACTGTAAAATAATAAATCTACCAGCAGTTTTGAGGCCAGTTTCTTGGGTTGGGGAAGCTCTATCAGCCGAGTTGCTCCCATAGCAATTTGATAATATTCGTTAAATTTTTGCAAATAATTACCCAACAAGGTAACTTTGCCTGGATCTTTATTTTGCGCCGTCATTTGTTCCAATAAGGTGACTGCACGGCGGATTAATTCTTGATGTTGGCCTGCAATATAACAAATAATCAAAATCAGCGATCGCGTTTGTTCTACGGAGAGAGTTGTGAGCAGAATTTCCTCCCCATTATCTGCTCGGTTTGACCACAAAGTGACTGCTGCCATGAGGGTACTGCTAATTTCTAAATCTAAGGCTGCTTGTAGCACCATATCTTGATCAATGGGAATTAATGATTCTAGGGCCAATAGCATCAAATCAATGTGGGTTTGAATTAAGGCCAGTTGTTGGGGGGTGGGGGTATTGGTGAGGGGTAAATTTTCCCAATTCGGCACAGAGGAAGGGAGATTAACAGTTGATGTCATAACCATAAGCGTTAGTTTAGTATAAGTTATTTATTTTGTTCTTCGTATTTTAAACTGACTGACGAAAAGTGTGGGGAAAAAGTTTTTATTTTTTCGGATAAGTAAGTCAGCAAAAATAAAGTTAACATATCCTAGGATAGTCGTCGTTCTAACAAGAGTATTGACTATACTTACCTTTGTCTGTTTAATTGTAACCACAGACTAACTCACCTTGTCATCTTTAGGAATTATCTCATGAGTTTAGAAGCTAGTGTTGCTGATATTACAATCAAGGAAAATTTGGAACAATTTTTAGTGGTTTTATGTGTTTCCTTAAGTGTGGCCACAATTTCCCGTGTTTTTGCTTGGTTTCGTCAAATTCCCTACACCCTGCTTTTGGTAATTGTCGGCTTAGGATTGGCGTTTATTGATGTTCGCTTGGTCAATCTTTCTCCTGAATTAATTTTAGAGATTTTTTTACCGCCTTTACTATTTGAAGCTGCTTGGAATGTTCGCTGGCGAGAATTAAAAGCTAATTGGATTCCTATCGTTTTATTTGCGATCATTGGGGTCATTGTTTCTGTCATTGGTATTTCTTTAGCACTCAGTAATTTAACGAATTTAGCCTTGCCAATTGCTTTATTAGTAGGAGCAAGTTTATCGGCAACTGATCCGGTTTCGGTGGTGGCTTTATTTCGAGAATTAGGAGCTAGTAAAAAGTTAACCATTCTCATGGAAGGAGAAAGTTTATTTAATGATGGGGTGGCGGTTGTTGCTTTCTTACTTTTGGTGGGTATTCCTTTAGGAACTGAGGTTTTTTCTTTACCTGAAACGATTGCAAGTTTCTTTACTTTTGTAGGTATTGGCATTGGTTTAGGCTGTTTGGTTGGCTTTGGAATTTCCTATCTTACCCAACGCTTTGATCTACCTTTAGTTGAACAATCTTTAACGTTAGTATCTGCCTATGGAGCCTACTTAATGACTGAAGAATTAGGGGGTTCTGGGGTCATTGCTGTGGTAACAGTTGGTATTATTTTAGGCAATTTTGGCTCTAGAATTGGCATGAATCCGAGAACCCGTTTATTGGTGTCTGAGTTTTGGGAATTTTTGGCGTTTTTTGTTAACTCAATTGTCTTTTTATTAATTGGTGATCAGATACATTTTGAGAGTTTAAGAAGCAATTTAGGCATTATTGCCATTGCTATTGTTGCTGTTTTAATCACTCGTTTTATTTCAATTTACGGACTAGCAAGTTTAAGCAATAAATTTACTGATGTAGATATTAGTTTGCCTGAGCAAACTGTGTTATGGTGGGGCGGTTTAAGGGGTTCTGTTTCTATTGCTTTAGCCTTAAGTGTTCCAGTTTCATTAGTTGGACGAGAGGAAATTATTGATACTGTGTTTGGCGTTGTTTTATTTACTCTCTTAATTCAAGGGTTAAGCACTCAATGGGTTCTCAAAAAATTAGATTTAATTGGAGATCAACCTTTGCGTCAAGAATATACTGAATTATTGGCGCGAAGAACTGCCATTCAAAGAGTGTTAGACTATCTTAAAGAGCTAGATATTTCTCCCGATATTGATCAGGAATTATATCGTTATAAGCGAGAATTAGTTCAAGGAGAGTTTAAAAGTATTGAGGAAAATATTTATAAGTTTCAACAGGAATATCCTCAATTAAAAACCTTAGCAGGGGAACAATTACAAGAAACATTACTCGACATTGAAGCTGATACCTATGCAGAATTAATTCGCAATGGGAAATTGAGTAATAATCTTTCTCCTTTGTTATTAGAGATTTTAGCAGAAGCGGGAGATTAAAAAAAAGAGACGTTATCCTAAACGTCTCTCAATTAAACCATGAAAAAACTTGTAAACTAGCCAAACTTATTTAACGATTTCTTCCTCTATTTTTCTTCATTTCACCCCAAATTTTTTGTTGCTCTGGGGTTAAAATAGCTTGCATTTGTTGACGAGTTTCCTGTGTAATGGTTCGCATTTTTGTTTTTTGCTCCTCAGTTAAATTAAGCTCGCGCCAATTTTTCCCCCGTCCCTGTTGCGGGGTATTTTCTAATTGTTTCTGTTGTTCTGGTGTTAAAATGGCAAGGATGCGATCACGGCTAGATTTTTTAATTTCTTGCCATTGATTTTTTTGAGACTCGCTTAAGTTAAGTTTTTCAGCAAACCTTTCTCCCCGTTGCTCTGTATTGGGTGTAGATTGGGAAAAAGCGGGAGGAACAAAGTAAAAAGGGAGTGAAACTAAAAGGAAACTCGATAATATTAAGGTTCGCTTCATAGTCTGACGCTATTAGTTATGTGTTTATTCATTACGTGGGTTTAGACTGGTAAGGATTGATAAAGGTTCAATTAAAAATTTTTTTTTGTTATTATCTATAATCCTAAAAGCCCTCTAATGATTGGTCAAAGACATTTTTAATTGTTATCTAATGTAGAATATTGTACTGCAACTGTGATACAATTGTAGGCTAGGCGGCTGCACTATATATTTTTAGTGTTTTTGTAATGAATAGAATTCTTAAAATATTGCAACATCGAGGACATCATGACTTAGTTAAGTTGCTTAGTGACGCACATTATAAAATTGATGAAAGTTCAACATACGGTAGCTATCTTTTCTCCACCTTAAGCACTGTTGACATTTATGTCCCTTTAGAAGCACATGATGAAATCGTGTTACTTCCAGAGGATAAAAAACAAGCAGTATTAAAGGCATTTCTTTCTTTATACCCTCCAAAAGCACACTCTATAGAAATAACTCATGTCCAATTTTATGTAGATCCAAGCTTTGATGTAGTCAGAATGGATCAAGGAGTTGGTCTAATCTTATTAGCTGGTGGTCTAATCTTACTAAAACCGATAGATTAGATCCTGAGACTGAAAGGAACTTGTATAGTCGCCTTGATAGTTCACTTGGATCTGAACCAGAGAAGTTATTATTTTTCACTTATTTTGCCAGGCTTCGTTCAGAATTAGGTGAACATCTACCTGCGCTAATACCGCAAGTATATCTACATTATGACCCGTATACGATACGTCAGTTAGGGGGTGTTCAACGATTGACAAGACAACGAATGGATTTTCTATTCCTCTTCTCCAATTATCAACGAGTTGTTATTGAAGTAGACGGTAAGCAACACTATTCAAATGGAGATCAAGCAAGCCCCCAAAAATATGCCGAGATGGTTGCCGCAGATCGCTCATTAAGATTAGCAGGTTACGAAATTTATAGATTTGGAGGCTATGAATTGCGAGGAGAACCAGGCAAAGAATTAGTGGATGAATTTTTTCGTAGCCTTCTACGAAAACATGGAGTAGCACTAAGATAAACTTGACTATAAGCTTCTCGATATGATGGATATAAGCCAATACTTTTACCATATAAAACTTTGTGAACTACCAAGACATCATCACAATTGAACCCGGAAAACGCAGTGTTAAACCATGTATTCGAGGAATGCGAATCACTGTGTACGACATATTGGAATATCTCGCAGGTGGAATGACCGAAGCAGAAATTCTAGAAGATTTTTCTGAACTTACCTCAGAAGATATCAAAGCTTGTCTTGCTTTTGCAGCAGACCGTGAGAAAAAGTTATCATATCTGAATATTTATAACTTAATCCCCAAAACTTGAGTATAGGCCCCCCTCGCTTGAGTAACACCAATAGTTCTTTGAGATGCTTCAATCATGGGACGACGTAAACTAACCACAATAAACTGCGCTTGTTGTGCCTGTTGTCGTATCATTTTAGAGAGTTTTTCTACATTGGCCCCATCTAAAAACATATCTACTTCATCGAACGCATAAAAGGGTGAGGGACGATATCTTTGTAGGGCAAAAATAAAGCTTAAAGCGGTTAATGATTTTTCTCCCCCTGACATGGAACTTAATCGTTGTACGGGTTTTCCTTTAGGGTGTGCAACTAAGTTTAATCCTCCTTCAAAGGGATCTTCTGTATTATCTAATTGTAAGTATCCATCTCCATCTGAAAGAGTGGCAAAAATGCCCTGAAAATTCTCATTAACGGCATCAAAAGCTTCTTTAAATGACCGAAATCTTAAGGTTGTAAAGTTCTCTATTCTTAAGAGTAATTCGGTTCTTTCTCCTTGAATGGTGGTTAATTTTTCCGTGAGTTCATTTAACCTTTCTTCGGTTTTTTGATGTTCTTCTAAAGCTAACATATTTACGGGTTCCATCGCTTCTAGGCGTTTTTGTCCGTTACGAATTTCTTTTTGTAATTCTTCAATATGAGGGTTTAAATCTGTAATATTTTCATCTATTTCTGATAATAATGGGACTTCGGGTAAGGGTTCAGGAAGTTCATTTTCTTGAGTTTCTAGTTCCTCTTTAATCTTAAATAATGCTTGTTTTCTTTCCTGTTGAGTAGTTTGTAATTTTTCTAATTGCCAGGTTTTTTGTTGATGATTTTTTTGAGATGCTGTTAATAATTCTTCCGTGCGATCACGTTCTTTTTTTGTTTCTCCTAATTTTAAAGTAAGTTCCTCTAATAAACTTTCTAAGGTATTAATTTTACTATCAATCTTTTCTAACTTATCTTTAACCTCTACTTGTTCATGATTGAGGTTGACAATCTGCTGTTTTTGTGATCCTACTTTTTGCTGTCCTTCTTGAATTTTCTCCCCTAAATTCTGACATTGGGTTTGCATTTCTTGTAGTTTACTTTCTCCTTGACGGAGTTCAGTTTCTCTTGCTTGTAACTGGGTTTCTTGACTTTTAATTAAGCTTTGAATTTCTTGCCATTCACTATGAGTCTGGGACTTTTCTAATTCCCGTAAACGCGCCTGTTTTTGCTGTAATTCTACTTCTAAATGAGGAATTTCTACGGCAATAATTTTCAGTTGACTGTCTACAGTTTCTACTTCTTGTCTATGACGAGATAACTGTAAACTTAATTTTTCTTCTTGACCGATTAAACGTTGTATTTCTTTCTCTAACTGTTGACGTTTTAATTGTTGCTCTCTCCCATCTTGTCTTGCATCAGTTAATGCTGTAGATAATTGTTGAATTTGCTCTGATTTTTGTCTTAACCCTATCTCATTACGAGATAATAAGTCTTCTAAATCTTTTAATCTTTGTTTGAGGGACTTTGCTTCTTGGGACTCTCCTTGGATCATGTTTCCAAAACGAATAGAAGATCGTTTTGGTTTACTTCCTCCTGTCATGGCCCCACTGGTTTCCAAAAGATCTCCATCTAAGGTAATAATGCGCTGTTTCCCTAAATGAGTTCTCGCATCATTTAAGGTTTCAAAAACAACAGTATTACCAAAAACATAAGCAAAGATTTTCTCAAATTCTGGCTGACAAAGCACTAAATTAACTGCTAAGTCAATAAACCCTTGTGCCTGGCGTAAACTACCAGGATCTTGTCTTCTATAGGGTTGAATTTTTGTTAGTGGTAAAAAGGTCGCTCGTCCTGCTTTTGCCTGTTTTAATAGCTGAATTCCCGCAGATGCAATCGTATCATCTTCGACTACGACAAACCCTAATCTTGCTCCTGCTGCAATTTCTAACGCTAATTGATAACGGGGGTTTACCTGTCCTAATTGAGCGACTAACCCACAGACACCAGGGAGATCAGATGTTAAAATAAGTTGGGTTGCATAGGTTCCTTGGGCTTCTTGTTGGGCCTGTTGGGAAGCTTCTAAACGATCTAATTGTCGTTGTTTTTCTCTGTACTCTTTATCTAAACGGGTTTGGGTTTCTTGTAAAATACTTTTATCTTGTTCTGCGGTGGCTAATTGTTGGGCAAGATTTTGTATTTTTTCTGCCGAAGGAATAGATGATTCTGCTAACTCTTGCCGTTGACTGTTTAATTCTGTTTCAATTATTTCTAACTGTTTTGTTTCATCAGTGATGGTATTTTTTAACTGTTGATGACGTTCTGTGAGTTTAGCCCGTTGTGTTAATTGGGGGTTTAAAGTATCCTGTAAAATGGAAATATTACGGCTTAAATTGGCTTGTTCTTGTACCCAAGCATCAGACGCTTCTGCAACTGCATTTGCTTGTTTCCTGACCATTTCTAGAGTGTGAAGGTTGCGATCGCGTTGTTCTTTTAAGAAAGGTAAACTATCTTGTTCTAAGCGGTTACTTTCTTGAGTCAGTTGGGTTAAATTATATTTTTGTTGTGTAATTGTTATCTCAGTTTGAGAAATTTCTATAGTAGTTTGTTGAACTAAATTATTTAATTCCTCTTGTCGTTGTTGCAGTTGGTTTCGTTGTGCTTTTTGGGTAGCAAGTTGAGATGCAACTGTCAGTTGTTCATCTTCTCCTAATGCTTTGACTTGACGGTTAAGATCATCGAGTTTAGCAGTAATTTCTGTTATGTGTTGGGATAGGTTGCTTAAGTCTTGAATCAGTTGTTTTTCTTCTTGCTCCCCTGTTATAATTTGCTGATTGAGACGGGAAACTTGTTGTTGCAAAGACTTCCAAACTAAGACAGTTTCCCATCCTTGTTTTTGCTGAATTTGCACCTTTAACTTTTGATACTTTTCTGCTTTAATCCGATCTGATGCTAAACGATCTAAAGATCGTTTTAATTCTGTTTCAATTATCTGACATCTTTCTTCCCTATCTCTAACTTCTTCGAGAGTTTCTTTGGTTTTTTCAATTTTACGATCAAATTCGGCAACCCCCGCTAATTCATCAATTATTTGCCGCCTTTCCTTAGAATTCATACTGATAATGCGAGTAACATCTCCTTGTAATACCACATTATACCCTTCAGGATAAATTCGGAGACGGTTTAATTGTTCATGGAGTTCACTAACATTACAAGCTTCATCATTAATGTAATAAGTTGAGGAATAACTTCCCCCTTTTGTCACCCGTAACCGTCGCGTTACTGTCCATTCACTGCTACTAATAATATTTTTTTTATTTATACTATCTGACTCATTATCAATATGATGTCCATTCCCATTACTCTGATTATTCTCAGCTAATTCTAGCTTAGTCGTCGGCGGATTATCAGGACTAAATTCCCTTAATTCTAAGAGATCAGACAGATCAAAAGTAACAGAAACACTCGCTTCTTGCGTTTTGCGATTATTGCTATGATTATTATTAACTAAATCAGGAAGACGTTCTGCACGCATTCCTTTTGAGGTGGCCAGTCCCAGACAAAACAGCAAGGCATCGAGTATATTAGATTTACCCGACCCATTAGGGCCAGATACCACCGTAAACCCAGGTAAAAATGGAATGGCAGTGGTGCCGCCAAAGGATTTAAAATGAGACAATTCGATGCGCTTGATATGAACCATGGGCGCGATATAGCCAACTTCCCAGAACGTTTAAAATAATACCTAGTTGATCTAGTCTAGCAAGTGACGACCCTTTTGAGGGTACAAAAGTTGCAACTATACCCCTAGAGGTTAGGCAATTGTTCAACTCCGTTCACCAGTCAAGTAGGGGTCAACGGCCGTTGACCCCTAACAATGTCAGTTGATGAAGATAACAGGTTGACCGCAAAAGTTTTGTCTGCTATTGTTAAAAGTAGTAAGAAATAACAATTTTTCTCAAAATCTCTATGTCTACCCGTCGTGCTAGTTATTTTTATTGGTTTAGCTTGGTTCACCGAAAGTGAGTCCAGTGATATCTGGTGACTCTCGGTGAACCGCAGTAAATAGGCACTGCGGTTCTTTAATTTTTGGAACTATCGGAACATGATTCCCATTAAGACTTGGTTTAACAGCTTTTATTTTACCTGGCGCAGCAAAGGTTCCGGGTAGATTTAGGTTATTATTCCTTTCTTCTGTTCATCTTACCCCGGAACCCTCAAAAAGTTTCGGGTTTTTTACTGTTTATCTGCGATCATTTGGAGATTAATCCCATGTTTAAGACAAAATTAGCCACTAAATCCCATCCTAATCACGTTAACCCCGTTTCCATCTCTGATAATGTCTGTTTTGGTCAAGAAGAAATTGTTATTATTGCGGGCCCCTGCGCGGTAGAAAGTTGGGAACAAATGGAAAATGTGGCCCGTCAAATGAACTCGGCACCTGTTCAAGCGTTGAGGGGAGGGGCTTTCAAACCGAGAACCTCCCCCTACTCTTTCCAAGGTCTGGGACTTGAAGGGTTAGAGATACTTTCTGGCATCAGCAAAAAATATAAGATGCCAGTGGTAACAGAGGTGATGTCTATTGAACAAATAGAGGCAGTAGCGAGTCATGCAGATATGCTCCAGGTGGGGAGTCGTAATATGCAAAATTTTGACCTCCTGAAAGCCTTAGGACAAGCAAATAAACCTATCCTCCTGAAGCGGGGTTTAGCTGCTACCCTGGAGGAATTTGTTGGTGCTGCCGAATATATTTTAAGTGAAGGTAATAGCCAGGTTGTTCTCTGTGAACGGGGAATTCGCAGTTTTGATAATTATACCCGTAATGTCCTCGATTTGGGGGCGGTGGTTGCCCTCAAACAAATTACCTGTTTACCTGTTATTGTTGATCCTTCCCATGCCGCAGGTAGACGGGAATTGATTGAACCTTTAGCAAAAGCGGCGATCGCAGCAGGGGCCGATGGTTTAATTATTGAATGTCATCCCCATCCTAATGAGTCGGTTTCTGATGCTAATCAAGCGTTATCTTTAGAGGAAATGGTCAATTTAGCTTACAATTTAGAACCCATTGCTGTTGCAGTGGGTCGTTGTTTATCTGTCCCTGCTAATTCTTTATTGGCCGCATAATCTAAGTCCTATTTTTTAGTAAGGTGGGCATTGCCCACCCTACCACTTGAAGTATTCAAAATAATGGTTTACTAACCTTGGAATTAACTTACAACAACTGTTTATTTGTAGCCAATTATTCACTCACATACTTTGGTTGATGAGTGAAACGATTAATATAAGGTGAAATATTAGCAACAAACTAATATTTTATTAGGTTTGTTTGTTATTCTTAGAAGCTAATAAACCTGCGCCTACCACAAGGAAACCAAACACAGTGACAGGTTCGGGAGTGGAGGGCATTTCGATTACTTGGCTAGAGGTTAGGCTGTCATTTGTAACAAAAGTGGCACTGGCAGGAATGGGAGAACCATTTTGAAATAAGGCTTGAACTACACCAGATCCAAAGCCAAAACCAGAGGAACTCAATCCCCAATCTTGTCCAGTTGTAGTATTCGTATTTCCTCCTAGCACAAATGTCTCCGTGGTGGTGTCGAAGTTAAAATTAAACGAACCCCCGTCACTGGGTTGCCAAGTTCCTAAAGAAGTCGAATTCTGAAAAAATTCAATCATAAAAGAGTCCAGGGAACTACCCGTAATTGCACCAGTACCGATTAATACATCATCATAGCTAAACATCCCTGTCATGGTATAGCCACCCCCACCCGTCCAGTTAATGTTAAAGGAGATAGCATGGACGGGGGAAGGCGTGACCCCTTCAGACAACATAATCGAACCAGCCAATCCGATTATGGGCAAGAGAGTGGTTAAGGTGTTTTTTCTCATGTCTTTAAGTTGCTTAATGTCCCTAATTGTCCCATCTTATATTGAAATAATATATAGCTTGACAACAAAAATTAACATCGAGAAAATGCTTAAAAACCTTAACAAATAGATCAATAAAACCGAGAAAATACTCAACAGGATCTGATAATTTCCCCCGATGTACCTAAAAAGGTGGGCAATGCCCACCCAAACATTAAAATTAGGATAGAATTATTCCCAAATTTGACAACTTAAATCGCCAGCTTTTTGAGAGAAACGGATATTTTCTCCATAATCAACGGGACAATCAATCACGGCTGGAACATCCTGTGCTAAAGCCATTTTCAAAGTAGGAACTAAATCTGCTGCTGACTCAACACGATAACCTTTTAATCCCATACTTTCGGCAAACTTAACAAAATCAGGATTAGTAAATTTAATGAAAGCAGACTCACCAAATTGATTAATTTGTTTCCATTCAATTAAGCCATAACCACTGTCATTGAAAATCAGAGTAACAAACGGGGTTCCTACTCGTAAAGCGGTTTCTAACTCTTGACAGTTCATCATAAAACCGCCGTCTCCTGTCACCGCTACCACCTTCTTATCAGGGGCCACAAATTTAGCGGCGATCGCCCCAGGAATAGCAATACCCATGGCCGCAAACCCATTAGAAATAATACAGGTATTAGGACAATCAGAATGATAATGACGGGCCATCCACATTTTATGGGCCCCCACATCAGAAATGACGATATCTTCAGGCCCCATTACCTGACGCAGATCGTAGATGATCTTTTGAGGTTTAATAGGAAACCCGTCATCATTAGCATAGCGTTCGTATTCCGTCACCAATTCTGTGCGTAACCCTGCGGCCACGGAGGTAGATTTTCCTTGGCGATCGGCCCGTTTTAAAATATCCATCAAAGAGTCAGAAATATCCCCCACTACCTCCACCAAAGGAATATAACTGCTGTCAATTTCTGCCGGGGCCATGCCAATATGAATAATTGGGGTTGTGCCTTCAGGATTCCATTTTTTGGGGGAATATTCAATCAAATCATACCCCACAGCAATCACCAGATCACTTTGTTCAAAAGCGCAGGTAATTAAATCTCGTTGTTGCAGGCCAACTGTCCATAATGATAAGGGATGAGTATAAGGAACGGCCCCTTTGCCCATAAAGGTATTAGCCACCGGAATATTTAAGCTAGTGACAAACTCCGTTAACGCTTCACTGGCCTTGGCCCGAATTGTCCCATTCCCGACTAAAATTAAGGGGTTCTTCGCCTTAGAAATCGCCATAGCTGCCGCATTTAAACTGCGATAAGAGGCATAAGTTTTCTCTTGTGCGTCCCGTTGTAAGGGGTGGCCAACTACAGGCATGGCGGCAATATTTTCCGGCAAATCAATATGAACTGCCCCAGGTTTCTCACTTTCGGCCACTTTAAAGGCTTTACGGGTGACTTCTGGGGTAATACTTGGCCGCACAATTTGCTTATTCCATTTGGTGACAGGGGCAAACATGGCCACTAAATCGAGATATTGATGGGATTCAATGTGCATTCGATCCGTTCCCACCTGTCCCGTAATAGCCACTAAAGGCGCACCATCTAGATTAGCATCAGCCACCCCTGTCATCAAGTTGGTGGCCCCTGGCCCCAAGGTGGAGAGACAAACTCCGGCCTTCCCTGTCAGTCGTCCGTAAACATCGGCCATAAAAGCGGCTCCTTGTTCGTGACGGGTGGTGATAAATTTGATGGAAGAATTCTTTAAAGCTTCAAGAACGTGTAAATTCTCTTCACCAGGTAATCCAAAAATGTACTCGACTCCCTCATTCTCTAGACACTGAACCAGTAATTCAGCGGTGTTCATTTCCCCCATGATGTTTGTCCCCTTGTGTTGGTTGATAAGGACTCCCGAAATAACGATCTTGGTTGATCTAATTCTTCGGGAGTTTGCCGATGGATGATTAATCTAATTTAACGAAAGATCCTTGACAGAAACGACTCTATGGGATCAGATTGTTTACTTAATCCATACCGTTTTAACATTGAGGAATTCTTGCATTCCTTGAATGCTTAATTCTCTTCCATATCCCGATCGCTTGATTCCCCCGAAAGGTAAACGGGGGTCGGATTTGACCATACCATTGATAAAGACACATCCGGCTTCAATTTCCTCGATTAAGCGTTCTTGTTGAGCCGGATCATTGGTCCAACCACTGGCCCCTAATCCAAAGATGGTACTATTGGCTAATTCAATAGCTTCGTCGATATCTTTTACCCGAAAGAGTAAAGCAACGGGCCCAAAGAATTCATCGCTATAACCAGGGGAATCTACGGGAATATCCGTTAATATAGTAGGCGGATAAAAGTTACCAGGGCGATCGCTGATCACTTGACCCCCTGTTAAAATTTTCCCTCCTTTTGTCACCGTTTCTTGAACTTGTTGGCTAATTTCCAATAACATGGACGGGGTGGCTAAGGGGCCAATGTCTGTGTCTTCTAACATCGGATCACCGACTTTTAAGGCTTGGAATTTTTCCACTAATAATTGCTCGAAGCGATCGGCTACGGACTCGACTAGGATAAAGCGTTTGGCCGCAATACAAGATTGTCCATTATTGAGAAGCCTTGCCGTAACCGCTGTGGTGGCAGCAGCTTCAATATCAGCACTTTCTAAAACGATAAAGGGGTCGCTTCCCCCTAATTCTAAAACAGTTTTCTTAATCTGTTTGCCCGCCGTCGCAGCTAAACTGGCCCCTGCGGGTTCACTTCCGGTTAAGGTGGCAGCTTTGACCCGATCATCCTTCATGATAGACTCTACTTGAGAGGCCCCAATCAGCAATGTTTGGAAGGCTCCGGCGGGAAAACCTGCTTCTGTGAGAATGGCTTCAATGGCTAAGGCACTTTGGGGGACGTTAGAAGCGTGTTTGAGAATGCCTACGTTTCCGGCCATCAAAGCAGGGGCGGCAAAGCGAAACACCTGCCAAAATGGGTAATTCCAAGGCATGACCGCTAAGATTATGCCCATGGGTTGATAGCGGATGAAACTACGACTCCCGTCGGTGGTAACGGGGACATCTTTGAGAAAGTCAGCAGCATGGTCAGCGTAGTAACGACACACTAAGGCGCATTTGTTGACTTCGGCGATCGCGCTTTTAATGGGTTTTCCCATTTCTAGGGTCATTATTTCCCCAAATTTGCGCTGATCTCGCTCTAAAATGTCGGCGGCTGCTTTTAACCATTGACTCCTTTGTTCTAGGGAAATCTTGCGGTACTGTTTAAAGGTGGCTTCTCCCAAAGCGAGTTTGACTTCGATCTCCTCGGCACTGAGGGGTTCAAAGATTTTTAGCGTTTCTCCCGTTGCTGGGTTAACTGTGGCGATACCCATTCGTTCCTCCTAATTCCCGTACTCTTCTACGATCATATATTGACCTTCCCTAGTCTGCCCTTGCTTATCTAACGGATAGGGTCTTTTTTGGGAATTTTTAAGATCTATCTCTAGCTTCACTCTCTAGAGAGGAGACAGACGATAATTTTAACATTTTGATACATAAGTTTGTTTATTGCAACAGAATACTGGGATTGCTATAGTTAACCTGTAATGCAGCCTTGGCACGACTCGCACCAGCAAGATAGTATAATAGTATTTATTAGGAAGAAAATGTCTGATAAAATAGATGAATGAGTGAAGCTATTGTCGGTATTAATCCTAAAATTTTGAAATGGGCAAGAGAAAGGGCTAAGTATTCTCTTGAAGATGTTGCGTCGAAGTTTAAAAAAGATATTAATATAATAAATGGAAATTTAATATCAGTAAATTTGCCAGATAATTGCATTTTTGCTATTTTCGTGATAACATTTTATGTGATAGGGTGGGGGGATGCTTCTGACTAAAAAGGCTCTAAAAAGGGCAAAACCCTTATTTTTGCGTTGTTTACCTCTATATTATGGCCGAGTTGTCGATGACTTTGGTTCCTGAGTTGGTTTAGGGTCTTGATTAGTGTTAGTTTTAGATTCATCGGTTTTAGGCTCTGATAGCATCCATTCTTCGGGTGTTCTTTCTAAGGCATATTGAAAACTTTTCGGCACTAAACCGATGGTAATTTTACCTTCGGGTTGAGTATTGAAATCAATTTGTGCATATAATAATTCTCCCTGAAAATCTGGATTTCCGATAATGATTTGATGGCTTTTATTGTTGTCTAATACAACTTTTATAGTGGCTAATGGTTGATCTAAACCATACTCTGCCTTCTGATTTTTGTCAATGGTAAAAGTTCTATCTATGTCACTACTTACCAATAAATTAGTTAAAAAAGAAACAACGGCATCATTGGCTATTTTATCTTTGGGTTTGGTCATTTTCCAAGGTTGCTTATTATCTTCAGTTTTCTCAAATTTTAGGATTTGTGATTGAGTTTCAATGGTTAATAGTTTAATATCTTTTTCTTGAAAATCAAAAATTTTTTTAGTCTGAGACTTTATTTCTTCCTGTTTAGGATTAATTTGTGATTCATAAAAATAGACTATTCCTGCTAAGAAAATAGCCGTAATTAAAAACCCCCAAGTTGTTTTTTGTAATTTCATTATTCACCTCATTTATGTTTACCACTAAATTATTTATCGTCTACGCCACCAGGTTACTACAGCAGCAACTAAAGCAGACAAAGGAAAGATAACTAATGCAAGTAATGCTAATAGATTAACTTGTAGAGAAGACAAATTAATGCGTCTATTTTTAGCTTCTTTGGGACGAATTGATAGGGGTTGCTCATCTTGACTTCCCAACCATTGGACTGAATTTAAAAAGACATCTCCATTTAATTGTTGACCAAATAAATTATTAGTTGCAAATATTGAATTACCAATGATAATTAAACGTGATTCAGTTTTTTTGGGCTTTTCATTATTAGAAGAAGGGGAAGGAGAAGGGGAGGAGTTTGTGTTTTCTTTCTTTTCTTCTACTTTGTTACCATTAGCATCATTATTTTTCTCCGTTGGATTAATTTTGCGGGTTAAAGCAACACCTAAGTCAAATGGGCCAGAAATATCCGTTTTAGGGTCAAATGTTACCTCTCCAGATTCTAAATCATTTTCGGCCCACATTTTGTCACTGGTAACAATAAGAGAAGTTGCTTCCACCCCTTTTACCTCAACTGTATCAATAGGACGAGAGAGGGGATAAAAAGAAATTCCGTTAGCAAACTCTTTAGTAATAGGATGATTGCCATAAGTAGTAATAAAAGGAGTTGTTGGGCCCAAACCCACCACATCTCCGGCCCCTGAACCATCAATAATGATACGATTATCTAGTTTAATTCCCCAGTCTTTAAATAGAGGTTCTAATCCTGGATCTGTGTTAGGATCAAGTAATAATAATAAATTGCCGCCTTCTTCTGAATAGGTTTTTAAGGCTTGAACTTCTTGGTCAAATAATTTACGTTTGGGACTGGCAATAATAATCGCATCTGCATCAGTGGGAATACCAAAACTCTCCACTAAATTTAAGGGTTTAACATTGTATCCTTTGTTTTCTAAGCTACTAACTGCCTCAGAAAGACTTCCTTGTTCAGCATTTTCTTTTTCCAAGGAATATTCTCCATGGCCTTGTAGTAAATAAATGGTCGGTATATAATCTTTTTTAATTTTTTCAATGGCATTAGTAAGTTTAATTTCTGATAAAGCTTCTCGGTTATTAAAAGCAATTAAGGTTTGAACCAGTTGTTTTTTATTCCCATATTTTAAGTAAACATCTCCTAATGATTTGACATTGAATTCCTTAGTTAGTCCAACTTTTACATCAGGATCAACAATTTCAAATTCAAACTTATTATTATAGCGTTTATAGTTTTCTAATAAGTCTTTATCCTGGGGATTTGTTTCTTTATCAAAAATAAGAACTTTGATAGGTTGTTGCAGATTTTCAACAATTGATTGAGTTTCTGCGGATAGGGTATAAAGTTGATTATCCGTTAAATCAATACGGGGAAAATAGCGAATGGCAATAAAATTAATTAATCCTAAAATTATGAATAAAGAGAGAGTAGAAATTAAAGCATTTGTTCCTGCTTGTGTTGAACGTTTTTGCCAAAAACTTTGTCCCGTGATTAAAATAAATAATAACCAAATAACTAAACAAATACCTCCAATAACAACTAAACCTATATAGAATGCTCCCCAGGTTTTTGTCGTAAAACCAGCTACTAAACCAGCAACTGTTAAGATTAAACCAGGAATAAAAAGATATTGAAAAATTTTCCGATAATTTAGCAATTTTGTCATGTTAATTCACTCACTAATTGGCTTAGATTTGTATAGTTAAGAGCGTTGAAAGCGGAAGGCTTCTATGGACTGTGCAGTTAAGAAAATTCCCAAAAATATATAACTTGCCAACAAAACTAAACTACTGATATCTAAAACTCCTTTCACTAAGTCAGTATAACGATCAAATAGAGAAAGATGGGATAAAATGGTACTAAAAGGTTCCTTTGTGTTATTGGCGATCGCATCCATAATCCACAAAAACAAAACTAACACAAAGGTCAAAATATAAGCTAAAATTCCACTATCTGTCAAAGAAGAAATAAACATTCCCAGGGAAAGAATCGCTGTAGCAATAAGAATTAAAGAAGCATGAGCTAAGAGAATCACTTGTAAATTGACGGGAGGACTTGCATTGCTAAAGACGATAATTTCATAAATCCAAATAGGAATCATTAAAACCAGAAAAAAGGCAACGACTCCCAATAATTTTCCCACAGCGACTACCCAATTTGTAACAGGAGAAGTGGCTAATAATTCTAGAGTTCCCCGCTTCCTTTCCTCGGAATAGAGTCCCATAGATAAAGCCGGTAATAGCACCAATAATAAGGAAGTTAGAACCCCAAAAAACTCCTCTAAAAATTGACTAGGAACATCTACAGACTGGGGTAATTGTCCACTTTGTTCTAAAAAGGACAGGGTTTGCAACAGTTGATCAAGAATGGCCCCAAAAAAGAAGCCAGAGAGTAACCAAAAAACCGCAGCAATAATATAAGCAAAGGGTGAGGTAAAATAACTTTGAAATTCTTTACGGAAGATAGCAATTAAGTTAGTAAGTATCATTATAAATATCAATTAGGAAGGATTTTCACTGTCAAAATTATCAGAGGTTTCAACCGATTTTTCTGGATTTTCAACACTTGATTCTTCGGTGATTAACTCTAAGAAAACATCCTCTAAGGAGGCGCGGGTTCGCCGCATTTCATAGAGTCCCAAACCCTGACTAATAATTAAGGCAGCAATGTCTTTGCCAATTTCTCGCTCTGAATCTGTCGTCAAGTGGATGAAATGACGTTGCTCATCATTATCTTTGAGTTCAGAATTAATCTCAACCTTGGCAATACCAGACATTTCTTTTAAACTCGGTTCAAGATTTGATATATCCCCCTCAATATCTAATTCATATCCTCCTCTTGCGGTTAAATGGGACATTAAATTATCAGGAGTATCTGTAGCAATAACTTTCCCCCGATTAATAATAGTAACGCGATCGCAAGTCATACTCACTTCCGGCAAAATATGAGTTGATAAAATGATCGTATGTTCCCCCGCTAAACTCTTAATCAGATTGCGAACTTCAATGATTTGTTTCGGGTCAAGTCCCACTGTCGGTTCATCCAAAATAATCGCAGGAGGATCATGAACAATCGCTTGAGCAATGCCTACCCGTTGTTTATAGCCCTTAGAAAGCTTGCGAATTAAGACTTTACGCTTATCTCCCAACTGACAGCGTTCCATCGCCCAGTTTACCCTAGAAACGCGATCGCCTGCTACCACTCCTTTAATGCGTGCGACAAACAGCAAAAACCCTTCTACCGTCATATCAGGGTACAAAGGAGGTGTTTCGGGAAGATACCCGATGCGTCGTCGCACTTCCATCGACTGTTCATGGACATCATACCCTGCTATTTTAGCGGTTCCGGTGGTGGCAGGGAGATAACCGCTTAAAATTCGCATGGTGGTGGTTTTTCCTGCCCCATTTGGCCCTAAAAAACCGAGAATTTCCCCACTTTCAACGGAAAAATCTACATCTTGAATGGCAGCAGTTGACCCGTAAATTTTGCTGAGGTGTTCGACTTCAATCATAAATCATGAATTGATAGACACTTGAGGATTGATTATGCCTCAATTGTTACATACCTTAGATATTTTTTTCTTGCCTTAGTATGAGACTGGTTATTTTAGTCAAAAGTTTCAATCCAATTTTTAAGATTTTTCTTATACTCTATGTCTTAAAACAAGTTCTAAAAGTTTGATTTAAACTCTTCAAATTGCCTGTTCTAATTCTCCAGGAATTCACCGCAAATTGTAAAGAGGAAGATAACCAAGAATCATATTGAGGATAAATCGGTAGACGAGGCACTAATTGCCATCCGTTTGTGGCTAAAAGATTAATTAATCCTTGATGAGTGTGATGGGGATAATCAGGATTTACTTCATCTTTGGGGCCAATTCCTCCTAAATCTCTAGCCCCTGCTGCTAAACAGTCTAATAAACATTGAGGTTCAGTAATTAAATTAGGGGGGATTTGTAAGGTAATAGACTCAGGTAAAATTTCCTTTGCTTTAGCAATAATTTCTGGTAATTGATGATAATTAAAAGCAGGGGTAATCAACGTTTGTTTTTGACCAGGACTATGAGGTTGTAAGATGACTTCTTGGATATGATGCCAACGGTGATGAATTTGGCTGATCACGTCTAAGGTTTCCCAACAATCCTTTAAAGTTTCTCCAATTCCTAATAAAAGACCTGTCGTGAAAGGGATTTTTAATTTCCCTGCCCATTCTAACTGTTGTAAACGCAATTCAGGGCGTTTACTCGGTGCATAATTATGAACTGTTTGTAACAGTTTTGGGCTTATTTGTTCTACCATTAATCCCATTGACACATTAACGGTTTTTAAAGTTTCCATTTCAGTAAAACTTAAGGGACCGACATTGGTATGGGGCAAAAATCCCAGAGATAACGCTAATTGACAAAGATCATAAATTCGTTGAAACCAAGCTTTTCTTCTTGAAGACTGAGGATGAACTTCTCCACTAAGAATAAGAATTTCACAAATAGATTGATGTTGTAATTTCTGTAAGATTTTTTCCGCTTTTTCTAAGGTTAACCAATCATCTTGATCAGGAGCAACCCGAAAATTACAATAGGTACAACGGTTAAAACATTCATAGGTAGGTACTAAGGTATAAGCAGGACTATAAGTAATTTGCTTAGACATGGTTTCTTCCTCAACTTAAATGAACATGACAATTAATATAAAAAACGTAATAAATCTAATTGACTAATCGAGGTAAACTGGTGACAGTAGGAGGCAAAAGAAAATTAAAATCTGTTGTGATTCTTGAATTTAAAGACATAACAGCTTTGATCCCCCATCAACTTTCTTGTTCTATGAAAAATAACCCCACTAAACCATTATCCCTATTAGAAAAATTTCGGCAAACAATCGCAGCAATGCCGAAAATGCAGACGGAAGAGTCCTTAATGCTGCGAATTTTAGTCCAGGGATTAGTGATTATCGGGATTATTGCCACAGATGTGGCCGCCCAAACCCAGATGAGTTTATGGGCAATTCCTTTAAGTATCGCGGGGTCAACTTGGAGTTGGTATCGTCGAAAACATCGCAACATCACGGTTAAATTTTTCCTGGCCATTGCTATGCTGGGGGTACTTTTTTTCTTTTTAATTAATTTAGCCCAAAATCTTAATGATAGTCGTTTGGCCCTAGCAGGGTTATTAGTTCAACTTCAAGTTCTCCACAGTTTTGATTTACCAAGACGGAAAGATTTAGGTTATTCAATGGTAATTGGCCTGATTTTATTGGGAGTTGCTGGTACCATTTCTCAAACCTTAGCTTTTGCCCCTTGGTTATTATTATTTTTAGGTTTCGCTATTCCTACCTTAATTTTAGATTATCGTTCTCGTTTGGGACTTGAAGCCATTGATAGTAGACTTAATTTAGGGTTTCGTTCCCGTCGTACTGCTAATTCTGTTATCACTTATTCTCCCTTTTCTATTAAAAAATTAAGTTTTATTATTGGTCTTACTTTGGTATTAGGATTAACAATTTTTATGTTAATGCCACGCTTTCCAGGGTATCAATTACAAACCTTTCCCGTGAGTAGTCCTTTAGATGCAGATAGTCAAAAGTTTAATGGACAAAATAACGGGATTATTAATCCAGGATATACGAATAAACAACAATCCAAAAGTTCAGGGGGACAAGGCAAAACTCCAACGGAAGGACAAGGGGAAATCGATAATACTTATTATTATGGATTTAATACCAAAATCAATCAGAATTTACGGGGAAATATGACCCCAAAAATTGTGATGCGGGTACGTTCTCAAGCACCCGGATTTTGGAAAGCATTATCTTTTGATCATTATACAGGACAAGGTTGGGAAATTTCTAATGATCAAGATCTTAAAATGATTGAACGTGATCCTTGGTCTTACAAATTCTTTTTATCATCACCAGCTACTCGTATGAAAACGAAGCAGGTGATTCAAAGTTATACAGCCGTCACTAATTTGCCAAATGTAATTCCTTCCCTTGCTATTCCCAATTCTCTTTATTTTCCTGCCAAAGAAATTGGCATCGATCAACGGGGAAATTTGCGATCACCTGTGGGTTTAATTGAAGGATTAACCTATACCGTTATTTCAGAAGTTCCTTATCGAGATCGTACCATTTTAAGAACATCTCCTTATGAATATCCTGAAAGAATCATCAAAAATTACTTACAAATTCCCCCTGAAATTGAAGAAAAAGTTCGTCAAAAAACCTTGGAATTATTAGCAAAATCACCCAACCCAATTAACTCAACCTATGAAGCGGCTTTGTTTTTAACACAAACGGTTAAACAACAGTATCAAATTAAACCAGATTTACCGTTTTTTGATGAGAATGAAGATTTAGTTACTGCATTTCTCTTTAAACATGAAGGGGGTTATCCCGATCACTTTTCTACTGTTTTAACCATGATGTTACGATCCATTGGTATTCCCGCAAGATTAACGGTAGGATTTGGCCCAGGAAAATTTAATCCTTTTACTGGATTTTATGTGGTTAAAAATACTGACGCTTATGGGTTAACAGAAGTTTACTTTACTAAATTTGGCTGGTATACTTTTGATCCCATTCCTGGCCATGAATTAATCCCTCCTTCGGTTGAAGAAGAACAAACTTTTGGGGTTTTAAAGCAATTTTGGAATTGGATAGCCAGTTGGTTGCCTTCTCCTGTAACCAGCTTTTTTAACATAATTTGGACTCAGATAATTGGCGGATTTATTAATCTTTTGGTGTGGTTATGGCGGTTTATTTCAGGAAGTTTAATCGGGGTATTTGTGGGATTATTCTTAGGAGTTGGGTTAGGATTATTGGGTTGGTTAGGTTGGGGACAATTAAGTAAATTGGGGTTTTATCGTCGCTTGGCTAAATTACCACCAATTGTGAGATTATATCAAGAAATGTTAGGAATTTTAAAAAGTAAGGGATATCCCAAACATCCGGCTCAAACCCCTTTAGAATATGTAGAAATTTCTTATCAACAACATCCCCATGAACAAGCGGCAATTATTGAGGAAATTTCTCAAGCTTATGTAAGTTGGCGATATGGAGAAAATAGTCAAAATTTTGACTATTTGCAACAACAATTTAAAGCATTAGTTAAGAGTTTAAAGAAAAAAAAATCAGATTAAGAGGTAAGCAGTTTATATTTTTTAGGCTCTACCGAACCTAGGATGTAAAACGATTAAAAATTACAGGCTTAAACCCGATCAGGTTAAGCTATAGGAACTAAGCCTGGCTACCCAGGCTTAAAATTAGGCTGTTTAGACAGCCTTTGTGCTTATAGAATAAGGCTTTAGCCTGTATTCATTTATTAATTTTACATGACAAGTTCGGTAGAACCATTTTTTAGAGTATTTATGTAGGGGCAATTTATGAATTGTCCCTAGAGAATTTAACTTTTTCTCATTTCCTTCCAAAGATTAAGATACTCTGCTTGAACCTTATCTGGTAAAGGCTCTAAAAATTCGCATTTATCGAAAATTTCGGGCTTTATTAATAATAAAGGATTATCTTGAACTTCCTTTGAAAGTTGATTTTTATCAATGGTATTAATCATAGGAGAAGCCCCATCAGCAAACAAGGAAATTAGATCAGCAGCTTGAGGTTGCCAACAAAAATCAAGCCATTGTTTCGCTGATTTTGATAACTCTAATTTTCCAGTTTTTGCTTTAGGTTTAACCCAAATATCTGACCAAATAGCAGTCCCAGAAGCAGGTATTACAGCCTTAAGACCTCGATTTTTAGCAATTAGGGGTAAAATCTCATTAGACCAACCCACACTTAACCAAGCATCTCCCACCAATAAGGGTTGTAAATAATGACGAGAACTGTAATATTTAACTTGTTTTTGTAGAGACAAAAGTTCAGATTTTAAACGAGGAACTGAGGCTAAATCTTTTGTATTGTAAGACTGTCCTAATTTTTTTAAGGTTAATCCAATCACCTCTCTGGGTTGATCCAGCAAGGTAATGCGATCGCGTAATCGTTCATCCCATAAATCGTGCCAATCTGTCGGTTCCCAGTCTAACTTATCCTCTTGGTAAACCATTAACGTTGTTCCCCAACGATAGGGAGCCCCCCAAATTTGTCCGTTTTCCTGGATATTTCCTTGTTGATCTCGTTTAACCAAGCGTTGCCAACGAGAGGGGAGTTTTTGCCAATTGGGGACATCAGCAAGCTCTAGGGGTTCAATTAAACCCTTTTGAATGCCTTCAGCTAACCAAGCATCTCCTAAAGTGACTAAATCACTGATCGGTGGTTCCTTGGGGTTAATGATGGGTATTTTGGGTAAATCACGCCATAAACCCGTTTTCTTGGCATCTTTACCTTGCCAAGTTTCCAATAACTCAAACAATTCTTTTAGCTGAGCTTGGGGAGTAAAGGAGAGAGAAGGCTGAGAGGATAATTGTTGACGAAAAGCAGTCAGTAATTGGGGGGGTATGGAACCTTGTAACAACAAAACCCGCAAATCCTGCCCAGAATCACCGCATCCTGATAACAATTGCCCTAGTGCGACAGTCCCTGTACTGATCAAAAAAGAACGACGGCTAACCATGGAATTTATTGTATCAAGGTTTACGGTTAATGAAGAGTAGTGAAGTAATCGTTAAATGAATCAGGAATCTGTAACTATCAGTCTCAGTCACTTCTAGGATGAGAAATAGCACAGTTTTCAGTGATGGGCATTCCTATGGATGGACTACAGCAGCAAATCAATGAACTTAATCAAAAAGTCAGTCAACTCCATCATATTGTTGAACAGATTGGCCAACAGATGGTGGGTTCTCGCCTGCCAACGGAAGTCATGGTTAACAACCAACAACCCTCTCTGCCTAGCATCTCCCGCCCGAACCCCATTGCGTCACCTCGTCATGGACATTATCAGTCCGTGATGGAGCATAAGGATATCCTACCAGATGAGAGTGAAAATAGCACCCTCATCGCCCCTGAAGTGGAACCATTACTAACCACCGATCTTCAGGTGCGACGACTCACAGCACAGTTAACCGCCGCTTATAACCGTATTGCTGCCTTAGAAGAACAGTTACTCGCTTCTCGGATCATGCGGTAAAAAATAGGGGATATCGGTCAGGGAAACTATCGATAGCCTTGGGACGAGTGAACGGGAGCTTTGAGAAATTAATTATTCGGCACAGTGGTTTGAGGAATTGTTGTAGAAGGGTTTAGAGGATTCCCTGGATAATTACCGACTCCATTGTTCGGGTTAGTTGGGATTGTCTGAGGAAGACTATTGGTGTAATTTCCTGGTAAACCTGTTCCTGATGGCAAGGGACTGAGGCTAGGATCACTCAAATTAGGGGTTTTCTCAGATTCACCTGGTAGGGTAGCTAAAGCAACTCGTTCACCACCGACTTCTCGCAACATATCCAGCACCTGAATGACTTCATTGTAACTCGCATTTCTTGAGGCATGAAGTACCATTAAGCCTTCGGGGTTAAATTGATGATAGCTCTTAATCGCGTCAAATAGCTGATTGCGAGTTACCAATTGCTTTTCAACGTAGACTTGGCCAAAATCATCGAGGCTAACCACCATCATTTCCCGCATTTGGGGAGTTCCGGAACCAGCCTTCGGTAAATCTAAGCTAATGGCCTGCTGACGAGATAAACCAACTGCCCCCAAAATAAAGAAGGTCAAGATACAAAAAATCACATCAATCATTGGCAAAATTTCAATGCGAACTTCTTGTTCTTGAGATGAATTTTGCCAAAGTTTTAGCGGACGAGCATGGCCATGGGACAGATTTTTACGGGTTATTTTTTGATGATTCGTATTTTGGGTCATGAGTGTCTGTTAAAAAGATGTTGTTTAGGTGCTTATTCGTCAAAAGTATCCTTAAATCTCGGTGCGACATTGCTTGGGAAAGTAGAGGGTTCACCATCAGTATCTAGCCAACGTTGACGATAAATCACTTCTAATTCACTGCCCGTTTTACGGAATACCCGCACTTGGTTAAACCACAGAGATTGGAATATTCGGTAAAAAGTTAAGCTGATAATGGCAACAATTAAACCCGTAGCCGTAGAAATTAACGCTTCACCGATTCCTAGGGTAACACCTGTGGTAGAAGATGTTCCCAAGTCGCTAATTTGGATGTTGCCCAAAGAGGCAATTAATCCTAAAACGGTTCCCAGTAATCCCAGCAGGGGAGACAGGGCAATCACTGCCTCTAACACCTTATCTCCCCGTCGCATCATGGCTAACTCGTCATCGGCGGAGGATTCTAGAGCCAAATGGAATACCTCCGGATCGGGGTTAATCAATCTCAGGGGGCCATAGAGGAACTTGCCCACGGGATGATTACTATATTCTTTGGCCACTTTTGGGGCCCCATCCCAGTTACGGGCCGCTGTCTCCAAAATCCGGTTCAGAATCTGTCCCTCTTTGAGCAGAAATCTCACCCAAAACCAGGAGCGTTCAATAATGGTACTCAAGGCTAATACCGACAAAATGAGCAGGGGCCACATGGCTACCCCACCTTTTTCCATGATTTCTTGAATATTCACCGTCTTGGCTGACCTCCGTTGCTTGTCCCCATCTTGAAAAAGTGTTGATAGTTGTAATTATTTATTTACAATTCTAAGGGTTTATGTTTAGTGATCAAGTATATCCTCAGAGAAGGAGGATTTTTTTTTAATTCGGTGGACTCTATTCCCAAATTACCGTCAGAACAACATCATCAGTGCTTTGGGGCTTTTTAACCTTCAGGCTAAAAACGGTAAACATAGCTGTATCGTCAATCAGGATTAAGGGTGATGAGGACTCAAAGAACCATGAGAGCCACATTGGGCTTTCTCTTGTTATTTTTCTTGAGTGGGTGGATCTCCTTCTCAAAAACTGACTTTCTGGACTTTCTGAGTATATTAGCAGACGCTCAGGGGTTACAAGAAGTTTCCCCTAGGATGATTTTCCTGAAGTCGTCTCTCGATGAGAAACGGCTGGTTTCAGCCCATACACAGTTGGGATTTCAGTTGTTTTCAACCTTAGCTAAAGGGAATCAAGAGCAAAATATTTTTATCTCTCCAACCAGTGTGGCTTTGACTTTGTCGATGCTTTACAATGGCGCAACGGGAGATACTAAACAGGAAATTGCTCAAGTCTTAGGAATTCAAGGGGTAGAAATTGATGCGCTAAATCGAGCAAATCAGGGGTTAGAAAGTCACTTAAATCTTGAGAATCCTCAATCTCCGTTAATTGTCGCTAATTCCCTTTGGGCAAGACAGGGCTTTACCTTTCGTTATCAGTTTCTTAAAAATAATCGAGATTATTATAACGATCAAATTACCAATTTGAATTTTGCTAGTGGTGAAGCGAGCGGTATTATTAATCGTTGGGTTACAGAAAACACTCAAGGAAAAATCAAAAATATTATTAATCAAATTCAAGCAGATGATGTTCTGTTTTTGATCAACACAGCTTATTTTCAAGGAACTTTGCAAGTCGGTTTTGATCAAAAGCTCACGACAGAAAAATCCTTTCATTTAAGCCGCAATGTTAGTAAGCTTTACCCTTTTATGTCTCGTCAAGGGACTTATAGCTATTTTGAAAATTCTCAATTTCAAGGGATTAAATTACCTTATGGTGATGGAAACTTGAGCTTTTCTCTGTTGTTGCCCAAAAAAACTGACCAATTGTCCCAAGTTTTTCAGGATTTAACCCTTAAGAAATGGCAAAAACTATCATCTAAGTTTCGGAAAACCAGTGGGTTGCTTCAGTTGCCTCGCTTCACTTTAAACTATGAAGTCGATCTCACGAAATCTTTACAGTCTTTAGGACTTTCTACTATGTTTAATCCATCTCAAGCTGGTTTTTCTAAATTAACGTCTCATTCCGCTTATATCAATAGCATTAAACATCAGGCATTACTAGAATTTAATGAAAAAGGCAAACAAGTCCCCTCCGTTAAATCGATGAATCTTAAAGTAGCATCAATTATCTCGTCACCACCCCAATTTACGATGATTGTAGATCGTCCTTTTTTCTGTCTGATTCAAGATGATAATACGGGGGCAATTTTATTTATGGGTAGTATTTTTGAACCTTAGTTTTATTTATTTTTTCTTGGATAGTTTCTAAATGAACTATCTTAAATTCCTTTAAATCCGGCTTGAATATCCGCATCTTTTGTGTTAGAAATCATTAAGTTTTGTTGGTTTAATTGTCTCACACCAATTTGAGTTAACATAATTCCCATCATAATGATAGTGCCACCAATATATTGAGATGTGTTGGGAATTTCTCCTAAGATTAAATAAGCCGCAATAATCCCAAGGATAGGACTAAATGAAGTCGCCAAAGACACATCAGCTGCTTTTGTGGATTTTAAGCCCATAAACCAACACAATTGACCAGCCACGACAATAATAGCTCCATAAATCAACATCCATTGCCACAAAAATGGAGAAAACACATCAGTAAAATGGATTAATCCATAGAGTTTAACGACGATTACAAAAAAGATAATTGTTCCTAATATATTCCTAATAATTGTAAAACTTCCTAGGGGGATTTTATTAAGACTAACCTTACTAATAAGGTTAGCAATGGAAACAGAAATTGCTCCTAAAACGGCACATAATTCTCCTGTCCCAATTTCTAATTTTCCTCCCATCATGCTGATAGTTTCATCTGAGGATTGTAACCAAACGATGCTCAATACTCCCAGAAAGGAAATAAGTGAACCACATCCCACCCAATAATTAATTCTCGCCTTTAGTAACAAAACCGACAGTGTTAGGGTTAAAGGCGGTTCAATTCTTCCAATCAGAATAACATTATTGACAGAGGTTAAATCTAAGGCCAAAAATCCCAAAGCGGGAGCCAAAGCTCCTGAAAAAATCCCCACACTAATTAGTCCAAACCAATCTTTGAGCGTAAATTGTTTGAAAATTTGCCAAGAAATTTGACGGCCATAAATAAATATTAATAACAATAAAGCAGACAGATTACCCACAAATAAAAGATTACAAAATGAGATAGGATTTCTGCCATCAATAAGATGTTGTTTCCCTAAATCAATTAACTTGCGAGTCACAGGACTAGCTAACCCAAAAATGATTATACTAAGTAACAAATAAACTTTTCCAGGAACTCGATGAAAAATTGCTAATCTTTGATTCATAAAAAACTTTTATTGACTTATCTTAGATTTTTATCTAAGGAAAAGTCATTGCAGGATTTACTACCAGGACAATTCTATCATAAGATTTCTGGCAGAAGTCAGGGAACCAGATTAATTTTTTGGCGATAGCTATGTATGGCCTTTAGATTGTTACTGTTTAAGAGCATTTAAGCATTGACTAACTTAAAAGAATCTCCTTTGAGAGATGTTGATACATTTAAAGAAGATGTCTGACTAAGAATTGGGTTCTTTTTAGGGAGGTTGGGAGACAAAACTAAGCTGATTAATTCAACATCAAGCATCTGAGGATAATTTTGCACAATTTGAGAACAGGATTGAATAAAGGTTTTTAACCAAGCTTGTGACCATTGTAATTTAATCGATGTTATAGGTGTTTCTAATTCCCCGTTAAAAATTACTTGTCCTGCGGAATCAATCTCAAATTGATCTAACCATTCAAACAAAGGACGAGAAGATTCCCAATACTTTTTTGTCATGGTTTTTCCTAGATAACGATAACTAATTTGATTGAGATAATTAAAAGTTTCTAGAAAGTCTTTGACAGTTATTTCTTGATGGATTTTTGGGGTTTCATTTTCTTCTATTTTTTCTGATTGATCAAAGTTCTGCTTTTTATCTTCTAGTTCTCTCATTTTGGCTTCTTGAGGATTAAAAGTCATCTCAAATCTGGTTTGATTATTATAATAAGCACCTTCTAATTCGGCTCCGGCTAATTTCGCTCCATTCAAGTAAGCCTCACTAAAAATCGCTTCTTTAAAAGTGGATTTTGTTAGGTAAGTTCCCGTTAAATATACCCTTTTAAAATTCGTTTGATAACAATTAGCTTTAATCAGATAAGCCTTGATTAAGGAAGCTCCCTCTAAGTTGGCTCCACTAAAATTGGCTCCGGTTAAATCTGCTTCATTCAGATAAGCTTCCCGTAAATCTGCCCCACTAAAATTAACATCTCTTAAATTAGCATAGCTGAGATCCACTCCCCGGAAATCTGTATTACTGAGGTCTAGTCCTCTTAAATTTGCACGCCGTAATTGATAGTCTTGAAAATTTCTTTGACCGGCTTGATATTTTTGGGTAAGTTCAATCGCTTCTTGACTTTGAAACATTATTCCTCCTGGCTTTATTTCTAATGTATCTCTAGAAACATTCAATTTAAAAAAAGTAATAAATTGTAATCTTATTAACTTATTATTTGTGTAAAAAAGTATGATAATTACATAATAAATTATCAACCGAACTGATGCGTAAATAGAGAATATTAATAGGTTAATTGATTTAGGTAATTCCTCGGAGTTGCTAATAAGTAAATTGTTCAAGTCTCTCTGGCCATATTGAATCAAAACTTAAACCGATAGGCAAGCTCAGCAGTCACCGTCTGAAGGTGATAGTTATCACAGTTAATAATTCATTAATCTTCGAGCAGTTCCGAGACGGAGCAGACAGGTTAAAATAATTGGGAATCAGCAACGGACGAGATCTCAAGGGAAAGGATATGGCGAAATTTGTATTCATTACTGGGGGTGTTGTCTCCAGTATCGGTAAAGGCATTGTAGCGGCCAGTTTAGGACGGTTACTCAAGTCTAGAGACTATTCTGTGTCAATTCTCAAGCTCGATCCTTATATTAACGTCGATCCAGGTACCATGAGTCCTTTCCAACATGGGGAAGTTTTTGTGACGGATGATGGAGCAGAAACGGATTTAGACTTAGGCCATTATGAGCGTTTTACAGACACTCCCATGTCTCGTCTCAACAGTGTGACAACGGGATCAATTTATCAAGCGGTGATCAACAAGGAAAGACGTGGGGCCTATATGGGGGGTACAGTACAAGTGATCCCACATATTACCAACGAAATTAAAGAGAGAATTCATCGGGTGGCAAAAAATACTAATCCTGATGTGGTAATCACGGAAATTGGGGGGACAGTTGGGGATATTGAATCTTTACCCTTTTTAGAGGCAATTCGTCAGTTTCGGAAGGATGTGGGCCGCCATAACGTGGTTTATATGCACGTTACCCTAATTCCTTGGATTCCTGCCGCTAGGGAGATGAAAACCAAACCGACGCAACATTCCGTCAAAGAATTACGCTCCATTGGTATTCAACCGGATGTCTTAGTTTGTCGTTGCGATCGCCCGTTAAAAGCGGGAATGAAAGAAAAACTCTCAGAATTTTGTGATGTACCTGTAGAATCAGTCATTACGGCTCAAGATGCCAGCAGTATTTATGAAGTTCCTTTAATTGTGGAAAAAGAAGGATTAGCTCAACAAACCCTAGAATTATTAAAATTAGAACCCCGTCAACCGGATTTAAGTCAATGGCAAACTTTAGTCCAGAGAATGCAGTCTCCCCAAGGACAAATTGAAGTTGCTTTAGTGGGAAAATATGTGGAATTAAGTGATGCTTATTTATCCGTAGTTGAATCTTTGGTACATGGGGGAATTGCTGCTGATAGTGAGGTTAAATTGCGCTGGATCAGTGCCGAAGATATTGAAAATCATGGGGCAGAAAAGTATTTAAAAGATATTAGTGGAATTATTGTTCCTGGTGGGTTTGGCATTCGGGGTGTGGATGGAAAAGTCCAAGCGATTGAATACGCTAGACAGCAAAATATTCCCTTTTTAGGATTATGTTTAGGAATGCAATGTGCGGTGATTGAATGGGGGCGAAATGTTGCCCATTTAGAGAATGCCAATAGTGCAGAATTTGAACCGGAAACGACTAACCCAGTTATTAATCTTTTACCCGAACAGCAAGACGTGGTAGATTTAGGGGGAACCATGCGTCTGGGTTTATATCCTTGTCGCATTACTCCTGATACTTTGGCTGCTTCTTTATATCAACAGGAAGTGATTTATGAACGTCATCGCCATCGTTATGAGTTTAATAATGCTTACCGTAATTTGTTATTAGAAACAGGTTATATGGTGAGTGGAACTTCTCCTGATGGACGGTTGGTGGAAATTATTGAATTGCCTAGTCATCCTTTCTTTATTGCCACACAATTTCACCCTGAATTTCGTTCTCGTCCTAATTGCGCTCATCCTTTATTTTTGGGATTTGTTAAAGCAGCCGTTGAGCATGATGCTACTAATATTAGTAAACCAGAGTTTAAGGATAAGAGTGAGGAATTAATGGCTTAAACTGGATATTTATAATCCTGTAATCCACAAAAGCGGTAGTAAGACACTAGCGTACATAGCTAATTTCCTGACACATAATATTTCTTAATCTCATTCTTAAATCAGTAAAAGGAAAGGGAAGTGACATACTCCCAGCACTAAGTCGGAGTACCGACTATAGTGTGGGCTTCTTACCAACTCCATCTATCGATTCGGATACTCGGTAAGCTTTAAGAACGGAATGCCCTACCGCCCTATATTTGATATTGATAGCCGCATTAAAATCCCGATCAATTGTTAATTGACAATGGGGACAAGAATGAACTCTATCTTTCAATTCTTTGGGAACTTTAACCCCGCATCCAGAGCAATCTTGTGTTGTACCATTAGGATTTACTTCGATTACCAACTGACCAGCTTTTTCAGCTTTCTCCTTGAGAATTGAAATAAATTGTCCCCATCCAGCATCATTAACACTTAAACTCAGTCTGCTTTTAGCTAATCCCTTTATGTTTAAATTTTCAATGGCTATAACTTCATTTTTTGCCAGTAAATGATTAGCTGTTTTAAAATGAAAGTCTTTTCTTTTATTGGCTACCTTCTGATGAAGTTTTGCCAATCTTTTAACTGCTTTGCGTCTATTTTTAGAACCTTTTTGCTGACGACTAACTCCCTTTTGAACTACCTTTAGCTGTTTTAATAACTTTCGATAGTGTTGGGGAATAGTTACATTTTCTCCCTCACTGTCTACCAAAAATTCCTTTAATCCCAAATCAATACCTAGAGTGTTATTTAAACCAGGTTGAATATTAGGAGTAAAGTTAGGTACAGATTTATCTTCTAGAGATAAAATCACATACCAACCGTCAGCTTTACGGACAATAGTAGCTGTTTTAATTAGAAAACCACTAGGTAAAGGACGATGTTGAATCAGTTTTATCTTCCCAATAATAGGAAGATTAATATATTTTCCCTCTAAACAATTTTGTTTAACTTGAGGGAAAGTAAAAGAATGATAACGCCCTTCTCCTTTAAATCTTGGTCTTCCTGAACGCTTACCATTACTATCACCTTTTAGCCATTTTTGAAAAGTAAAATCAACCCGCTTAATACAGTCTTGTAACACTTGAGACTGTATATTTTTATAATCAGGAAATAAGGCTTTAGTATTAATTAAATCCTTTTTCTGACTATAATAATCAGGCTTTTCTTTTAACTCAGGTAAATGGCATATTAAAGGACAAGAATTAACATCACAACGATTACGTTCCCACCAATTAAAACGTTCTGCTAGACGATAGTTGTACTGCCACCTTAAAAGGCTCAGCCAACTGTCAAATCTGGCAGTTTGTTCAGGAGTTGGGCGTAATCGATACTGATATGCTAGTCTCATGGTAAAATTTTAGCAGATAAATCATAGGTGCTGACCGCGATTCATGAGGCAGCGCGGTCTTGGGGTCTCCCCAAGTTGAGCGACTGCCGTGCCGACGCTAACCCAAGGGTATAGCGCGGGGCTTCTCGCGGCGGAAGCTAAAACAATATCGCCAGCTTCTGGTGAGTTTTATGGGGGTAAAAATTGAGAGACATAATATTAACAACCACTAAGAGAAGAATATTTGATTAATCTTAAATTTTTTTCAAGTATGGTAGTGTTAAATCTTGCAAAAATTGTCTTATTGTAAAAAAACTTATTAATAAAGGTGTAAATGACACATCCCCAGTCCCCAATCTCTTGTAAAATGAATCTTGACTTTCTAAGCTCTAAAAGCCTTTCATGATTTCTAGTAACGATTTTCGGAGCGGTGTCACCATTGAACTCGATGGCTCAGTGTGGCGTGTTATTGAATTCCTGCACGTTAAACCAGGCAAGGGTTCCGCCTTTGTGCGGACAAAATTAAAAAATGCCCAAACTGGAAGTGTGGTTGAAAAAACATTCCGCGCAGGGGAAACCGTTCCCCAAGCTACCCTGGAAAAGCGCACCATGCAACATACCTATAAAGAAGGGGATCAATACGTCTTTATGGATATGGAAACCTTTGAAGAAGCACGTCTAAATCCCAATCAAATGGGAACTGCTGTCAATTATGTCAAAGAAGAAATGTCCGCAGATATTGTCTTCTGGAACGATCAAGTGTTAGAAGTTCAATTACCGACTTCAGTCATTTTAGAAATAACTGAGACAGATCCAGGGGTTAAAGGAGATACAGCCACAGGGGGAACTAAACCCGCTATTGTGGAAACTGGGGCCCAAGTCATGGTTCCATTATTTATTTCCATTGGCGAAAGAATTAAAGTGGATACCCGTGATGGTTCCTATTTAGGACGGGAAACCTAACCCGTTAATGTTAATGTTGAAATCGGTTGTCTGCATTGCGGCAACCTCTTTTTGACCGTATTATGGGATGGATAATTTGTGTCAATTAATTTTAATGAACTGCGAGAATTATTAGGGGCGATCGCTCAAACCGACATAGCAGAAGTCACTTTAAAAACAGAGACGTTTGAGTTAAAGGTACGTCGTGGGGTGACAGCTAGTTCTCCTCCCCCTGTTTTACCCTCAGAAGCGGTTATTACCCCTACTCATTCCCTTCCTGCTGTATCTACTCAAACACCAGCAGAAACGCCCCCACCTTCCCCAGCAGAGAAGAAATGGGTAGCGATCGCTTCTCCCATGGTAGGAACATTTTATCGCGCTCCGGCACCGGATGAAGCTGCCTTTGTAGAAGTAGGCGATCGCGTGAGTAATGGCCAGACGGTTTGTATTATTGAAGCGATGAAATTGATGAATGAAATTGAGGCGGAAACCACAGGGGAAGTGATGGAAGTGGTAGTTGCTAATGGGGAACCTGTCGAATATGGACAAACTTTAATGTGGGTGAATCCTAGTTAACCTGAGTTCATAATATGAAATCGCGCTTATTTTTGCTACAAATGACTGGAAGGGAGCAAGGGGAACAATTATTTGTAGCATTTTTTTACTTGATATTAGATGAATTATGAATTCTTTAGGAAAGGTTTCAATCCTTCGATTAATGATTGCGATTAAATCGTTCTATGGACTGTTTTAAAGCGTCGGAAGACTTTTGAGTTATTAGGTAGGCTTTAAAGGGTTCTTTTTGGCTTAAATAGTTGGTATAAATGGCTTGAAGATAGGGAGCAAAGTCTGAATTTTTCGCAATATAGGTTTCAAAAAAGGCTAAAGTTAAGGCATTATTGTATTGACTTAATAATTCAGGACTGGGAAGAGTTAAATTAGGAACAGAACCAATTAAGTCGGTAATTCCTGCATCTAAATTTGAGAAATCAAGGTGAGCTTGTCCTTCAATTAGGACTAAATATTTATGGGGAGTGGTAAACCAAGGAAAAGAGCGAACCTGTTCAAAAATAGCGGGAGTCGCGGGATCATACGTTCCTGCTCCAATAAATACAGGGATCTGAATTTTACTTAGTCCTTTTTGCCCAAAAATACTACTATTAACGGGGTTGACAGCTAAAATTGCTGTGACTCTTTCATCCCGAAAATCATAATCTTTCCTTTCTAATTTTAAGGCGCGACATTGAAGTAATAAGGAAGTATTTAAGTAACTCAATTCTTGGTTACATTCCTGTTTTAAATTATCAAAATTAAGGGTAGCTCCTGCAATTGCTAAAGCAGTATAACCGCCGAAAGAATGCCCGACTACACCGACATTTTTTAAGTCTAATTTTCCCTCAAAGTCTATCTTATTGCGTCGCTCTAATTGGTCAATAACATAACTAATATCTTGAGGACGGTTGACAAATTCCTTAACCTCAAACACTTCCCTTCTGTACCCTTCTAAAAGATTTTGAATTTGTTGGTAATCACTGCCTGGATGTTGAGGAATAACAACAACAAAACCATAGGATGCAAGATAGTTTGCTTCTTTCAAAAAATCTTCAGGACGAGAGGCTAACCCATGAGAAAAAATGATGACAGGTGTTTTATCTTGTCTCAACTTTTGGGGTCTATAAATATCAACATAAAAACGACGATTTCTTTTTTTATCAGTAAGTAACCAGGTTTGTTTGGGGGAAATGTCAAATTGTCCAGGTTTGGTAATATCTAGTAATTGACTAAAATAAACCTGGGGAGATTTTTTGGCTTCAAGGTTTGAAAGAATGGCAATTTCTTCTGTGAAAAATTCTGTTCCTTTAATCACAGTTTCTATAGCTTCAGATAAAGCGATAGAGGATTCAATATCAATTTGCATATTGGTAGGAAGTTTTTTGAGAAAATTAATTAGGGTTAATCCTTCCGGCTCAAAAGCTGCTTGTACCATCGCTCCTCGCAGGGCATATTTACCATTACGTCCCCCTTGAATAGCCACATAATTACCAAAAAGCTTGAGAATTTCTTCTCCAATTTCTGTATTAAAAAAACGAGAAAGTTGAACGGGACTCACGGGGGAAGCTTGAATCAGTGCTTGTCGAAAATTGGCTTTTTGTTCTTCATCAACCCCTGCCATATTAAGATAAAATTCTAAGTTGTCATCAATAATTCCCTCTCTGGCAAATTTTTCTAAAGAATTGACTCTAACTGATAGGTTTAATGAACCATAGATTAAGTAGATTTTTTCGGCTGCTTGGATAGGTAAAATTGTTAGTAAAATAGCTAGAATACTCAGGGGTAAAGAAATCAGAAACGGTTTAAATAACCAATAATTAAAAGCCATAACTTAGCGGGTGAGAGGATAGCTAAAAAACAGGATTGACGTTTTTAGACAAATTAAAAACATTCGTCTAAAATTGTTCTATTTACATTGTAAATTTTTTTCTGTAACTTGAATTAAAATTATGGGATGATGACCTATAATAATCTTTAACTGTTATATGTTGATGACAATGTCTAAAAATTTATCTTATTGGTTATTAGGTCTATTATTGATTGTGACGACAACAACCATAACCCAATATTTTCAAGTAGGAATGATGGGATTAACTGTATTTATTTTAGCCTATTTAACCAAAGGAATGCGACGCAGTAAACTTAAAAATCACATTCCATCAAACGCGCGAGAAAAAAGTTAGCTAATTTAGTTCCGTAGGGAGAAACCCACCATTGCATGGGTAATTGACCTTGGGGTGCGGATAAACTAAAATTCATAGTATCATAGTCTTTTAGTCCTAATTTCTTGGGGTCATCTTTCCAGCCAAATTTAAACGCAGCTTCCGATAAAACCTTAAAACTTCCTTCCATAACTGACTGAGGTGTTCCCCCCACTTCTTGATAAATTTTTAGTTGAATACTAAACCCAAAATGCTCATTACTATAGCTACACCATAGTCGATCAATAACTTTCAAGACATGACTTGGATAGGTTTTTAGATCTCCAGGAGTTAGATCGTCTTGTGAAGCTTTTCCTTCTACTTCTAACATAACTTTCATGGTTTCTTGATCTGCTTCTTTGAAGTTTCCTGCTGCTAATAATTCCTGTAATTTTTCATAGCGATAAACATCCGGTAATAACAACAGAACTTTCTCTAATCTTTGCTCTAGTTGTGTAATTCGTTTCGTCAATTCTAGTTCTTTTTGACTGGGTTCATTGAAGTCAATCTTAGAATCTAATTCGGTCATATTTTAAAAATCCTAGGGTTAATTTAAAAGGCGAAAAGAATCGAAAAAGCTGAGAATATTGGTCGAAATTTGCTCAACATTATTATTTTGTCCAGCCGCCAAAACATAAATTTTTTGATTAATGAGATAAACCCGGAAACTAATAAGTTCATCTTCATGTTTCATGGTTAATTCTTGACCTAAATATTGTTGCCAAGTAATATCTTTATCTGTTAATAAAATAAAATTTGTCTGTTTAACAATACCCTCTCTTACTGCTAACAATAACTGAGTTGGGTTAGCCAGTTGAGAGGAGGATAAATCCTCAGAATAGGCAGCAACAAAGCGATAGGGTTTGGGTTGAGTAGCAAACACTTCAAAGGATAAATTACTCTTACCTAAATCTAGGATAATCGTTTCCAGACTTTGGATTCCTTGAGGCATCCAAACTGAAAAATTACCATCTCTAAAGAGAAATTTTTGCCATTGCAATTGTCCGCTATCAATGGTTAAAATTTGGGCCGGATGTTCAATTTCTGTTGCCGGGGTTTCCGGTTGTTGTTGCAGTCGTTGAATTTCCTGTTCCATTAATAGTTGTCCATCTCGAAAAAAAGTCGGACGATCAAATCTTCCTTGGGCCAAAACTTGACTTATGGGATCACACAAACAACCTAAAATCAGAAGAAATCGTAAAAAATTCACACTTAAGCTAATTCGCATTCAATTAATCGCATAAAACAAAAAGTCGCCATTTTAAACCCATAAGGAGACTTCCACCAAATTGCCGGAAAACAACCTACTGGAGCCGATAAGCTAAACTCTAAATTATCATAGTTATCCCCTTGCCATTGTCCATTTTTGCGCCAACCAACGCGATCGCCATATTTCTCCAGGATATCGACATTTTGACTGCGTAGGCTGTCTATATTGCCCCCGACTTCCTCATACAGACTCAACTGTACACTAAACCCAAAGCGATCGCCGCTATAGTCTCGCCACAGTCTATCAATGACCTGGAGAATATTACAGGGCAATTTCGTCATATCATTAGGAGTCATGTTGTCTCGATCTCTGTTGACTGCTTCGAGGATGACTTGGGTGGTTTCTTGATCTGCTTCTTTGAATTTTCCTGCTTTTAATAAGGCTTGTAATTGGCTATATCTGTCAATATCCGAGACTAATTTCAGTTTTTCTTCTAAATCAGCGACTCTATCCGTCAAAGCTTGCAATTGGGTGAAAATTTCGCATAATTCAGGGTGAGTTTCTAGGGTAAATGGGTCAGACATAATTAGGATGAAACCTCATATTGATGATATCTTAAGAAAGTTCAGACAAATCTCAGGAAATTCTCAGTTCTCCTCGTTTTAATGATCTTACAACTTAAGCAGACAGGAAATTCTCGGCAGTTTGTTGATCATTTGAGCATTGCTTTTAATTTCTCTATTCTAGTTTACAAAAAGGAACGCATTCTGTGACTGATATGGTGACTTCCCAATCTTCCCTTAATTCTCCTCTTTATGATATCGAAAAAACTGTCTTTGAACGCTATCAAGAAGGGGCAAAAGTGCAACAACCTAGTTTATGTTGTCCCACTGACTATGATGGTAAGTATTTAGAGATTTTACCCCAAGAAATTATTGAAAAAGATTATGGTTGTGGTGATCCAACTCGCTATGTATCTGAAGGGGAAACGGTTTTAGATTTGGGTTCGGGAACGGGAAAAAATTGCTACATTCTGGCCCAAAAAGTCGGTGCTAAGGGTCAGGTTATTGGGGTTGATTTTAATGATGAAATGTTAAAAATTTCCCGCAAGTATCAACTGGAAATTGCTGACAAAATAGGTTATAAAAATACTCAATTTGTCAAGGGTAAAATACAAGATTTAACCTTAAATTTAGATCAAGTTCAGACTTGGTTATCTAACCATCCAATTCAATCAATTGAACAATTAAGTCAGTTTGAATCTGAATGCGATCGCTTGCGTAAAAATTCCCCACTGATTGCTGATAATAGCATTGATGTGGTCATTTCTAATTGTGTTTTAAATTTAGTTCATCCCCAGGATAAAGCACAGCTATTTCAAGAGCTTTATCGGGTCTTAAAACGGGGAGGAAGGGCTGTTATTTCTGATATTGTTTGTGATGAAAATCCTACCGCAGAAATTCTCAATGATCCCGATTTATGGAGTGGTTGTATTGCTGGTGCATTCCGTGAAGAAGAATTTTTAAAAATGTTTGAAAATGTGGGATTTTATGGCATTGAAATTCTCGCACGAGAGGAAACTCCTTGGCAGGTTATTGATGGGATTGAATTTCGTTCCATGACGGTTCGTGCTTATAAAGGGAAGGAAGGCCCTTGTTTAGAACGCAAGCAATCTATTATTTACAAAGGCCCTTGGAAACAGGTACAAGATGATGATGGACATATTTTTTGTCGGGGTGAAAGGATGGCAGTTTGTGACAAAACTTATCAGATTTTAACTCGTCCTGAAAGTCCTTATCAAACAGAGATTATTCCCGTGCCTCCCTATCAAGAAATACCCCTAGAAGAAGCCACAGACTTTAGTTGTAAAAACAAAGCAATTCGTCATCCAAAAGAGACAAAAGGGGCCGATTATAAACTAACAGAAACCAACCCAGTAATGGACTGTTGTAGTCCAGGAGAATGTTGTTAATTAATGAATCAGAATGAGAAGAATTTTAGATAAATTACTATTCTTCTCTTAATTATTTATCATGATTTTTAGGAATAAAGATGGTTACTTTAAATTCTCAATCAATTATCCCATTTACTCAAACAACAAAGCAACCCCTTACTAAACAAAAAATTACAGTATTACAAATCAATTTAGGGAAACGTTGTAATCTTGCTTGTAACCATTGTCATGTAGAAGCAGGGCCAAAACGAACAGAAGAATTATCCCCTGAAATTTGTCAACAATTAATCGAATTAATTAACCGTTTTCCTCAAATAAAAACCGTTGATTTAACGGGAGGCGCACCAGAAATGAATTATGGGTTTCGTCCCTTGGTAGAAGCGGCTAAAAAAGCCCAAAAAGAGGTAATTGTACGCTCTAACTTAACCATCTATTTTGAGCCTAATTTTGAAGATTTACCAGAATATTTTGCTAAAAATAAATTAAGAATCATTGCTTCTTTACCTTGCTATTTAGAGGGAAATGTGGATAAACAAAGGGGTAAAGGAGTTTATAATGAGTCAATTCATGCTATTCAACTATTAAATAAATTAGGGTATGGAAACGATTCTAATTTAGTGTTAGATTTAGTTTATAATCCCCCTATCCCTAGAAATGAAAACTTTTCTTTAACCCCTGACCAAATTAAATTAGAAAAGGACTATAAAACATTCCTTTGGGATAATTTTAAGATTGTTTTTAATCATCTCTTTACTATCACGAACATTCCCATAGGTAGAACTAAACATTATTTACAAAATCAACATTTATATGTTCCTTATCTCAAGTTTTTAGAATCTCATTATAACCCAGGAACTATCGAGCATTTAATGTGTCGTAATGAACTATCAATTGATTACTTAGGCAACATTTATGATTGTGATTTTAATCAAATGGAAAATTTACCCGCTACCTTACCCAGTGGAGAAAAATTAACCTTAGAAAAGCTGTTAAGTCTAGAAAACTTAGACATAATTAATGAGATAAAAACGGCCCCTTATTGTTATGGATGTACAGCAGGAAGTGGTTCAAGTTGTGGAGGTTCCTTGATTTAATTAATAGATCAATAATGAAAAAATAATGTTTAAACTGGGAGGAATAGCTGTGTTAACTGCTGCTTTGATAATCGCTAATAAACAATTAGAAATATCTAGTTTGCTCAATATCAATGAAATCTTACAAAACACTTTACAATGGATAGATAGCCTAGGAAATATTGGTTATCTTGTCTTTATTCTTGTTTATGTGTTAGCAGCAGTTTTCTTGATTTCCGGGGCGATTTTAACCCTTGGTGCTGGTATTATTTTTAATGTAGTAAAAGGCTCAATTCTAGTCTCTATTGCCTCAACTTTAGGCGCAACAGTTGCCTTTTTAATTGGAAGATATTTAGCTAGAGGATGGGTAATAAAACAGCTTGAAAAATACCCTAAATTTCAAGCAATTGATAATGCCGTCGCTCAAGAAGGTTGGAAAATTGTGGGGTTAACTCGTCTTTCTCCTCTGTTTCCTTTTGTTATTTTAAATTATGCGTTTGGTATTACAAAAGTTTCTTTAAAAGACTATATTTTAGCTTCCTGGATAGGAATGATGCCTGGTACTATTATGTACGTTTATCTTGGTTCTTTAATTGGTAATATTGCCACTCTAGGGGCAGGAGAAAGAGCAAAAACACCCTTAGAATGGGGCTTATATATTGTCGGATTAATTGCCACAGTTTTAGTGACAGTTTATGTAACTAAAATTGCCCAGAAAGCCTTAAATAATCAGATTGAAGAAGTATCCGTAAAAAGAGAATTATGAATAGACAATTATTGAAATTATCAACAAATAAAAAGTCAAAAAAACTCTTAAAATATGCTAATTTGTTTATCATTCTTTCTATCACTTTTTTATTATATTTATGTTTTTTTGGCCCATTAAACATCGTTTTTAATCATCACTTTTGGGTTAAATCTTTACAAACTTATGATTGTTGTACCGTTCCCTTATTTATTAATGCCTACATTATTCTCACAGTTTTAGGAATTCCTGGAACAGTTTTGACCATCGTTGGCGGCATTCTTTTTGGCATTATTTGGGGAACCATTTGGTCAGTTATTGGAGCTACATTAGGGGCCTTAGGGGCATTTTTGATGGCTCGTTATTTGTTACGAGATTATGTAACTAAAAAATTCAATAAGACAGGCATATTAGCTCAATTTCAACAAGCCATATTAAAGCAACCAATTCAATTTGTTTTAAGCATTAGACTAGCCCCAATTTCACCGTTTAATGTGGTTAACTTTCTGTTTGGTTTAACTCCCATTAATTGGTTATCTTATACCGGGGCAACCTTGATCGGAATTATCCCAGGAACTTTCGCTTATAATTGGTTAGGAGTCAGTGGAAATAAAGCATTACAAGGCAGTGATCGCTTTTCTTTTTTCCTGGCATTAGGTTTTTTATCACTACTATCGATTATTCCTTTTGTTTTCCGTGGTTTCTCATCCATCAAATCAAGTCAATAATTGTACTAATTGAGATAATTGTTGTTGATTAAATGCTTGGCGCAAACTGCTAGCAATATTTTGAGGATCTAAACTGACTAAAATATAAGGCAGTTTGGCGGCTGCTAGTTGCTGTAATGCTTCACTTGGTTGAATTTTTTCACTTTTTCCTAATTCAATATAATCGCTTCCCTGCTTCAATTCTTTAATGACAACAGGGGCTAAAGTACGATAGGAATGTTGAGGATTTGCAATGGCATCAGCAGCAATTTCTGTTAAAATTTTCCAGCTTTTCTCCTGGGGAAAAACTTGACCTAATTGAGTACATAATTTCTGAAGCATTTGACGATTTTCGGAGTTTGTTTTCTCTTTAAATAGAGACAACATTTGCTTGAGTAAGTCTTTAACTTGCTCAAAACTATCTTCATCACTTTCAGAACTTATTGCGGATGTTCCTCCATCTAGAATTTGATTGAGATAAGTTTGAAGTTCCACAAAAAATGGTTCTGACTGTTGAACAATAACATCAGCTTCTTCGGGTTTTAGACCAAAAGTCCCCTGGAGTTTGTCAACTAAATTTTGTAAAACATCATAGGCTTTTAAGAACAAGGATTCTAACTTTTGATCCGTGGGAACTGTATTTTCTTTCAGAATTTTAAAAGCATCTTCTAAACGATGAGCAATCTTTTGAATACTGCCATAGCCTAACATGGCCGCTCCCCCTTTAATAGAATGGGCTGCCCGAAACATTTCATTGAGTCTTTCTTGATCTTTGACGACAGCAGATAATTCTAAAAGCCCAGTTTCAAGGGTTTCTAAATGTTCTTTGGCTTCTTCAATGAAATAACCGAGTATTTTTTGCTGATCCAAAATTGTTTCCCCCTATTACCAATAAAGTTGTCCTGATTTGATGAAGGCAACCCATACTAAAGCCTACAGTTTTAGCATTCCCTAAAATGGACAAAAAATAACAGGGAGAAAATTATATTATCTTATGGTTTCTTGATCAGGCTTAACGCTCCGATCAAGCTACCAAAGGCTAAAATACCCACCACGGGCGAACTTTCAGGGATAGCAAGGCTTTGGAAGGCGAGATCGCCAATAAATTGATGGGTAGCAGTCGAGGGGTGCAAATCATCCCAAAACAGATATTGATCGGGATTGTCGCATTGAGAAGGCACTGCTGGTGGGGGAGTAAATAAGGGAGAATTGACCAAGCAAGGGGCATCAACAACGTTAAAGCCAAAATCAGTGGGACGGGTAATGGCATTCTCAAATAAAGAGGCAATATCGAGCAATTTTAGATCAATGCCAGGAAGTAGGCGCAAATTATCAATAGATTGGGATAGGAGAAAATTATGACCTGCTGTAACTTGATTTAAGCTATTAACCACTTCTGTCCCTCGGCTAAGGGCTAAAGGGGTTTGACCAAGGGCTGGTAAATTCCCGACCAAAAAATGGCGAGAACCCAGGTTGTACAAGGTTTCTACGGCTGCCGAAAGATTCGCTACTGGCTCACTGGGATCAGTAATTCCACCCCCTAAATAATCATTGGCTCCAGCCCAAAGAATATATAATGCGTTAGGATCTGCGGTGCTATTTGCTGTTTGAAATTGAGTAATTTGTTGCTCTAATCCAACTAAACCAGGTAAGGTGATGGGAAAAGTATTTTCCTCACCTGTTGTCGCGCTATTAGTAGAAAAATTAACGCCGTTTTCATTAGTACCCCCCGCTAAAATGGAGACAGGTGGGAGGGGAATTCCTAGACGGTTTGTTAAGCGATCAAGCCAAATGTCGCCGTTAGCAAATCGTCCATTAACATAGCCTAAACTCTCAGGTGGCACAATGGGAATTAAGGGGTTGCTTTCATTCGCTGCTGTGGTAATTAACAGCGTGTTTCCCGTGTCTGAAAGGGAGTCACCAAAACCATAAATTCGGGAAAAAGCAGAGGCTAAGGCAGGATTAGGAAAAAGAGACGCGATTGCTAAGCTTAGGGAGCTAGTTAAGCATATACTGGAATAGAATTTCAACATTTTAATTTGGGGTGTAACAATTCATTCTTATCTGTTTTTTTAAACGTTAACTATTGATTGTCACTATCTGGAATATTGATACAAAAGTTTACATCTTAAGGAGTATTTTTCAAGATATTCAATGCTTTTAAGTCTCCTCAACTCTTGATGAGATGAGTATAATTGTAATCAGAATAATTAAGGTAAAAATGTCTAATCTAGTAACATTAAAATCAGAATATCGGTGTTTTGGCGGCACAGTAGCTTATTATACCCATCAGTCTCAATGCTGTAACAGTCCGATGAATTTTGCGGTTTATTTGCCACCTCAAACAGCGACACAAAAAGTGCCTGTTTTATATTATTTATCAGGATTAACTTGTACGGAAGAAAATTTTACTGTAAAAGCTGGCGCACAACGTTATGCGGCTGAATATGGAATCATTTTAGTTGCCCCAGATACCAGTCCCCGACAGACAGGAATTCCAGAAGAAGATGACACTTGGGACATCGGTAGTGGAGCAGGATTTTATGTTAATGCAACCGTAAATCCTTGGAAAAAACACTATCATATGTATGATTATGTCGTGCATGAGTTGCCCGAATTAATAACCAAAGTTTTTCCTGTAAAAGCAGAAAAGCAAAGCATTTTTGGTCATTCAATGGGAGGACATGGGGCGTTAATTTGTGCCTTGAAAAACCCTGATAAATATTGTTCTGTCTCCGCATTTGCTCCTATTACAGCACCGATGAAATGTCCTTGGGGACAGAAAGCATTCAAAACTTATTTAGGGGATGATTCATCTATTTATTCCCATTATGATGCGAGTGAATTGGTGAGGAAACACCCTTTAAAATATCCAATTTTAATTGATCAAGGGACGGCTGATCAATTTTATGAGCAGCAGCAATTATTACCAGAAATTTTTCAACAAGCTTGTCAACAATCAGGACAAGAACTTATCTTAAGATTTCAGGAAGGCTATGATCATAGTTACTTTATGATCGCCAGTTTTATGGCAGATCATATCCGATTTCATGCTCAAGTTTTAGGTGATTGAAGCTAATTCATCTGCGATTTTTTGCTGGTTTAAGTCTCTACCAATAAAGACTAAACGAGTTGTTTTTTGTTCATCAGGTTTCCAAAATCGATCATAAAAAGTGTCAAAGCGATCGCCAACTCCTTGTAATACTAAGCGCATCGGTTTATTAGGAACATTGACAAAGCCTTTAATGCGATAAATTTCGGTTTTTTTAACAATTTCTTTGAGGGTTTCAACTAAAGTTTTAGGATCAAAAGCTTGATTAACAATAATCTGAATTGAGTTAATTTCATCATCATGATCGTGTTCTTCTTCTTCGTCATGATGACTGGGACGACTGTCTAAATTATCCTCTACAGCAGCATTAAAACCTAATAAAATATCAGGATTAATTTCTCCTTGATGACAGGAAATAACCTTAACTCCAGGACGTAATTCTTGAGATAACCAGGCTTTAATTTGAGTTAGTTGGGTGTTGTCAACCAAATCGGTTTTTGTTAATAAAACCAAATCAGCACAAGCTAATTGATCCTCAAATAATTCTTCAATTGGAGTTTCATGTTCCAGGTTAGGATCGGCTTTTCTTTGCGCTTCTAATGCTTCTAAATCTCCGACTAATGTTCCTGATGCTAAGGCTTGACAGTCCACTACTGTGATCACACCATCTACCGTTGCACTGTTACGAATTTCGGGCCAACGGAAGGCTTGAACTAAGGGTTTTGGTAAGGCCAAACCAGAGGTTTCAATTAACATACAATCAAGGGACTCTCGCCGTTCTAAAAGCTGTTGCATCGTGGGATAAAATTCTTCTTGAACAGTGCAACATAAGCAACCATTTGTCAGTTCTATAATATTATCATTGGGGTTATCCCCTTCCTCACAAATTTGGCAATCTCTAAGTAATTCTCCATCAATTCCTACCTCTCCAAATTCATTGACTAAAACGGCAATACGTCGGTTTTGATTATTTTGTAAAAGGTGACGAAGCAGAGTGGTTTTACCTGCGCCAAGAAAGCCTGTAATGACAGTAACGGGTATTTTGTGCATCGAGTAATTCCATCAGATAAACATTCTTTTTAAAGCGTATCATAGTTGGTTGATCTTGAAAATGAAATCAATAATTCTTTAACTTAGGGCATCTTATTATGATTATAACTTAGTTCCACAAATCTTACAAAAATTGGCATCTCGATCATGAAATCTTAAACCACAATGGGAACAAATATGATTGCTTTGTTGAGTCTGTTGTAAAAATTTTTGAGTTAAGATGCTAATTTGCCAAGGAATTAAAATAACACCAGAAAAAATCATAATAACTGTGACAATTCTGCCAGCTTCAGACAAGGGAATAACATCACCAAAACCGACAGTTGTCATGGTGACAATAGAAAAATATAAGGCATCAAAAAAGTTCTTAAAAACCCCAGGATTACTATAATGTTCGACTTGATAAATTGCCCCTGAATAAATAAAAATTAGAGAAAATAAAATCAAAAATATTCTCACTAAAATCATTCCGTCGTCAGATTTTATCCGAAAAATAGATGTTTCAAAATCAATCAAACGAAATAATCTTAAAACTCTAAACCAGCGCAGAATACGAATATAACGAATATCAAGAAACCCGACAAATAAAGGTAATATAGAAAGTAAATCTACAAAAGAGAAAAAGCTGAATAAAAAGCTTTTTTTTGAATCTGCACACCAAAACCGTAGAATATATTCAACAGTAAATATTCCTAAAATAACAGTATCTAATTGTTTTAAAAAAACAAATATTGATGGAGGTATTGAATAAGTTTCAATCACAAAAATAGATGAAGAAAGCAAAATTAGTCCAAGAATAATAAAATTGATAGTAATACCAATTGCACTATCAAAATCATCAATATAATAAGTAATTTTTTCCTTAATTACACCTATTTTATTTTCCATATTTATTTAAAAATCATCTTTCATTTTCCTAAGTTTACCAAACAATCTAACCGGATTATTAATACCTAATACAGCTTGTAAAATAGGTTGATCCCATCGTAAAAAAGGATTCGTTTTCTTTTCTTCTCCTAATAAAGAAGGAACGGTTGCTTTTCCTAGATAACGGTTTTTCTCTACTTGATGATAACGGGTTTGTAAATCAAGATTATTGGGATCAACAGTTAAAGCAAATTGAAGATTATTTAAGGTATATTCATGAGCGCACCAAACACGAGTATTATCAGGTAAGTTTCGCAGTTTTGTTAATGATTGAACCATTTGACTTGGGGTTCCTTCAAATAACCGTCCACACCCTCCTGCAAATAGAGTATCACCACAAAATAAGTCTCCTATTTCTTCTGATGAATTAGGCGAAAAATAGTAAGCAATATGAGCAAAAGTATGACCAGGAAGAAAATAAATTTCTGCTATATTACCAGCAAATTCTACTTGATCACCTTCCTTTAAATATACTTGTTGTCCGGGAATTCTGCCTTTGTCCTTACTACCTCCATAAACAATAAGATTAGGAAACTTTTGTATTAACGCTTTATTGCCTCCAATATGATCGGAATGATGATGAGTATTGAAAATAGCGACTAATTTTGCCTCTAATTTATCTAAACATTCTATAACAGATTGAGATTCCCCTGGATCGACAACAGCAGCCTGATTAGTTTGGGGATCATGCAGTAAAAATATATAATTAGTGGAGAAGGCAGGAAGTCTTTTAATTTCCATTGTGTTTCTGGTAAAACTTGTCTATATTTAGTGTAATATAAATTGAGTAGCTTGAGATATTTACTCCAGTTACTTTAACTTTCATAGGATAGTTATGCCAAAAGTAGAAAATAATGAAAATAACGCAAATTGTTGATCGGTTACGGGAACTAACCCAAGTTAATGTCCAAAATAATTGGTTGGCAACTTCAGAACAGATCTCTCCCAATTCAATTAATTTTAATAAGTTACAAGTAATTGAAGCTAATGATCAAGGATATTTAACGTGGGAAGCAGGACATAAAGTTAAATGGTTAATACAAAAAATCCTGATTCCTGAACAGATGAAAGGTTATCTTTTACAGGGACTAAGCTTAAGATTATCCTTAGCTTGGTGGGCAGAAATTGCTCAAATTTTTGTCAATGGAAATCTAGTTCAAGAAGGGGATTTATTTGATTCTTCAGCGAGAATTTTATTAAGTACATCAGTTCAACCAGGACAGGAAATTATTGTCGCTTTACGCTTAGTGAGTCCAGGTCATGATCTTGGGGCATTAATGAATTCTTTATTGCTTTATGAAAGTGATTATAATTCCATTGATCCTGGATTTGTTGCCGATGAAATAACTATATTATACAATTATTTATCTAAGTTTAAATCAGAACAATTAGAATTATTGGAACAGGAAGTTAATAAAATAAACTGGAGTAATGTCAATAATACTAATAAGTTTAATGGTGAATTAATTAAGTTACGTCAAAGTTTACAACCCTTAAGTGATAGGATTCAACAGCGTAATTTTAACATAGTAGGTCATGCTCATTTAGACATGGCTTGGTTATGGACAGTTGACGAAACTTGGGAGGTTGCAGAACGGACATTTCGTTCCGTAATAAATTTACAAAAAGATTTTCCTTACCTCACATTTGGCCATACAACCCCTGTTCTTTATGAATGGATAGAAAAACATCGTCCCGAATTATTTAAGCAGATTCAAGCCTCATATAAAGCAGGTAGATGGGAAATTTTAGGGGGAATGTGGGTCGAACCAGATGTTAATTTAGTGTCAGGGGAATCCATTGTTAGACAACTTTTGTACGGACAAAGATATATTAAAGAAAAGTTTGGTAATATTACTCAAGTCGCTTGGTTAATTGATAGTTTTGGCTTTTGTTTACAGTTACCCCAAATTTTAAAACAGAGTGGGATTGATTATTTTGTAACAGGAAAACTTCACTGGAATAATAGTTTTAAATTCCCTCATGGTGTCTTTTGGTGGAAGTCTCTTGATGGCACAAAATTATTAACACTTATGTCTCCTCCTAATGTGGAAGGAGTGATGAATACTCATCCGATTACGATGACTAATTATAGTATTAAATGGGAGCAACAAACGGGGTTAAAAGAAATATTTTGGATTCCAGGAGTTGGCGATCATGGCGGTGGGCCAACCCGTGATATGTTAGAAGTTAGTAAACGTTGGCAACAGTCTCCTTTCTTTCCTAAAATTGATTTTATCACCGCTAAAAATTACCTTGATAAAGTTAATAATAGCATTGATAGCAGATCAGATATTCCGGTTTGGGATGACGAATTATATTTAGATTTACATCGCGGTTGTTATACGACTCATGCAGATCAAAAATATTTTAACCGTCGCAGTGAAGAATTATTATATAAAGCAGAATTATGGTCATCTTTAGTCGCAATAATTGAGAAAAAATCAGTTGATAATGAAATCAAGAATAAGCTAGAATTTGCTTGGAAAAAAGTCTTATTTAATCAGTTTCACGATATCTTACCAGGAACCTCTATTGCTGATGTTTTTGTACAAGCAAATGAAGATTGGCAAATAGTACAAAACATTGGCAATGATATTTTAGAAGATGCTTTACAGTGTATCATTAATTCTATTAAATACCCCTCTCCTCCTCAGATAAATGCTCAACCTATTGTTATTTTTAATCACCTAAACTGGCAAAGATCTGAAGTTGTAGAAATTGATGTTATTGATAACAACTGGAATGTTTATGATCTCGAAGGGGAAAAATTACTATCCCAAATATCCAGTGAGAATAAACTATTATTTTTAGCTGAAAATATCCCCTCTGTTGGTTATCGGGTTTTTTGGTTAGTCCCTGGTAAAAGTTATGTAGAAGTTCAGAAAATATTGCAGCAAAATGTAACTATTTTAGAGAACAAATATTTAAGAGTTAAGATTAATTCAGATACAGGAAACCTTGATAGTATTTATGACAAAATTAATGATATAGAAGTTTTAAAAGGACAAGGAAACCAGTTACAAAGTTTTCAAGATAAAGGACAATATTGGGATGCTTGGAATATTGACCCTGAATATCACAATTATCCTCTACCTGACACAGAATTAAAATCTATTGAAACCCTAGAAACTGGCCCTATTAAATGGCGAATTAGAGTAATTAGACAATTAGGTAATTCAGAATTTTCTCAAGACTATATCTTACAAATAAATTCACCTATTTTAACGATAAAAACTCAAGTAAATTGGCAAGAAACTTATGTTTTAGTCAAGGCATCTTTTCCCCTAAACTTAACAGGTGATTATACCAGTTATGAAATTCCTTTTGGAACTATTCAACGCACGAATTTTCCTAAAACTCCTCAACAAAAAGCAAAATGGGAAGTTCCAGCCTTGAGATGGGCTGATTTAACAGATAATAGCAATAACTATGGGGTCAGCTTATTAAATGACTGTAAATATGGTTATGATAGTCAAGGCGATCGCTTACGACTGACTTTATTAAAAAGTCCCCGTTGGCCTGATCCAAATTGTGACAAAGGGAACCATCAATTTACCTATGGTATTTATCCCCATAAAGCAACATGGAAAGATGCAAAAACAGTCCACAAAGGTTATGAATTTAATATTCCTTTACAGGTTGTAATTCCTAATAATAAATCTGATAATATGGGGATATTGCTGCCTATTTTTCAGGGATTAGAAATAGAACCGAATAACCTAATTTTAGCTGCCTTTAAACCAGCAGAAGATGGCTCAAATAGTTGGGTTTTGCGGTGTTATGAATCTGAAGGAGAATTAGCTAATATTCAGATTAATAGTGATTTAGGATTAAGTTTAGGTGAACAACTAAACTTATTAGAAGAAGCTGTTAATCAAGAAGATAATATCAAACCTTGGAAAATTGTTAGTTTTCGTGTAGGGGTCAACGGCCGTTGACCCCTACCATAGATTTATTCCTCAACTTTTTCCAGCATTTCGTTGATATCCTAAGAGATTAGTGAAAACTCGTAAATTCAGTATTCCCCAGTTTCTAGGGAAAGACACCATGAAGTTTCTAGTCGCAGTTGATTGTTCCGAGTCCACGGAAAAAGTTGTCAAAAAGGCTGAAGAAATGGCCCAAGCATTTTCAGCTAAACTATGGCTTTTACATATTGCAGAACCCGAACCAGATTTTTTGGGATTTGACACCGGGCCACAATCAGTCCGAGATCATGTGGCCAAAAGATTTCAGGCTGAACATTCTCAGATTCAAGCGATCGCAGAAAAATTACGAAACACAGGGATAGATACGACGGCCCTTCTGATACAAGGTTCAACAGTAGAAACCATTCTTAAAGAAGCAGCTAAGCTTGATGTAGATATGATTATTATCGGTTCTCATGGACGAAACCCCATATCTGAAATATTTTGGGGTAGTGTTAGCAAAGGAGTGGTATCTAAGTCTGAATGTCCAATTCTGATTATTCCAACCCATTGAAATGGAAAGTTAACAGCATAGAAATCCTCTAAAAATCAGGTAATTAACTGTAGGGGCAATTCATGAATTGCCCCTACACAACCCTTAAATCTTAGCCTCTTCTAAGATCAATTTAGAACGCTTCACAGTATCAGGAATACTAATCGGATAATCTCCCGTAAAACAAGCAGAACAGAAACTATTGGGATCTTCTCCCGTCACATCTAACATTCCTTGCCAACTTAAATAAGCTAAGGAGTCAACCCCAATTTGTTGACAGATTTCTTCAACGGATTTTGTGGCCGCAATTAATTGACTTTGGTTATCCGTATCGATACCATAAAAACAAGGATGGGTAACAGGAGGAGAGGAAATTCTCATGTGTACTTCTTTAGCCCCTGCATCTCGCAACGCCTTAACAATTTTACGGCTAGTGGTTCCCCGTACAATGGAATCATCCACCATGATGACCCGTTTACCATTTAACACATCTTTGAGGGGGTTTAACTTCATTTTGATCCCAGATTCCCTCATCTTTTGCGTCGGTTGAATAAAAGTCCGTCCCACATAACGATTTTTAATCAACCCTTCTCCATAAGGAATACCCGATACCTCAGAAAACCCGATCGCCGCAGGAATACCAGAGTCGGGAACCCCCATCACTAAATCCGCTTTCACACAAGATTCTCTGGCTAATTGGTGTCCTAAACGTACCCGATAACTATACAATGTCTCATCGTGCATCCAGCTATCAGGACGGGCAAAATAGATCATCTCAAAGATACATAATTTTCGTTGCGGTTCGGCTGCCCAATGGAAAGAGGCTAACCCCTCCTCTGTGATCCACACCAGTTCCCCTGGTTCCACATCCCGCAAATATTCTGCCCCAATAATGTCTAATCCGCAAGTTTCCGAGGACAGCACATAACGCAGAGGATCACCGTCTAAAACACCAATCACCAGAGGACGAATGCCATGGGGATCTCTGACACCCATGATCCCTTGGGGGGTTCCGATCACTAAACTGTAAGCCCCAGAACAGAGTTGAAAAGCACTAATTGCCCCCTCTAACCAGTCCTTCCCTTGATCAACTTCTTGGGCGATCGCCACTGCAATCATCTCGGAATCGGTGCTAGTATTGAAGTCACAGCCCCGTTTTTCTAAGATTTGACGCAATTCTAAGGTATTGACAAGATTGCCATTATGTGCTAGGGCTAAATTTCCGAGGCGGGTTTTGAGGACAGCAGGTTGAGCATTGGCTCTATGACTTGAGCCTGTGGTAGAGTAGCGAGTGTGTCCAACGGCTAATTTGCCTGTCAATTGATCTAAGGTTTCTTCTTTAAAGACTTGAGACACTAGCCCCATGTCTTTGTGTAAATGTATGACATCCCCTTCTAGGGTAGCAATACCGGCCGATTCTTGGCCGCGATGTTGTAGGGCATATAATCCAAAATAGGTAAGCTTAGCCACTTGTCTTTCGGGGGCATATACCCCAAAAACCCCACAAGCTTCTTCCGGTTTATCTAAGGGGTAATCAGAACAATCAACATCAACAGGGTTGTTTAATAACTGATGAGTTAGGGAGGGTTTTTTTTTGGCAGTCATGCTAGGGGTTAACTCCTGAAAGCAGCATTAGGGAGAATAGGTAGGGGAAGGTTACGCGAGGATAATTAAAGAATTCTTAACAAATATTTAACTTAATCTTACCAGGGATTGACAGGTTTAGAGGCTCCAAGAAAATTTAGTTATTTGGGCGATCGCCTTCAACATTTCAGCCTTTTCTCGGCTTGACCTAGTTTAGACTGCCTTGATCTTAACAAATATCTTAAGTTTCAATATTTAGTACAGATATATCTAGCACTAGGGTTTTAGATAATGCGATCGCCTTTTATTAGTCCTTATTTTCGCCAACTCAAGGACAAGATATTGCTGTTTTCAAAGACTTTTTTTATGCCCGAAACAAGGGTTTATAAGCGTACAGATTCTCCATTATCCATATAATATCATGTCAAGTCAAGTTTGACAAGCATTTTTTACAACCATTTTCTGTGATAAAATCACAATAAAAGGGTAATTATGGGATATTAGATTTAGAGAAAAAAACATTAGTTGCGCTTAAGGTTTAAGGGTTCCTCCTCGAATCACCCAACCAACTAAACCACTGATAGTTGACGTTATAGTGATAATTACTATTTGTCTCCAGTTCTTCAGTTCCCCTACCTTTTCAGCTAAATCTGGGATTTTATCCATTGATGGTTTCCAGTCTGCTTGACGAGTTTCGATGACAGCTAATCTTTCTTTGATCTCTGTTTGACCTTTTTCTAAAGTTTTCTGTCCCTCCTCTAAAGTTTTCTGTCCCCCCTCTAAAGTTTTTTGTCCCTCCTCTAACCGATCAAAACGATCATTTATCAAGTCTTCTAGTCGTTTGAGATCATTCTCTGTTACTTTTGACATTGTTTGATTTTCCAATTAGATCGATTCTACTTCTAACTTTATTGTACACTTATACACTATTTGGCAATAAGGATTTATGGTTCTACCGAACTTGCCATGTAAAATTAATAAATGAACACAGGCTAAAGCCTTATTCTATAAGCACAAAGGCTGTCTACACAGCCTAATTCTAAGCCTGGGTAGCCAGGCTTTGTTCCTATAGCTTAACCCGATCGGGTTTAAGCCTATAATTTTTAATCGTTTTACATCCTAGGTTCGGTAGAGCCGGATTTATAGGGATAACATCATTCATTTTATCCCAATTTATTAAACAAATTAACTTTTTAATCTTCTTTCAATTGCATTTGACCAAACATCAATAATATTCTTAACTTCTACATTAATAACTGATGAATTATCAGACAAAACAACAGTTAGTTTATTAGATGTTACCTGACCTATCTTTTGCCAATTATTGACTGATTTCTGACGTAGATAAGTTTCCCAGGTTTCCTCATATTCAGGACTAACAGAGACAATAATTTGACCGCAAACTTCCCCAAATAATAAAGTATCTAAACGCATCTTATTATTATGATTAAGCTTGATTTCTGCCCCTAAATTTCCACTAATACAACATTCAGCTAAGGCAATAGTTAACCCACCTTCTGCACAATCATGGGCCGATTTTATCCAACCTTGACGAATTCCATCACGACAAACACTCTGTACCGAACGTTCAGTACAAAAATCAACAATCGGGGGCTTTCCTGCCACAATTTTATGAAGACTCGCTAAATATTCCGAGGCTCCCAAAGTGGGCTTTTGGTCAACCCCTAATAAATAAATTATATCTCCTTCTTTTTGCCAGCCTTGCCCAGAAATTTTCGTAATATCTGGTATTAAACCTACCATTCCGATGACGGGGGTGGGATAAATAGGTTGAGGTTTTCCTTGACTATCAACTGTCTCATTATACAGAGAAACATTACCCCCTGTAACTGGTGTATTTAGTTCTTGACAGCCTTCAGAAATACCTTGACAAGCTAAGGCTAATTGCCAATAACCAATCGCATTTTCAGGACTACCAAAATTCAAATTATCCGTAATAGCTAAGGGTTCGGCCCCCACACAACTGAGGTTTCTTGCCGCTTCTGCAACAGCAGCTTTTGCCCCTTCTAAGGGGTCTAAATAAACATAACGAGAATTACAGTCAGTGGTAGCAGCAACCCCTATTTTACAACTATCAGGTTTAGCCTCAATGGGACGAATACGAATGACTGCGGCATCTGCCCCACCTGGTAACATTACCGTATTATTTTGTACTTGATGATCGTATTGACGGTAAACCCATTTTTTAGAGGCAATAGAAGGAACATCCAATAAAGTTAAAAGGACATCATTCCATGTTCTAAATTCCCCGTTAATCTCAATGCCTTCTGCTGTATAGTCAGGTAAACTTTCCTCTGTCCATTGCCAAGCTTTTTGGGCGTATTCTGGGGGCGTTTCTAGCAACTGATGATGATAAATTGGGGTATTATCTGCTAAGGCGTTGGCGGGAATTTCTGCGGCAATTTCTCCCTTAAAGAAAATTCTCACAATGGGATCACTTATCACTTCTCCTGCTACTACTGCTTGCAGTCCCCAACGGTGAAAAATATCAATTAATTCCTGTTCCCTGCCCTTTTTTGCCACAAATAACATTCGTTCTTGGGACTCAGATAATAAGTATTCATAAGGAACCATTCCTGTCTCCCGAACTGGAATCTTATCTAAGTCTAATTCAATGCCAACTCCTCCATTTGCCGCCATTTCAGAGGTAGAACAAGTAATTCCTGCCGCTCCCATATCTTGGGCCGCTACCACTGCACCCGTTTTAAAGGCTTCTAAACAAGCTTCAATTAAAGACTTTTCTAGGAAAGGATCACCAACTTGAACAGCAGGGCGATCATCCATTGATTTATCGGTTAATTCTGCACTGGCAAAACTGGCCCCACCCATGCCATCTCTACCCGTAGTTGAACCCACATACAATACAGGATTACCAATACCTGAAGCTCCCGATTTAACGATGTCTTCAGTCTCCAGCAAACCCAAGGCCATGGCATTAACTAAAGGGTTGCCATTGTAAGCAGGATCAAAGTAAACTTCACCCCCTACAGTTGCGACCCCAACGCAATTACCATAGTGGGATATCCCCTCAACAACTCCCGCAAAAATTCGTCGGTTTCGGGCATTTTCTAAGTTCCCAAACCGCAAAGAATTTAAACTAGCAATGGGACGCGCACCCATAGTAAAAATATCCCGTAAAATTCCCCCTACTCCTGTTGCTGCCCCCTGAAAAGGTTCGACAGCAGACGGATGATTATGGGACTCAATTTTAAAGGCTAATCTTAACCCGTCTCCTAAGTCAACCACTCCTGCATTTTCTCCCGGCCCCACTAAAATGCGATCGCCTTCTGTGGGAAACTGTTTGAGGAGAGGACGAGAATTTTTATAACAACAGTGTTCTGACCACATCACCCCAAACATCCCTAATTCTGCTTTGTTGGGGTGTCTTCCTAACCGTTTGACGATTTCTTCATATTCCTGGGGTTTGAGTCCTTCTGCGGCTATTTCTTCGGGGGTAAAGGGTGCAGTCATGGGGTTTTATAGGGGTTGTAGTGCCAGCAATGTTTTATTGTATCGGGAATTGGCAATTTACGGGGGTAACTGGGTTATTTTTTAATAATTTATTGTCTCTAATTCTCTATTCTAGACATTTTTGAGTTACTTATGTTGATAAAGATTAAGGGTAAAATTATCTAATTCCCAAGTTCCTAATAAGGGTTGAGTTTGTTGCAGTTGATAGTAAGGTTCTAAAACTGTTTTTACTTGCTGTTTTTCTTGTTCTGTACTCGTTTTACCCCAAACGGGACGCGCACTATCTAACCAAATAACTCTTTGGTATTGATTGGGTTTTTGGCTTAAGCTTTTTTCTAAATCAGTCCCAATTTTATCAGATTTTTGCGCGAGTAAACTAATGGGAGAAGTGCTAGGAAGATAATAAGCTAAGCGTAAAATATGGCCCCAAGCTGGAGAATTGATCACAATTAATGTGGGGGTATTCGGTTGCTGATTAATGATATCGGCGACTTGATGAAACATCCAACGGGGACGGAAACTAAAATCAGCGATGCTAATAGTTAAATATAAGATTAGCATGACTAAAATTGCCGGGTTTTTAAACTTACCTGTCACCTTTTCGATGGCAATAACTAATAACAATAAACAACCAGGAAGTACAAAAATAACGGAACGTCCCCAGCCAAAACCCAAAGTAAATTTGCCTGTGATAACGTCCAAAGTTAACATAATGATTAAAGGGAATATTCCTAACAGTAACCCGATAATTAGAAGACGATATTCTTGCTTTTTGTATAAAAACCAACTACAGCAGCTTAAGACAATAAGGACTAAAATCCCCCCGAATGTTGTCACAAAAGTGGGTAAAATACTCACCCAGTCTCCTAATAATAAATGAATTCCTAATACATCAATAAATTCCTGTAGATGTTTCAAGGTTGCTGCTAACAAACCATTGGGACTAGCAAATCTTTCTAAATCTGCATTTCTTAATTGTTGTCTGGTTCCCCATAATAACCAAGGAATTGTCACAAGAATACTGGTAGTTAAATAAAGAGCATATTGCCACCATCTTTGTCTATCTAAATAGAAAACAAGTGCAGCTAATACCAAAAACCAGCAAGCAAAATAATAAAAAGTCATAAATCCTGCTGCTGCTGAAATGATTAATAATAATATCCATAAAAGTTTAGATAATTTGGGATGATTAGAGTTATCTTGACAAGTATTAACAGAAATTAATTCCATTAAAGACCAACTACTTAATAAAACCCAAAATATGAGCGAACCATACATTCTTACGTTTAAAGAATGAAAAAGATAATAAGGATTTAACCCTAATAATGCGGCAAATAATAACCCTCCTTGATTACCTAATAAATATCGTCCCAACCCATAAGCACAAACGAGAGAACCCAGACTAAATAATGCTATAATACTCCGCATTGCTGCCTCAGAATTACCCCATAGTCTTAACCAAAAATGTTGTTCTAGAAAGAAGAGAAAAGGATGGGGTTCAGCCACTAATCCTTTCAGAAAATTTGCCAAAGTTTTCACTGAGTCAGTAGGATTATTTTCAAGAGGAATTTTTAATAAATCACTGTAATTTGCTAATAATACTGGGACATCTTTAGGGGGTTGATAATTGATTTTTTGCCCTGTAGAAAGTAATAAGGATAATACCTCATCATACCAAAATTCTCGACTTTCTAAATTTATAAGTCTCAGGATGACAGCAATAGCAATGGCACTTAAAAGAATGATATTAATGGTTTTTTTTGAGAGTTGCATCACTTAGTTTTCCTTAGACTGTTGAGTTAGCAAATTTGATAGATATAAACCTTCGCGCATTGCTATTGTACTAATTTTGCCGAGATAATTTTTCTAATGAAACCCCATAAATTGGATACTTACCAAATTTATTGATAAACTTGAATTGAATTATAAACCATTTATTGTTAACTTGGAAGCTTAAGTTTTTTGTTGATTCATTAGGAAGATCACAGGAACGATTAGAATAACAAATATAAATAAACTCTTGATATCCCTTATTTAATAAAATAGCTGACAAAAGCTTTAAATCTTTTTCTGTATTAGCTTTCAAAAATATTTTTTTATCTTTTAATGCAGGTTCTAATACTTGACCAACAAATTGATTAGATATCATAATTATTTTACGGTCATCTTCACTTAAAAATTCAAGGGATGGTATTACATCAGTATGAGCTTTTTTGAGATAAAGTGTGGCTGAATAAGTATTAGTATAAATACAGATAACCAGTAAAAATGTAAACAATGAAACATAAATAGTTTTGAGAATTTTATTGTTAATTGTTTGGCTAGAATTAAACTGATAAATAACCCAGATAGAAACAAGGGGAATTAAATTTAATAAAAAGCGAGTACCCCATTGTTTTCCACCAGGAATTAACCCGGCACTTCCTCCGGGAACCATTAAAGAAACCCCAGCAATAAATAATAAACAAACTAAACCAATTATGACTTGTAAATAGTCTGATGACACTTTTTCTTTTTTTAAAATAATCTGGACAATAATTAAGCTACAAAAAGCAGTGATAGGGAAGAATTGTAGAAAGGCTTGTGTTAATTGTTTAAAATTAGTAGTTGCTTCTTTTAATCTATCTATTAAAGAGGCTTTTTCAATGACTTGAATCCCATGAATTCCCAAATAATGATGATAGATTAACTGATTACAAATAAAAAACAGACTAACAGATGATACCGTTGAAATCAAAAAAATATTTTTCTGAGTTATCGATAATTTAAATGGGTTTAATTCAAGTGAATTAATAAATTTCATAGGAGGAATAAACTTAATTATCTCAGGTAAATAAATTAACAATAAAACCAGGAAAACAGCCGATAAACATTCGGGTCTAAACCAAACCGAAAATCCCAATAAAAAACCACTAATAATAATTAATAAATTAAAAAATCTTGATGTATTTTGAATGATCAAAGGCAAAAAAGTACCTGCAAAAACCAGAAAAACAGCCAAGGTATGTTCCCAATACATTGCACTATATACTGTTAGAGGAGAACCAAAAATTAATAAAATTAAAGCCAGAGAAGTTATCAAAGAATTAAATTTTAACCAAAGACAAACCCGATAAAAAAGTCCCCAAATTCCCAAAGTAGTCAGCAAAGGAATTATATATAAACCTCGATATCCAAAAAGATTATAAAAAGGAGCAGTAATCAAAGGAAAACTAAAGGGAAATGTGATATAATAAAGACCATCAATATCATAGAAAAAAGGTTTCTCATAAGGATATAAACCTTGACTCCAAAGCTGCTGTACCCAAGACTCAGAAGGAGGTAATAAATCAAAGCGAAATTGTCCCGTACTTAACTGTTGTGCCAACAATGATTTTAGTCCAGCATCCCCACTAAAATAAACCCCTTTCGGAATCTGTGCCTGAAGATAAACAAGAAACAATATTCCCGCTACAATAGTAAATATTGGTAGAAATGATCCTTTAATCTTCATAAAACTCCTGTGATTAATCAAATTGAATCCATAACAGCTATTTTAGACCAAGCAGAAAACAAAATAGACTTATCAGAATTAGAGGGAGTTACGCTTCTTTCTCAAACGGAAGAAATCGTCATTAATAAAATTCGGCAAACTGCTGATAAACTCCGTCAAAAACAAGTGGGAGACACCGTTACTTATGTCATCAATCGTAATATAAATTTTACCAATATTTGTGAGCAACATTGTAACTTTTGTGCCTTTCGACGAGATGCGGGAGATGATGGCGCATTTTGGCTTAATATCGGACAAATTCTCGAAAAAGCTGCCGATGCTGTCCAAATAGGAGCCACAGAAATTTGTATGCAAGGAGGGTTAAACCCTGAAGCAAAATTACAGGGAAAATCCTTAAACTATTATCAACGATTACTTAGCAGTTTAAAACAAGAATTTCCTCAACTTCATTTACACGCTTTTTCTCCCCAAGAAATCCAATTTATTGCCAGGGAAGATAAGATTAGTTATGCTGAGGTTATTATAGCCTTAAAAGAGTCCGGTTTGGGGTCAATGCCAGGCACGGCTGCAGAAGTTTTAGATGATAGGGTAAGACGCATTATTTGTCCTGAAAAAATTGATACTGAAACCTGGTTAGAAATTATTGGTTTGGCCCATAGTTTAGGAGTTAATACCACCAGTACCATGTTATGTGGTCATATTGAAACACCACAGCAACAAATACAACATTTTAGGCATTTAATAAACTTACAAAAAGTAGCCATTGAAAATAATTATCCCGCTAAAATTACTGAGTTTATTTTATTACCGTTTGTGGGACAAGATGCACCGCAAGCATTACGAAAACGGGTGAATAGAGATCAACCTAGTTTAGAATCAACCTTATTATTAACAGCAGTTTCCAGAATTTTCTTAGGAAACTGGATAAAAAATCATCAACCAAGTTGGGTTAAACTAGGTTTAAATGGAGCATTACAAGCTTTAAACTGGGGTTGTAATGACATTGGAGGAACTTTAATGGAAGAACATATTACCACCATGGCTGGTGCAATGGGAGGAACTTTTATGGAGGTAGAAACCTTACAAAATGGGATCAAATCTCTCAACCGTCCCTATCAGCAACGAGGTACATTATATGAAGTTTATCATTAATTCACTTAATTAAATCTATCCCTTTGCAACTTGCCGCGACAATTAAAAATTAATCAACCCCTGATCAAAAATGGCAAAAATTGGGAATACTAACCTTAGTATCCTTATCACTTTCCATTATGAAACTAAAACTAATTGCTTGGGGTATTGGTATTACAACCGTCGCTGCAACAGGTTTTGTCGGACTGGTTTACCTGGTAAACTTACCCTATCCTATGATTCGCCGCCCCGTCTCAAAAGTTGCCCCTTTATTATTATTACCCAGTTATATTGAGATGGATCATAATTACCGAGAAGCGATCGCTCACGTGGAACAAGCGGATCAATTAATTCACCATGTTTCTAGTTTTGATGATATCACATTAGGGGAAAAAAAAGTTAAAATTGCCCAACAAAATTTAGATAAATTACCCGTTTGGTTTATTGGATATGAACCCAAACGCTATTGTCAAATGTTTAGTTGTAGTTGGCAGTTTACCCTTGATGAATTTGAAGCAGCAAGAAAGCAAATTGGACGAATGGAAGCGATTATTTTTCAACAAAAAAATGCTTACAATACTTATCAGCAAGCGGCAGGGAATTTACAACAAGCCCAAAAAGACTATCAAACCGCTATTAACCCACAGCAAAAACAAACCATTCTTACCAATTGGCAACATTCCTTAGATGAACTGCAACAACTTCCTGCTGATACCTTTGCTGCTACTTTAGCAAGTAACCAATTAGAAATGTATCAAAGAGATTTTCAAGCAGTAGCAGGAGATATGGATGGACTAAAAAAAGGAAATACCATGATTCAAGCAGCACAACAATTCTCTTTAGCAGCAACAAACCTTTGTAAAAATCCTCCTCATCCAGTTGAAAAATGGCAACAATGTGATAAATTATGGCAACAAGCAATTGAACGATTAGAAAAAATCTCTCCTGAAGAAACTAGCTATTTAGCAACTCAAACTCTCTTGGCACAATATCAAAGTAATTTGGGTATAATCAAAATTCGAGAGAAAATAGAAGCAGATTCAGTAGACGCATTAGAAACAGCAAAAGACGAAATACAACGCCGTCAAACATCCTATGCAAAAAGAATTGAACCAGAAGAAAAAGGAACCTTTGTCAGTGAATTACAAGGGACAATTGATCAATTAAAAGAAGTCCAAACAGGAACAAGTAGCTATCAAGAATCCCAGGGATTATTAAAATTAGCGCAAGCAAAATTACAGGAAGTATCAAAATGATGATAAATTGGGTTTCTTTCTCTCAATATTTACAGATAGGGACAATTTAGTTAACAATAGATAAGAGATACTTTATCCTGCTTATCTATGTCTAAACCCCAAACCGCCCCAAACCAAACCTATCATGCTATTTTAGAGACATTAAACCACCTGATTGAAGTAGTAGCAAAATTGCGATCGCCTGATGGTGGATGTCCTTGGGATTTAGCCCAAACCCCCCAAACTTTGATACCATACATAATAGAAGAAGCCTATGAGGTAGTTCATGCCATCAGAAGCGAAGATCAAAATGCCATTGCAGAGGAATTAGGAGACTTACTATTACAAGTAGTATTACAGGCACAAATTGCTGATGATCATGGACATTTTAACTTAAAAGAAGTGGCGCAAGGTATCACCGAAAAGTTAATTCGTCGTCACCCTCATGTCTTTGGAGATGTAACAGTTAAAGATGGAGAAGAAGTGGGACAAAATTGGGAAAAAATCAAAGCAGAAGAGAAGGGAGAAACCCCAGAAATTTCTCAATTATTGAGTCGAAAACTAGCTCATTACAATCGAACTTTACCCCCCTTAATGGCAAGTAGTAAAATCTCAATTAAAGCAGCAAAAGCAGGATTTGAATGGGAAAATATTGAAGGGGTTTGGGATAAATTTTCAGAAGAATTAGCCGAATTTAAAGAGGCATTAGAAACCGATAATCAAGAACATCAACAATCAGAATTAGGAGATTTACTCTTTACCATAATTAACCTGGCGAGGTGGTATGGTTTAGATGCGTCTGAAGCATTAGCAGGAACAAATGAACGGTTTATTCAACGTCTTTCCAAAATGGAAACATTTGCCGATCGCCCCTTAACTGATTATAGCCTAGAAGAATTAGAAAACCTGTGGCAACAAGCCAAGAAAAAATTAAACCAATAAGCTATAATTCAAGAACAGCTAGAACAATTTTTATGACATTAGATCAAGAAAAAGCCAAAACCCCTTCTCTATCTGAACAGCAAAAAAACAACAAAAATACCCGATGGAAAGCTTTATGGGAGAATGTACAAATTATTGTCATTGCTCTAATTTTAGCCTTTATTATTCGTACCTTTATTGCTGAACCCCGCTATATTCCCTCAGAGTCTATGTATCCCACCTTAGAAAAAGGTGATCGCTTAGTAGTTGAAAAAGTTTCTTACTATTTTCATGCTCCCCAACCAGGAGATATTATTGTGTTTGAACCCCCCATTCAATTACAATTACAAGGGTATAAAAAAGAGCAAGCATTTATTAAAAGAGTCATTGCCAAAGGAGGAGAAACCGTTGCCGTTAATAATGGCAAAGTCTATCTTAATAATCAACCCCTTGATGAAAAATATATCCTAGAATCTCCTGATTATAACTTACAACCCGTCCAAGTTCCCGAAGGCTATTTATTTGTCATGGGAGATAATCGTAACAATAGTAATGATTCTCATGTCTGGGGATTTTTACCCGAACGAAATGTGATTGGTAATGCTGTTTTTAGATTCTTTCCTTTCAATCGAATTGGCAGTATTGTCAAGGGAAATTAAAACGAAAACTCAATAACAATTAACTTATAGTAAAATATTATTAAGGATCTTTCTTCCCCAATTGTTTAACCCGATTAACCACTCAAGAGGAGATTTCTGTAGATGGCTGCTACCGATTATAAAGATTACTATGCCATACTAGGAGTGAGCAAAAACGCCAGCGCGGACGAAATTAAAAAGGCGTTTCGGAAACTAGCGGTTAAATATCACCCAGACAGAAACCCTGACAATAAAGAAGCAGAAGAACGCTTTAAAGAAATTAGTGAAGCCTACGAAGTGCTATTCGATAGCGAAAAACGCCAAAAATACGACCAATTTGGGCAATATTGGAAACAAGCTGACCAAAGTGGCTGGCCCGGCGGCAGTAACGTCGGTGTCGATATGGGAGGCTTTGACTTTAGCCAGTATGGTAACTTTGAAGAATTTATCAATGAATTATTAGGACGCTTTTCTACCCCTGGTGGCCCTGGAACCGGAAATTATAGCTACCGTACCACCACAGGCCCTACAGGCTATAATCCTTATAGTAGCGGCTTTGATAGCCAAACCCCTGCCCCTAACCGAGAAGCAACCCTGCGTCTCACCTTTTCAGAAGCCTTTCGTGGGGTACAAAAACGCCTCAATTTAGGCAATGAAATCATAGATGTGCGAATTCCTGCGGGGGCCAAAACCGGAAGTCGGGTTAGGGTAAGGGGAAAAGGGGCCGCCAGTCCTTACAGTCAAAATCGAGGAGACTTGTATCTGAATGTGGAACTTGAACCCCATTCCTTCTTCCAATTTGAGGATGATAACTTAGTCTGTGAAGTGCCTATTACCCCAGATGAAGCAGTTTTAGGAACAGCAGTGGAAGTTCCTACCCCTGATGGCATGGTGACGGTTAAAATTCCCCCTGGTATTCGTTCTGGCCAGTCCCTACGTTTACGGGGAAAAGGATGGATACACCCCAAAGATGGACGGGGAGATCAATTAGTTAAAATTGTGGTTGATACGCCCCAAAACCTCACTGCTACCGAACGAGACTATTACGAGAAAATTCGTGAAAGTCGTACCTATAACCCCCGTAGCCATTTATCCAGCATTCGGTTGTAGGGGTAATTCATGAATTACCCCTAAAGATAGAGTCTTTTATGGCAAAATTTGAGAACCAGTCCAACTACGGGTGACTAATTGCCCATAGGTCACTGAATCAGCATCCTTGGCTAATAAGGTGTTACCTTGAGGCGTAACCGCCACCACCGGCCAATCTTCATCCCCTAACATTCCTGAGCGAAACAAGACTTCATTGCCATTATTATCATTCCATCCTAAAAGAATCGCCGTTTGATGATCCTGGGGTTTTGGGGTGGGGGTAACTGTGGTGGTTTGATTCGTGTCTCGCTCCCAAATGACAGCATAATCTGTCACATCAGAAGTGCTAAAAAATCCTTCCATTTGACGAGATAATAAGCGATCGCCATTAGATGACCAAGAAACAGGTATTAAAATTGACATAATCCCTGGTTCATTTTCCGGGTTTTCCCCATCGTGCAAATGCTTGGCCAGGGGAGAGTCTGGTCGAATGACTTGTAATTCTCCTGTCTGTAAATTCTCCAAAAACATCACACTCGTGGCTTGAGACTCATGGAGTTCCGGTGTCGCTATCATGGAAATACGGGTATAAGCCGCATATTGGCCATCAGGAGACAGTAAAGCTTGACTGCGATAGTATCTTTGTCCAACTGTCCCTTTGCTGCTAAATTCTTGCTGAGTTTCGATTAACCACTGCCAAGGAACAGGAAAAGGACTATCTAGGGGGTCATTAGGTACAGTGGATGACTGCGATTCAGTCTCACCCTCAAATTGAGCCAGGGATGACTCCAAAGAAACCGTTTCTACTCCATAATCCATCTCAGGGGGAATAAAATTAGTTTCTGCATGAACAGATAAAGGCGTAGCGAGTAACCATCCCGTTAATAAACAACCAGCAGAGATGGTAGAAGGAAACCATTGATGAGCCAAGAAGCGTTTAAACATAGGAGTTAGAAAACGGGAGAATATAGCGTGAGCAATCTTGGCGAGGAGTAGAAATGAGTAAGTGAGCGATCGCGCTTGGGTTAGGGAATTAACCTACCAATAGCAGGAGTCAGAAGTCAGAAGTAAAACCCTATACCCTTAGTCTCTGAAGAAGATTGCAGTGTTCCTTCTAGTTTAAAAGACTTCACGTTTTTGAAGAAGGAAAATGTTGCACAATGTTAACCAATGCCAATAGACTTAACTTGTTGACTTTTAAGTTCTATACTGAGTGGTATTCGTTGTCAAGATTTTTTTAAGCATCTTAATTATTTAGCCCGATTTAACCCGCAATTGTTACATCAATTTAACGAAAGGGGCCCGAAAGTCCCAAAACATTGCAAAATGTAAAGAACAAGTTGCTCTGATCTATCCCTTGATAACTACCCGTGACTGAACAGTTAATTCAACCGAAAGATGCTATACAACGGCTAACCCTAATTTTCGTAGCCGTTATTGTTGTTGTTATTGTGGTCATGGTTGGTTCCTATCTCCATCAAATTTCTGATCCCTATATTAATCAAGTGTTATCTCTGACAGGAAATATCGAAAGAGGTCAGGCAATGTTTGAAATTAATTGTGCGGGATGTCATGGATTAAAAGCAGATGGCAGTGTGGGGCCGAGTTTACATCATGTTCAAAAGCATAAATCTAAACTCAGTCTGATTCGTCAAGTAACCAGCGGCCAAACCCCACCGATGCCACAATTTCAACCAAATCCCCAAGAAATGTCAGATTTATTGAGTTATTTAGAAACACTTTAAAATAGAAAGATGATTTAGACAAAAATAGGTAAAAATAATGGTTATTTCCTCGATAAACACCCAACCATTTTCACGAATTTTAGACCAGTTAAACAATTATAATCTTGAAAGTGATCAACTATTGATTTTAAGTGGTATCCCTTGGGAAATTTATGCTGATTTATTACAATATTTGGGAGATTCACCTTTATTTCGAGTTATTTATGATCAGGGAATTTTACAAATTATGTCCCCCAGTAGTCGTCATGAAATTGACAAAGAAAATATTGGAATCTTGTTAGAAACCTATTTATTAGAAATGGGAATTAGATTTTATTCTTTAGGTTCAACAACCTGGCGGAGTCATCATGTAAAAAAAGGAATTGAAGCCGATAAATCCTATTGTTTTGGTCAGAGAAAAGATTTGCCTGATTTAGCCATTGAAGTCGTTATTACTAGCGGGGGAATTAATACCCTAACAATTTATCAAGCCTTAGCAATTCCTGAAGTTTGGTTTTGGCAAAATAGACGGTTAAAAGTGCATTCTTTAGTCAATGGAACCTATACAGAATCTAATCAAAGTAAGTTATTACCTAACCTAGATTTAGACTTGTTAACCAGTTACATAGAATGGGATGAACCCTTTGATGCTGTCTTAGAATTTAAGAAAAAGATTAAAAAAATTGATTAATCCATCCCCACACTTTCTAACGCTAACTTCACGTTTTTTCTCACAGAATTAGCCGAAATATGTAATGATTCCCTTTCTTGTTCCGTCAGTTGAACCTCTAAAATCCGTTTCACCCCGCGACATCCCAAGAGACAAGGAACTCCAAGATAAATATCCTCCAACCCATATTCTCCCGTCAAATAAGCCGCCGTTGGTAATAAACGAGATTGATCTCGTAAAATAGTTTCCACCATCAAACAAGCAGAAGAAGCGGGCGCATAATAAGCCCCTCCCGTTTGTAATAATTTCACCACCTCAGCCCCACCATTGCGCGTCCTTTCCACCAAACGCTCAATAGTAGCTTGGTCCAACAATTCAGGAATAGGAACCCCGTTAACCGTACAGTAACGAGGTAAAGGTAACATCAAGTCCCCATGACCCCCCAAAACCAACGCCGTCACATTGGCCGTTGAGATACCCAATTCCATGGCAATAAAAGTCTGTAAGCGGGAAGAGTCCAAAACCCCGGCCATTCCCATCACCCGTTGGGGAGGCAGTCCCGTCGCCTTCCAAGCCAAATAGGTCATCACATCGAGGGGGTTGGTAATGATAATAAAAATGGCATCAGGAGAGTATTTAATCCCTTGCTGAGCCGCATTAACGACAATTTTGGCATTAATTGCCATTAGGTCATCCCGACTGATACCAGGGGTTCTGGCTCGCCCTGCGGTAATCACAACGACATCAGATCCTGCTGTCTCCTCATAATTATTCGTGCCAATAACTTTGCTATTATGGGACTCAATGCCTTGAGCCGCCATTAAATCCAGGGCAATGCCTTGGGGTAAGCCTTCAACAATATCCAGTAACACCACATCGGCTAGATCTTTTTCGGCAATGCGTTGGGCTAAGGTGCGTCCGACATTGCCCGCACCAATGACGGAAACACGAAAGGATTGACAAGGAAGCAGGGAGTCATGGGAGACAGTCATGATTATAGTAAATTGACGCTTATTCTAAAGGTTCTAGTTGGTCGATGCGTAGCCAAACACTGGGGGTAGGGACTGAAAACCTAACTAGGGCGTATTCGTCAGTCAGTTCAAGAATTTCTCCCTTGGTTTCAAACATATAGGGAGGAAAACGGGTATCACTGGCCTTGGCTTCCAGGCTATTATTTAGCTGTTCTCTTACAGCGCGAACTAATGCACCTTTTTTTATTTTAGCTGCCATGATGGTTCATTATGGGAATTTTCCTTACTAAGTTTCGATTGTACACGCAATCTCTAGACAAGGTTCCTTAAAAATTTGTAATTTTTTGAGTCAGATGCCTTCTTCCTCCTGCCTCTAAATCATTAAGTATTTTTGTTCTGATGCAAGATCTCAGTTAAAATGAGAAACGGACATTCTAACGAGACACTTGAGAATATACATGGATATTCGTGGGACAGATACCCCCTTATTAGACTGGAGTGGAGATGCACTCGCTCTTGGTTTATTTGAAAATGCCACAGAGATAACGGGAGAATTAAAGCAGTTAGACGAAAAACTGGGGAGAACTCTACAAGAATTAATTACAGAAGCAGAATTTGAAGGAAAATCTGGGACTAGCGCAGTCACTCGCGTTGGTGGTCAGAGTTCTGTCCGTAAAATCATTTTAGTCGGTTTAGGCAAAGCGGATGAGCTAAAATCAAACACCCTGCGCTTAGGGGCAGCAGCGATCGTCCGTTTAGCCAAAAAAGAGAAAGTCAAAACCCTAGCCATCAGTTTACCCTTGGTGAATGATGATGCAGCAACCACCACGGCTGCGATCGCCGAAGGGTTAATCTTACCCTTACATCAAGATAACCGCTTCAAGTCCGAACCCGAAGACAAACCCATGAAACTAGAAACCGTAGACATTTTAGGGGTGGGGGAACAAGGGGAAACCATTAAACGGGCCCAAATTGTTTGTTCTGGGGTCATTTTAGCCAGGGAATTAGTAGCGGCCCCTGCTAATAGCGTAACTCCTGTTACCTTTGCTGAAACTGCCCAAAAAATCGCCACAGACTACGGGTTAGGAATCGAAATTTTAGAACAAGAAGACTGTGAAAAGTTAGGCATGGGGGCATTTTTAGGGGTTGCCAAAGCTTCTGATTTACCGCCTAAATTCATTCATTTAACCTATAAACCAGCAGCAACCCCCAAACGCAAAGTCGCTATTGTGGGTAAAAGTCTAACCTTTGACTCTGGGGGTTTAAACCTGAAAGTGTCAGGGAGTGGCATTGAAACCATGAAAATGGACATGGGAGGTGGGGCCGCGACTTTGGGGGCCGCCCAAGCGATCGCCCAATTAAAGCCCGATGTAGAGGTGCATTTTGTTTGTGCAGCTACGGAAAATATGATCAGTGGGCGGGCCCTGCACCCTGGGGATGTTTTAACTGCTTCAAACGGCAAAACTATCGAAGTTAATAATACTGATGCTGAGGGACGGTTAACCTTGGCTGATGCTTTGGTATTTGCCGAAAAATTAGAAGTTGATGCGATCGTAGATTTAGCTACTCTTACCGGGGCCTGTATTGTTGCTTTAGGAGACAATATTTCTGGGTTATGGAGTACAGATGATAATTTAGCCGGAGAAATTAAAGCCGCAGCAGAAGCAGCCGGGGAAAAGTTCTGGGAAATGCCCTTAGAAGAAAAGTATTTTGAGGGGTTAAAATCTCCCATTGCAGATATGAAAAATACGGGGCCAAGGGCCGGGGGTTCGATTACGGCTGCGTTATTTTTAAAGCAGTTTATTAAGGAGACTCCTTGGGCCCATTTAGATGTGGCCGGGCCAGTTTGGGGTGACAAGGAAAATGGGGTTAATAATGCAGGGGCGACGGGTTTTCCGGTGCGTACCCTGGTTAATTGGGTGTTAAGTTAATACAGAAGGTGGGAGTGTCAAATTGTAGGTTGGGTTGAGGTAACGAAACCCAACATTTCTCACCAACAATCTTAATTTTTCTGAAAGCGGCGATGTTGTTCAAGCAATGTAGAAAACTCCTCAGCATTTACTGATCCATATAATTCGTTTTTAGGTTGAGCATCAACACGATCCATTAATGCTTGAAATGCTGCTTGATCACCTCGATTTTCTAGAACATATTTTTTCAGTTCTTCCATGGTCATCATTTGAAACTTAGATTTCATTAACAAATCTCCAATTTCCATTAGGGTAAATCTCAATCAAAATTTACTCTCCGGTTATAATTATTGCATTTCCAGTCCTCTGATCTAAACGTACCATATCCACAGAAAGGTACATACTTGTGAGGTTCTGACAAAGCTCGAAGCATCGAAACGCCTGTTGAGTTGTTGGCAAATATTCCGCCCCCCTTGACTATAACTTAATTTATCTCACGATACAGTGCGATCTGCTCCGCAGTGCCTTCGGCAACGCCGATTTTGTAGTGGGTTGTTTCAACTAAATTGGTGCATTAGTAGAGTGGGCATTGCCCACCCTACAATAATTAACGGCCAGGCATCGTGTATTTAAAGTTCGTTGGTCCCGTATAACCAGAAACTTTGGCCAATTTTTCAGGAAGTTGGGCTCCTGAGAGTCTTTCTCCCTTAATATCCCAAGTAGGAAAAGATTCAATTTTAGCCGCCGCACAAGCATCAGGCTGAGGATTTTTCCCTCTGGGATCACATTCAATATACGTTATTTCTTGGACTGCTGCTTCTCCCAATAACTGTTTTTGTTCATAACAGTGGGGACACCAAAAGGCCCCATACATTTTGCCTCCAACCTTAGTGAGATTTTGGGCTAAAGCAATTTCTGCTTCCCCTGACTCTGTAGTGATTTTCCAACCATCAGGAGGCTGAGGGGCAGTAGTTGTTGTTTCAATGGGTAAACGTCCTTCAGCCGTTGGCCCGTTAACATTAGCATAAACTCCCAAGGTTCCGACTAAGGTAATCATCGCAACGACAATGGGAATAAAAAAGATTTGACCCACTTCTTCCCATTCTCGACCAAAAATACTTAATCCCATTAAACTAAGGGAGAAGATAGCAGATCCAATACAGTAATAACAAACAGACTGCAATTCAGTGGCTAAAATATACATTAAATAGCCACTAAAAACCGCCATAGAAGTTCCCCCTGCTAAGAGGAATAACCATGTCCACTCATCTAATTGTTTTCTGAAACTTTTATTACTTTCCGGTTTAATTAATAAAGGCCCCAAGGCAGCCGTGGCCATACTACTATAAGCAAGAAACCCAAATAAACTTAAGGGTAAGCCAAAAACAAGGGCATAGGGACTATCAAGAACACTTTTACATCCAGAGACGAAGTTTTCCGCATCTCCGGCCCCACAGGCTACTTCCCCCCCACTTAGTTTCGTAATGGTGAGATAGGCGGTTAGAATCGCCCCCGCAATGGCGATCGCACCGATGATCGGACGGGACCAACGATAAATCCAAGGAACAGAACGTCTACGACTCATAATAGTTACGATTTAGCAAATCATCATTACTGCTGATTTTAGCAAGGTCTTACGTTGTCAGTTTGAGAGGTTGCTGAGATTTTGATTTTTCTTTAGATGCACTCACTTGTTGGGCCGCTTCTACAAATTGGGCCACCCGAATGGGATCAATGGGTTCGCTGATTTTGCCATGACGTTTCAGGGAACTGGCCACAATTACCCCATCTGCTGCGGTCATTAATTGTTCAATATTATCCCAATTAGCCCCACTCCCAATAAAGACAGGGGTTCCTTTAGCAGCGGCCACAGCTAATTCTAAGTCTTCGAGACTGGGGGGACTACCTGTGGCCCACCCTGAGAGAATGACCCCATCAGCAAGTCCTCGTTCAATGGTATCTTGAACTGCTGTGGTTAAGTTGGGAGTTCCTAAGGGTCGGGCGTGTTTGACTAAAACATCGGCTAAAATGGCCACGTCGGCAGCTAATTCCCGGCGATACTTTAGTAATTCATGGGCCCGCCCTTCAATTAACCCTTGATCGGTGGCCATAATGCCCGTTAAGACGTTGACACGGATAAATTGGGCATTAATCGTAGACGCGATCGCCATCGCCCCTAATGCGTCATTTCTTAGCAAGTTAATGCCCACAGGAACCACCACCAGGTTTTTGATGCGATCGACAATTAAGGTCATGGCACTAATTACGGCCGGATCTACCCGATCTTTGGTAAAGGGGGCATCAAAGAAGTTTTCGACAATAATACCATTTACCCCCCCTGCGGCCAGGGCGGTGGCTTCTTGTTCAGCCCGTTCAATGACTGCTGTTAAACTGCCTCCCCAACGGGCAGAAGTGGGCAGGGGTAAGAGGTGAACGACACCAATAATTGGGTTTGTCGTGTTGAATGTTTGAGTCAAGTCCACTGAATCTACCTAATGGTCGACTACGGTTGATGCCGTCTGAATTGAGAACCAACTACAAATTGTATCTTAATTGGGAACCGATCAAGAAGTCAGAAGTTGTCGGGGCGGGTTTTTGTCGAAAATCGATGATTCTCACCAATCGGTTAAATTAACTCGCCCGCATAAAAGTCAGACGTTAATTTTTGATGATAAGTCTAAGCTGAAAACGCCTTATTATCTTGAGCAAATAACCAGTCTAAATTAGCTTTAATCATTAATTTTGTCTGATGGTTTCTTGGAGGTGCTTGTCTGATTTTAGCTTCATAACTCTTGCACTACAGTAGGCCAATGCACTACCCACCTTATCCCTTTTCAACTTTAATCGTTCAATAATCTATATTTTGAATTAAATATTATTAAAATACTTGACTTCCCCCCCCTTGTGCTATGGTTGCGGCGTTGATGTCAAATTTTCTAAATTTAATCGTTTTTGAGAAATGAGAAAATCTTTGAACCTAACTTTAGCTGGCGTGATTTTAGGGACAAGCACACCTCTGTTATTAGCTGGAGAAACTTTAGCAGCTACCCTACCTAATTTAGCCCCAGGTTCCCAGTTTCGCTACGTCTTTGTGACTTCTGAAACTCGTGATCCTAGCAGCACTGACATTTCCGACTATAATACTTTTGTCAATAATGTTGCTGTTCTAGGGACTGAAACTAGCAATATTCAGGGAGATTGGAAAGCGATTGTTTCTACGGCTACTACCAATGCTAAGGTTAATACTAATACCCTTGGAGATGCTGGAGTTCCTATCTTTCGAGTTGATGGGGTAAAAGTCGCTGATGACTATAGTGATTTGTGGGATTTTAGTATAGATAATCCCATCAACATTACTGAAAATGGCGTTGTAGGAGGCACGTTTTTCGTATATACAGGCTCTCCCGACATCTTGGTATAAAATGTATAATCAGCTACAATACTTAAGATGGTGGGTTACGACGCGGATTAAAACTTATTAGTTTTTCATCAAAATCATAGCCGCGTCTAACCCACCCTACGAATTATAAGCTTTACTTATCACCACAAGTACGGGAGAGCCTCCCTGTATGCCATCTCTTCTATTCAAGAGGTTCCAGCAGCAGTTCCCGAACCCTTAACTATTTTAGGTGCAGGAACGGCTGTTGCCTTTGGTTCTGCTTTCAAAAGAAAATTGTCTCAAAAGCCGGCGAAACGAAGTTAATTATCATAATTCGTGGGCATAACGGTATTATCTTTGTACAAGTTTGATGATTGCTGTTTCTGATGGTAGGGGTCAATGGCCGTTGACCCCTACAAGGTTTAGGAAGATAATAAAGTTAGTTCCCTAGCAATATTTCAGATAGGAGTTTAACTGATGAGTCAAACACCCATCACTGTGACTTACTCGTTAGAAGAAATTTTAAAGGAGATCAACGGTAAATTAGACACCCTTCAAAAAGATGTTAATGATCTCAAAATAGGACAAGTGAGATTAGAAGAAAAATTAACAGGAGAAATCAAAGCCCTTGATATAGAAGTCAAAGGAATTAATAAGAGATTGGATAGCCAAGAGTTTATCAATCGTTCTGTGGCAGTTGGCTTTATTTTAGCGATTGGGACAGGGATAATTAAACTATTCTTCCCAAACTTTCCTAACTTACCCCATTAATTAAGACTTTCCCTCGTTAATAATTAATGATCACCAGTGTATTTCTCTACTGTGATCAAACATTAAACCTAAATAACATCACATCTCCTTCTTTAACGACATATTCTTTACCCTCGCTACGCACTAAGCCTTTTTCTTTCGCAACCGTCATGGTTTTACAAACAACTAAATCATCATAAGCGACGGTTTCAGCGCGAATAAATCCCCGTTCAAAATCCGTATGAATAACTCCTGCTGCTTGGGGTGCTTTCATCCCTGCATGAATTGTCCAAGCGCGAGTTTCTTGGGGGCCAGTGGTTAAATAAGTCCTTAAACCCAATAATTCATAAGTTGCTCTAATTAAGGATTTTAAACCCCCTTCTTTGACTCCTAATGCTTCTAAATAATCCGCTTTTTCTTCGTCGGGAATTTCTACTAATTCTGATTCTACTTGAGCAGAAACAATGACAACTTTTGCCTTATCAATAGCGGCAATTTTTTTGACTTCCTCTACCCAATCATTCCCTGTAGCTAAGTCATCTTCTGACACATTAGCAGCATAAATAATCGGTTTACGGGTGAGAAGTTCCAAGGGTTTAATTAATTCGTCTTCTTCTTCTGTTAACTCAACATGACGGGCCCCAATTCCTTCATTCAGCGCAGCGACAATCTTCTCTAATGCGGGTATTTCTTCTTGGCCTTCTTTTTTGCCCTTAACTTGTTTTCTCACCCGTTCTAGGCGTTTTTCGGCTTGATATAGGTCAGCTAAGGCAAGCTCTAAATTGATGACTTCGATGTCTCTAGTGGGGTCAACGGAACCGGAAACGTGAATAATATCATCATCATCGAAACAGCGCACGACGTGAACAATAGCATCTACTTCCCGTATATTAGCTAAGAATTGGTTGCCTAAACCTTCTCCTTGACTTGCGCCTTTAACTAATCCGGCAATATCCACAAATTCCATGCGGGTAGGGACAATTTTCTCTGATTTTGAAAGTTCTGCTAGGATGGTTAATCTTTCGTCAGGAACAGCGACAACCCCCACATTCGGTTCTATGGTACAAAAGGGGAAGTTAGCAGCCTCTGCCTTGGCATTGGCAACTAGGGCGTTAAATAGGGTCGATTTACCGACATTGGGCAGTCCAACTATTCCAGCTTTTAGCATTTATCGCTTATTCATGATCAATGAGTCCTTATTCATTATCAGTGATCAATGAAAAATAATCAATTTACCTATTGTCTTTTAAGAATTAATTGCTTGACGATAAGCACGAACCATTTGCGGTTCTTCAGCAGGATCAATATATTCGGCTAATTTATTCAAATCAAGTTCAGATAATAATTGACTTTGCGATGTTTCTTGATACCCTTCATCGGTATTAATCAACTGATAAAGGGTAAATTTACCCCCTTGCCAAAATAATACTTCAGGAACGCTTCTTTTTTATAAGTTGCTGAACCACACCCGTATAAATCAATCTCTTTTTCTAGGGCATAAATTTCAATTAAACGTCCAATCAGCGTTTTGATCATTTCATCTTCTGGAGAATTGGTCATAATTTCAAGATTTCCTTCCAGATAACTTAAACGCACTAATGGTTTATGATTGAACATTTGTACAAGATTTTCGTATTCTTCCCAAGTCATATTGCTTAAGTGAATACGGGGTTCTGCTATAATCGAATTGAAAAGTTTTTCTAGATCCGATGTTGCAATATCTAAGGTAACTTTCATACTTGTTTTCTGTTAAAAATGATTCTTGATGATTCAATCATGATAACGGGAAAATTTTCAGAACCAAAATTTAGGTTGTAGCGATCGCATCTCTGAAAAAAGTCCCCTCACTATCTTTCAGTCTATAATCCCACAAAATAGGTAGTTTTGCGTTAAATCTGATTTTTGGCATAAACAGGCCTGAGACTATCATTCGTTAGTCTATCATAAGTGCCTCAAGTGGCGCAAGCTCGTTGCTCAATTTTTCTGATTTTTACCTCGACGGGACTCTTTTGGACTTTTTGAATATATATAAATTATTCAAAACAATAAAATTTATATGATAAGCAAAATTTATACGAAAGAATATTTTAAGATATCTTGGGCAATTGTGTCTTTAATTTCACTCATGGGTCATTAAAATTTGCAGCATTTTTTCCCCTAAAAGTTCTGGTTGTTCAATCATGGACATATGACCACAATTAGGGAGTTCAATCACATTATTTCCTTGATAATTAAAAAGTTCATGAAAACTCGCCAAATACTGGACATATTTCGGTTCCATTACCGTATCTTGTTCCCCTGCAAAAAAATAAACAGGTTGCTGTAAACGGGCAACAATTTGAGGTAATAAATGGACTTCATTTTCTGTAGTAGAATCCAATAAAGATCCTAATGCTGCTTTGGTATCTGCTCTCATTAAATCTAACACTCTTTGTCTTCCCCAACGTCTTTCTAGGGGACTTGCCACCATAATTCTTGAAAAGAGAATGTCAATTAATGGAACATAAGACAACCAACTAGGACGCAGTTTAACCAACTGTTTTCCCGCAGAACGAAACCGTTCAAATTCTTCTTTTAAATAAATTCCACCCCCCGCATTTAAACAAATCACTCCTTGGACTCTTTCAGAACAAATATCCGCACCCCATAAGGCAATACTTCCCCCTAAAGAATGACCAATTAACCAAGCTCGTTCAATGCCGAATTTCTGCAATAAAATGTTGAGATCTTGAGCATAAGCTGCTAAAGTATAGGGGGACAAATCTTGAACCCCTAGAGTCGTTTCTTCCGATTGAGTGGGGCAATTCATTGAAGAGTAAGCCTCAGAAGATACTGAATGAGAATCCCCAAATCCTCTGAGATCGTAAATAAGACAGGCATAATCGGGGGATAGCTGTTCAATTAAGGGCAACCAATATTGACGGCTTAATAACCAGCCATGAATGAAGATTAAAACAGGTGTAGAAGGCTTGGGAGAAGGAGAAGTTAGCTCGTAGGCGTGTGGAACTCCCAAGATATCAATAGTCGGCATATATTTATCCTACCCTATGGGTAAGTCATGATCGGGTTAACAGTCAAAATAACTCAACAATAATGGCCCGTTTCTAGTATAAATTATAAAGAACCGTAATGCTTAACTTTAGGATCAGGAATCATGGAAAATTTTGCCAAAGGACTTGAATAATGCTGTTTATCAAATCACTATTAATTTTACTAATCAAAGGGTATCGAAAATTTATTTCCCCTTTATTTCTACCCAGTTGTCGCTTTCAACCAACTTGTTCTCAGTATACATTAGAAGCGATTGAAAGGTTTGGTGTTTTTCAAGGAAGTTGGTTAGGAATTAAACGAATTTTGCGCTGTCATCCTCTACATCCTGGTGGTTATGATCCCGTTCCTCCTATTAATAATAATGGCTCAAAACTGAAATAGGAACAATCTATATATATGATTAACTTAAGAAAGGCCATTTACTATGAATATGTTGATAATATTACTGTAGAAATTTTTGATAAATATAAGTGGGGACTAAGACGCTTAGGGGTAAATTTTTCCCAGGAACTTTTAGAAACGATTGTCTATTGTCCGCAAAATTTAGAAAGTACCTTAATGGCCTTTTGTGCTTGGGTTTTATGGTTAAAAGCAAAAGGTGAAAAAACTGATGCTCACAACTTATCCGAAACCTTAATCAATGCGTTACGCTCAGAACAGGGTTGGAAACCTTTTGAGTTTCAAGCAGCATTTCTGGCAGAACATCATGACATTTTAGCGAGTCCGAAAGACGCAATTTGGGAAGTAGCAGGTCAACAGTTAGGAGAAACTGTAAGAAATCGACTCATTGCTGATATTTCAGAAGAGGGGGAAATTTTGTTTCAAACCAATCTCATGCTTAATGAGAAAGAAAAGCAACAAATTGATGAGTTAAAAACCTATATTGCTGATTTGTACCTATAAGTCTGCTAAGCTTTCCCTGAGAAGAGTAAGTCCAAGTAACTAAAAATTACTCTCAATAAAACTCAAACACATTGTAAAGATTGTTTGCTGAAATCTGTAAAGAATCTGTCCTTATTGGCAAAAATACCCTTATTTTTAGATTAGAATGTAGGTCTTGTTGATTAAGAGTTTACTTATGAGGCGCAAGATTATGGGGGTTGATTAGCACCACTCCCAATTAAATTGAGGTGTGAGGATTCCTATCATGTTAAAGTCAATTGCTTCAATAATCAAGATAACACCTGCTGTCCTGGGTGTTCTGTGTTTTTTAATACCATCAGCGATCGCGGCTCCTGACCAAGAAAGTCTTTTTGACGAGAAAGAGGAAAATCGAGAAACCGTCTCTCCCCATGAAGCATTAGGGGTTATCCGTAACCGTCCCCAACTGCAAACCCCCCTTAACCGAGATCACTCAAAACAGTTTGAGGACTCAGGAACGACCCCTTCCATGGGCCAAGTTACCAGTATCTCGGAATTACAGGATGTGTCCCCAACAGACTGGGCCTATGAAGCATTAAGAAGTTTAGTAGAACGCTATGGTTGTATTGTGGGATATCCCGATCGCACCTATCGCGGAAACCGGGCCTTAAGTCGTTGGGAATTTGCTGCGGGGTTAAATGCTTGTCTCAATACCATTGAACGACTCCTACAAGAAAATGTAGCGGTTTTACGGGAAGATATCGAGAAATTAAAGCGTTTGGCCCAAGAATTTGAGCAAGAATTAGCCGCTTTAGGGGCCAGAGTTGGTAATCTAGAACAACGGGTTTCTTATCTCGAAGATCATCAATTTTCCACCACCACCAAGTTAAATGGAGAAGTGATTGTTACTCTCTCTGGTGCTTGGGGGGAACGGGCCCTCGATTTCCGTGAGCAAGATTTGTTCGACCAAGGGTTACTGGAAAGACGACGGATTGATGATCGTGGAGTCATTGGTCATCGGACGCGCTATAACTTTGATACCAGCTTTACGGGGGAAGATTTACTAAAAACCCGTTTTGAAAGCGGAACCATTGTTAATTGGTCAGACCCCACGGGAACGGAAATGGCCCGTCTGGGTCATGATTCTCAAAGCGATAGCACCACGTTTATTGATGATGTCTATTATCGTTTTCCCATTGGTAACTTAACGACTTGGGTGGGGGCTAATTCTTTAGATATTGATGATATCTTTGATGTGGGCAACCCTTTCCTCTTTGCAGAAGAATCAGGGGCCCTCTCTCGCTTCATTCGTTATAATCCTCTGACGTTTCGGGGGTCGGAAGGCCGAGGTATCGGGTTAAACTACAAGTTTAATGAAGTGTTTACCCTCAGAGGTCTTTATCTAGCTGGTAATGGGAATGATCCCTCTTTGGGTAATGGTTTGTTTAATGGTAATTACAGTACGGGGGCCCAATTAGGGATTTATCCTGACGATGCTCTCAGTTTTACCCTGACCTTCTTACATACCTATTTTGCCAATGGAGAGTCAGATATTTCGTCGAGTACGGGTAGTTATGTGGAACCTGATAACCAAACCTCCCAAACAGGTCAAGGGATTGGTAAAGACCCCTTTTTAGGGGCCCCAACTATTCGAGATAGTTATGGCATTACAGGAAACTGGCGGATTAATGAGACATTTAACTTCTCTGCTTGGGGAGGTTATGCCCTGGCCAGGGCCCAAGGGTCGGATGCAGATGGCAATAGTCGTAAAGGGTTTGGGGCTGATGTTTGGGTCTGGAGTGCTGCCCTTTCTGTGGTTGATTTGGGTAAGGAAGGAGCCGTTTTAAGTGTTGCGGGTGGTTCCATTACTAATACACGGCGTATTGATGCTCTTACGGGAGATTTGGCCGTTCCTGACCAAGATACCCCCTATATTGTGGAAACCCAGTATAAGTATCCAATCAACGATAATATCTTGATTACTCCTGGGGTTTATGTGATTCTGCAACCCGATGGTAATAACAATAACAATAGCATTTGGGTTGGTGCGATTCGGACGACTTTCACTTTTTAATTATCAAAAATTCTTTCCCTTTTCTCACAGGAGAGGGGGAAGATTTTTTTTGTTACAAAAATCAACAATCCGGTCTTAAAATCAGTTTTTGCCAAAGCAAGCCTGTGACTTTGCTCCATCAGTGTATCATAAGTACCTCAAAAGGCGCAAGTTCGTTGAGCCATTTTTGCCGATTTTCTCTCTCAGGATGACAAATCAAGGTTTTCAGCTTATATTAGATATTTAAAATGTAAATTGCATTACAATAATTTTTTATGATATAACAAGTAGAGGCAATTCATGAATTACCCCGACACAGAGGAGTATTCCCTATTTCAAGAATTACTCAAAATTATTGCCCAAATTCTAACCGTGCTTGTTCTACCATCTCAACTGTTACCTCGTCTAACCCCGCGGCCCTAGCTAATTCTTCGATACGTTGTCTGGCTTGGGTTCGTACAAAAAACGGAATATTTTTGAGTTTTGCTTGAGCGTCTGCCGTCCAACGGGGACTGTCTTCGATATTAAAATTATTCATAGTTTTCTCTATTTACCTAACTCCTAACTTGATTTTATCATGGTCAGTTGTCTAGAAAATCTTGCATTAACAAATAGTAAAAAAATCATCCTATCCCCACTTATAAAGTTAACCTAACAATTAAATCAGAGAATGAGAATAAATTGAGTCAATGAATAATCAAAGTGATCAGTGGTCAATTGTCCGTCAAACTTTCCAAAAAATTTGGGGGTATGAAAATTTTAGATCTCCTCAAGGAGAAATTATTGAATGTTTATTAAATGCTCAAGATGCAATTATCGTGATACCAACAGGAGCAGGAAAATCCTTATGTTTTCAACTTCCTGCTTTATTACAAAAAGGATTAACTTTAGTAATTTCTCCCTTAGTTGCCTTGATGGAAAATCAAGTTTATGAGCTAAAACAAAAGCAGTTACCTGCAGATTTATTACATAATGAGATTCCTAAACCTCAACGAAAAAAGACTTTAGAAAAGGTCAAAAAACAACAAATAAGATTACTTTACTTATCCCCAGAAACCTTATTAAGTCCTCCTATTTGGGAAATATTAAAAAGTCCTGAACTTAAAATTAATGGACTAATTTTAGATGAAGCCCATTGTTTAGTGGAGTGGGGAGAAACCTTTCGTCCTGCCTATGGACGTTTAGGGGCAGTTAGACAAGCATTATTATTAAATAAACCCCCAGATACTAAAATTGCGATCGCAGCGTTTACAGCCACAGCAGACCTCAGAACTCAGGGAATTATTCAACGGGTTTTACAATTAGAAAATCCGCAAAAATTTTGTCTCAGTCCCTATCGTGCTAATCTCAATTTAAAGGTTAAAATAGCTTGGACTCCTCGCTGTCGGAATCATCAACTTTTAAACTTTATTCAAAGTCATCAAAAACAAAGTGGATTAATTTATATTCGTTCTCGTCGAGAGAGTGAAAGTCTAAGTCAATGGTTAGCCTCTCTTAATTATAAAAATACAGCTTATCATGCAGGTTTAAGTCCCCAGCAAAGACGAGAAATTGAACAAAGATGGTTAGAAGAAAACTTACAATTTGTGGTATGTACTTCAGCCTTTGGGTTAGGAATTAATAAACCGAATGTGCGCTGGGTTGTTCATTTTCAAGCCCCTTTTTTACTATCAGAATATTTACAAGAAATTGGACGAGGAGGAAGAGATGGGAAAAAGACAGACAATTTAACTTTAATCAGTGAACCCACAGGATGGCTTGATTCCAGTGATCAACAAAAAAGACAGTATTTTTTAAAGCAATTAGAGAAACAATATCAACAGGCAAAAAATTATGTTAAGAGAATACCCCAAGAAGGAAATATACAAGACATTACCCAAGAAATACCCCAAGGAGAAATCATTTTATCATTATTACATCGTTGGGGACAATTACAATGGTTAGACCCCTTTCATTATCGTCTCAAATCATCTTCTATGTCTGTTAATTTAGCTAAAATCAAGCAAATATCTCAACAAGCTTCTCAACAAATGAATCAATATTTAATGACTCGTAATTGTCGTTGGCAATATTTATTAAATGCCTTTGGTTTTCCAGAAGAAGCAAAGGGGTGGAACTGTGGTCATTGTGATAATTGCCGTCGTCATTAAAATTGAGTTTTATTTAAAATTATTGAAGAAACTCTCTCATATACTCATTAACTAATTGAGGTTTTTCTTGTTGAACCCAGTGACTACAATTAGGAATATATTTGAGGGTAAGGTTTTCTACATAATCTTCTGTTCCATAGGTTAATTCTTTCCCTAATGCGGTATCATTTTCACCCCAAATCATTAACACAGATATTGATAGCTTTTTCCAGGGCTGTTCTGAGGTTTTAAAGACTCCTTGAAAGATATTTCTATAGTAATTTAACATAGCAGTTAATGCCCCTGGTTTTGCTGCTGCTTCTCTATAACAATCTAAATCTTCTTGACTAAAAGCACTTTGATCGACTACAGTCTTTTTAAAGATAGAGGCAATTAATTGATAATTATTTCTTTGTAATAACCACTCTGGCAATTTAGGCAGTTGAAAGGCAAATATATACCAACTTTTTGATAATTGCTGAAGGGTTTTTAAACTCTGTTTAAATTTGGCTGGATGGGGAAGATTCATTACAATTAACTTCTCAACCATCTCAGGATAAGAATTGACAAAATACCAAGCAATAGCTCCTCCCCAATCATGGGCCACTAAGATACAATTATCATAGCCTAATCCTTTAATTACTCCTTCAATATCCTTCACTAATTCACTAATATGATAAGCCTTTAAAGCTTGGGGTTTATCACTTTTATTATAACCTCTTAAATCTAAAGCAACGACATTATAATTCTGAGAAAATTCAGCAATTTGATATCGCCAAGAATACCAAAATTCAGGAAAGCCATGCAACATTAACATCAATTTACCCTGTCCTTTAGTTACATAATGTAATTCGATACCGTTACTTTGAATGTAACCCTCTTGCCAACCTTTTTCTAAAGTATAGTTAACCATGTTTTTTAAGGATTTTTAGAAATATAGTAATAATATAGACGAGATAGGGCGGGTTTATTGAACAAATGGCCTTGCCACAGGGTCAACCATTCGAGGCGCGATCGCCATTTTAAAAGAACAAAACCGGAAATCTTCTTAAGGATTTGCGATTGGACGTTACATTGACCGCTAAAATGAGCTACTGCAACCATAAGAAAAAATAACCGATCACCCCTACAGAAACGAATTATGGCAAAAGTTCTTGTATCCGACCCCATTGACCAAGTAGGTATCGATATCCTCTCCCAAGTGGCGCAAGTAGACGTTAAAACAGGACTGCCCGCCGAAGAATTAGTTAAGATTATCCCTGAATACGATGCCTTGATGCTTCGTTCTGGAACCCGTGTCACCAAAGAAATTATTGAAGCTGGTACTCAACTCAAAATCATTGGTAGAGCGGGCGTAGGGGTCGATAATATTGATGTTCCTGCTGCTACCCGTCAGGGTATTGTCGTGGTTAACTCTCCCGAAGGCAATACCATTGCTGCGGCAGAACACGCCTTAGCCATGATGTTATCCCTATCACGCTATATCCCTGATGCTAACCAGTCCGTCAAGCATAAAAAATGGGATCGCAAAAAATTCGTGGGGGCCGAAGTTTACAAAAAAACCTTGGGCGTAGTAGGGTTAGGGAAAATTGGTTCCCATGTAGCCAACGTGGCCAAGTCAATGGGCATGAAACTCTTGGCTTATGATCCTTTTATCTCCCAAGATCGGGCCGAACAGTTAGGTTGTACCCTAGTTGATCTCGATCTACTCTTCTCCGAATCGGATTATATTACCCTACATATCCCCAAAACCACCGAAACCAATCATCTCATCAACAAAGAAGCCTTGGCCAAGATGAAACCGACTACCCGCATTATTAACTGTGCGCGGGGCGGTATTATTGATGAGGATGCTCTAGCTGAAGCCTTGGCCGCCGGTCAAATTGCCGGGGCCGCTTTAGATGTGTTTGAAGAAGAACCCCTAGGAGAGTCCAAACTCAGAGACTTAGATAATATAATTCTGACTCCCCATTTAGGCGCATCTACGGCAGAAGCACAGGTAAATGTGGCCATTGATGTGGCAGAACAAATTCGAGATGTTCTCTTAGGTTTACCTGCTCGTTCTGCGGTTAATATTCCCGGACTCACCCCCGATGTCATGGAAAAAATGCGCCCTTATTTGCAATTAGCAGAAACCTTGGGCAATTTGGTGGGACAATTAGCAGGAGGACGCATTGAACGCTTAACGGTGCGCTTACAAGGGGAATTAGCTACCAGTAACAGTCAACCCATTGTTGTCGCTTCCATTAAGGGGTTACTATCCCAAGCCTTGCGAGAACGGGTAAATTATGTCAATGCTGCCATTGAAGCGAAAGAACGAGGTATCCGTATCATTGAAACCCGTGATGCTGCCATTCGGGACTATTCTGGTTCTCTCCATCTTTCGGCCCAAGGTTCTATGGGTGAACATTCTGTGACGGGTGCGTTATTGAGTGATGGCGAAATTCGCATTACTGATGTGGATGGTTTCCCCATTAACGTGCCTCCCAGTAACTATATGTTATTTACTGTTCACCGGGATATGCCAGGGATTATTGGGAAAATTGGCTCTCTGTTGGGCAGTTTTAACGTTAATATCGCCAGTATGCAAGTGGGACGCAAAATTGTCCGAGGTGATGCTGTTATGGCTGTGAGTTTGGATGATCCTTTACCTGAAGGACTGCTTTCTGAAATTATTAAAGTGGCCGGCATTCGAGACGCTTATACCGTTAAACTGTAACTACTGTAGGGGCGAATGGCCATTCGCCCCTGTTTCTGTTAATGTTTACCGTAGGATTCCATGTCAACTAGCTGGTGGGAAATTAGTGTCTTATGTCACCCCAATTTGGAAGAATCCATTTTTTGGCGGTTAGAAAAGTTTGGCTGTTCGGGAACCTCCAGGGAAATTAAAGGAAAATCCTATATTATTCGGGCCTATGTTCCTCAAATTAAATATCAATCTTTGGATATCTCGGCCTTATCCCTTTGGTTACAACAGGATGCTTTAGTATTAGAATTGCCCCAACCCCTCACCCGTTGGAAGTCGATTGAAGATGAAGACTGGTCTAGCAGTTGGAAACAATATTGGGAACCCACAGAAGTTGGCGATCGCTTTCTCATTTATCCGGCCTGGTTAACTCCCCCAGAAAAAACTGACCGGATCATTCTCCGTCTTGATCCTGGGGTGGCTTTTGGGACGGGAACTCATGCTACCACGCAACTTTGTTTAGAGTCCCTAGAAATGCGTTTATCTGATGTGCAACATGAGCTAGTTATTGCTGATATTGGGTCAGGATCGGGTATTCTTTCTATTGGGGCTATTTTGTTAGGCGCAACAAAAGTTTATGCGGTGGATACTGATCCTTTGACCATTAAAGCAGCCCAAGAAAACCGTGAACTTAATCAAATTTCTGCTGATTCTTTAGTGATTAATCAAGGCAGTGTTGAAAAATTATTAGAATTGCTTCCTGAAGGGGTAGATGGAATTGTTTGTAATATTTTAGCTGAAGTAATTATTGAGTTGATTCCTGCATTTTCTAAATTGGCAAAACCTCAATCTTGGGGGGTTTTAAGTGGGATTTTATTAGAACAATCTCAGGCGATCGCTGATACCCTAGAACAACATGGATGGGTGGTGGCTGCCCTCTGGAAACGTCAACAATGGTGTTGTATTCAAATTCGCAAAGCTCAAGATTAGGCTGAAAATTGGATTTAATCATGGCTCCATCATCATAATCCACCAAATTAGTCCTGTCAGCTATGCTCCATAACTCCCTAAATATGATTTTTTTGTTAAGTTTTGTTAAAAATAATTGCAAAAAGTTGCTCTTTCTGGCTTGATAGATAGGTGAGGAAAGTAATTATTACCTTAATAAACATGATTAATAGGGACTAATTAAATATTAGTTATGTTAGGAAGAGAGAGATCTAGAGTTAGGATATTTCTTGACAAAAGATTGAATCTATCTGCATTAATTTTTAGCTAACTTTTTTAGGAGATTTTTAGGAAATGCTCAACAAATTATTGCGTCGTGGGAAGAAAGAAGAATTTTTCTTAGAATTAGATGAATCAAAAGGAGTTCCCCCAGCAGAGGTAAGCGTAACTGCGGCAACGGAAACCCCTGCCCCTCAAGCTGAGATAGTAGCTGTGGTTGTTGAAGAAGAATCGACTAAAGCAGAAGGCAAGAAAAAAAGCAAGAAAACATCAGTTAAAAAAGCAGCAAAAAAACAAGATCCCAAACCAGAAGTTGTTGCCCCAATGCCAGTGGTTGTTAAAAAACAAGAACCCCAAGAAGTCGAATTTGCCACTAAATTTTTCATGGTTCCCACCTCTCGTCGTCGTCCCGGCCCGAGTTTAAATACTTTTAAAACAATGGCCCGTCAAGTCAAAACCCCTCGTGGTTAAGCTTGAGATGAAAAGTTTAATTAACTGTTAAGTTTCGTTTTGGTTGTAGTCTAGAACCCCAGTTCTAGGCTATTTTTTATATGTTTGGTCTTTCCTTGATTATTTATGCAAATTCTCTTTTTACATCCCAATTTTCCCGCCCAATTTCGTCATCTGGCTACTGAGTTGGCTAAAAATCCGAAAAATCGGGTTGTCTTTGGCACAAAGCGCAAGGAAGGGCAAATTCAAGGGGTTGTAAAAGCTATCTATACCCCTTCCCGTGAAGCCCGTCCCGAAACCCATCATTATGTGCGACCTTTGGAAAATGCGGTATTACAGGGCCAGGCGGTTTATCGCATTGCTGAACAATTGAAGAGTCAAGGGTTTGTGCCTGATGTAGTCTATGGCCATTCAGGGTGGGGGCCGACTCTTTTTATTAAGGATATCTTCCCAAAAGCTGAATTATTATGCTTCTTTGAATGGTTTTATCATGCCCATGGAACCGATGCAGATTTTGATCCCAAAGAGCCCTTAAATGCCGATGCTGAGGCGAAAATTCGCATTAAAAATAGCCCTATTTTAACAGATTTATATAGTTGCGATCGCGGGTTATCTCCTACTTATTGGCAACGAGAACAATTCCCTCCAGAATTCCATTCTAAAATTACGGTGCGTCATGATGGGGTTGATACGGACTATTTTAAACCCATACCTGGGGCAAAATTAGTTTTAAATGATAAAAAATTAGACTTATCAGAAGTAGAAGAAATTGTTACTTATGTGGGGCGAGGAATGGAACCTTATCGGGGGTTTCCTCAGTTTATGGAAGCGGTTTCTATTTTATTAAAAAGACGACCAAATTGTCATGTGGTAATAGTAGGAGAGGACAGAGTTGCTTATGGGCGATCGCTACCGGATGGAAAAACTTATAAACAGTTGATGTTAGAAACATTTTCCTATGATTTATCTCGTCTTCATTTTACAGGATCTTTACCTTATTCTGAATATTTGAAAGTGATACAAGCTTCCTCCGTTCATGTTTATTTAACCCGTCCTTTTGTCTTATCTTGGTCGATGTTAGAAGCCATGTCTACAGGTTGTGTAATTCTGGGTTCCAATACGCCTCCGGTTCAGGAAGTGATCGAAGATGGGGTCAATGGGTTATTAGTAGATTTCTTTGCCGTTGATAGAATAGTTGAGCGCATTGAGGAAGTTTTAGAGCATCCTGATAAGATGGCAAAATTGCGGGTAAAAGCGAGGGAAACCGTGCAAGAAAGATATGCTTTAGCTAAGTTATTACCTGAACATATTAAGTGGATTTGTCAGAAACCTTAAACTAATAGGGCTGCCTCAATTTGTTCTAACCACCCTTGCCAACATTTTTCTCCTTGCACTTCCAATAATTGAGCATATTTTTCTGTCTCTTGACGTAACTCAGCTACCGTTACCCCAGGGGCATGATTAATCTCACAAGCATGACCAATAAACCAACGTTCTAAGCCATTTTTCGTCACTTCTGGATGAAATTGTATGGCCAGTCCACAGTTACCCCAAGCAAAGGCTTGATTAGGATATTTCTCACTAGAGGCTAAATGGGTTGCACCTTGGGGTAAATCAAAGGTATCACCATGCCAATGTAATACTGTTTCTCCTGGTTGGGCTAAATATCTCAAAGAAGATGCTGCCCCGGCTGCCGTTAGTTGAATGGGAAACCAACCAATTTCTTTTTCATTGCCTGGATAAACTTTTGCCCCCAAAGCTCTGGCCATTAGTTGCGCTCCCAAACAGATCCCCAAAGTAGGTGCATCAACCTTTAAACGTTGTTCTAAGAGGTGCAATTCATCTTTAATGAAGGGATAATCTTGGTCATCATAAGCACCAATGGGGCCACCGAGAATAATCACTAATTCGGGTTCGAGTGGGTTAATATTGCTTAAATCATCAGATCCAGCCTCTAAGTAAGTGATCTCATAGCCTTTGGCTTGTAATACGGGAGCTAAAGAACCGAGATCCTCGAACATCAAATGTCTAATAACCAATGCTTGTTTCATCTTCCTATTTCCTGTTTATCAATCAACGTAGGGTGGGCATTGCCCACCTTACTCAAACTTTTTAATCTTCAATTTTTGGTTGAAACTTTAAGGAAACCCCATTCATACAATATCGTTGTCCAGTGGGTTTCGGTCCATCGGCAAAAACGTGACCCAAATGACCACCACAACGGCTACAATGAACTTCAGTTCTAGTCATAAAGAAAGAGCGATCTACTGTTGTTTCAATTGCTCCTTCGATGGGGTTAAAAAAGCTAGGCCAACCCGTTCCACTATCATATTTTGTATCAGAAGTAAACACAGGTTGTCCACATCCAGCACATTCATAAATCCCCTCACCATATTGTTTATCAAGGGGACTGGCTCCAGCCCTTTCTGTACCATGTTTACGCAAAACATTAAACTGTTCTGGGTCAAGAATTTCTTGCCATTCTTGTTCTGTTTTTGAGACTTCAAATTGTTTATCTGAGGTTTTCATGATGATTACTTTCCTGTGGTTAAGATTCATGGGTTTAAGAGGATTAAACCCTAATAAAATTGCTGTATGCTCATTCCTATTCTATATCAATTGTCGTCGGAGAACCTTCCCCTTGACCCTTACTAGATAGGGGTTTCCGGTAGTCCATATAAAGGCGATCGCGCCACAGGAAAAAGCTATCATAAGCGGTATTATCTGCTAAACCAGGAATTCCCTTACCTTTCAGTGCATTAGGAATGTCTAAATAGTCGCCCCCAGGTTGTTTCAAAATAATACTTAATCCCGCAACTGCCAAATCAGCTAAGGTCGGTTCATCTCCCACTAAATAGGAACGATGTTGTAAAATAAGACTGAGGGCTTCTAAATCTTGTTTCAGGGCTTTGTTGGCTTCCTTAACGGCATCTGGCCCGAACCCTGCACCAGTTCCTAAAATACTTAATAAATCCCCAGGGACTGCCCCTAATATAGTTTTTAGGAAATCTGGTACTTCTTTTGGTAACATAGAAGTACGGAAATTCGGGTTTTGATTTAACGCCCCAACAAAAGCAATTCTTCCCTTAACTCCAATAGATTCATCTGCCCATTCCTCAATCAATAAACATTGACCCCGTAATAAAGGATCAGTAGGAATAATGGGTTTTTCAGGATATTTTCTATCTAAATAAAAGGCGATTTCTGTTGAATCAGCGATGATGGTATCTCCATCCTTTAAAACCGGAACTTGTCTTTGACCCGACATTTTATAAAGTTCTAACTGTCCAATGCCTGGGGTAACTTCGATTTTGCGATACTCTAACCCTTTGTAATCGAGAATCAATCGGACTTTCTCAGAATATTGAGAGATCTCAAATTGATATAATTCCAGCATCGGGCTTTCTCTCCTCAAGAATAAGAATAATTACCCTTTACTGTAACGTTTTTTAATGATTTTGCCACTAATTATTTTACAGGTAGAACCTCTCAGGAAAAATATGTTATAATGGGAAAACAGACAAAATAAATAGTCATCAATTCTTTAAAAATCTGCAATTTTTCAACAAATCAATTGAGATTAACTAACACCATGACAGTTAATCTTTGACATCGAGTATAAAACACAGCATAGAAAAGTTAGAACAAGGGAAAAGGTTATATCGATTATAAGCAAGTTGTTATATCTTCTCTTGACCCTTTCTGTCTACTTCCCTAAGATTATCGGAGGGTAAAATAGTGACAAAAAAGCGATCGCGGCGACGAATCATTGTTATGGGGGCAGCCGGACGGGACTTTCATAATTTTAATCAAGTTTACCGTCAGAATCCAGAGGTAGAAGTTATCGCCTTTACTGCTGCCCAAATATCAGGCATTGCCAACCGTTCCTACCCCCCTATTTTAGCAGGTTCTCTCTATCCAGAGGGCATTCCTATTGTTGATGAAACCCAATTAGAAACCTTATGTCAACAAGAAAACATCGATCAAGTCATCTTTGCTTATAGCGATGTCACCCATAGTCAAGTGATGCACATTGCCTCTCGTGTTTTAGTGGCCGGGGCTGACTTTTTATTATTAGGGCCCGAACATACCATGTTAACCGCTAAGGTTCCGGTAATTGCCGTTTCTGCGGTGCGAACAGGTTGCGGGAAATCTCAAACCACTCGCTGGTTATCCAAATTATTGCGACAAAAAGGCCTAAAAGTCGCTATTATCCGTCATCCTATGCCTTACGGTGACTTAGAAAAACAAAGGGTGCAACGTTTCACCACCTTAGAAGACTTAACCCAGGCGAATTGTACCATTGAAGAACGGGAAGAATACGAACCTCATTTGGTTGTTGGTAACATCGTCTATGCTGGGGTAGATTATGAACTGATCGTTAAACAAGCCCAAGAGGAAGCTGATATCATTGTTTGGGATGGAGGAAATAACGATTTTCCCTTCATTCGTCCTGATTTACACATTGTTTTAGTTGATCCCTTGCGGCCGGGAAACGAAACCACCCATCATCCAGGGGAAGTGGTGTTACGCATGGCCGATGTGGTGATTATTGCCAAGGTAGACGCGGCTGCTGATGCTGATATTCAACAGGTGAGGGAAACGGTACAACAGGTTAACCCCAAAGCCCTCATTATTCGTGGTAAATCGCCCATTACCTTAGAAAACCCCGAATTAGTGCGAGATCGCCGAGTTTTAGTGGTAGAAGATGGCCCCACCACCACCCATGGAGGAATGGCCTACGGGGCCGGTTATATTGCAGCAACTCGGGCCCATGCAGCAGCAATTGTTGATCCCCGTCCCTATGCGGTGGCTGAAATTGCCAAGATTTATGAAAAATACCCGCATATCGGGCCAGTATTACCAGCAATGGGCTATTTTCCTGCCCAATTAAAAGCCTTAGAGGATACCATTAATCATGCAGAGGTTGATGTCGTTATTGCTGCTACACCAAGTAATTTAGGGGCATTAATTCAAGTCAATAAACCGATCATTCGGGCCCGCTATGAATTTGCTGAGGCCCAAACCCCAGGGTTAGGCGATCGCATCGAACAATTTTTAACTACGATCTTGTAGGGGTAATTCATGAATTACCCCTACTATGTGTAACAAATTGTAAAATTGAAAAAGTAAATTTAGACAAAGTGTCTCTTAAACTATGTTATTGCGGCCTGAACAACGAGAAAAACTCGATCCTACCAATGATCAGGATTTTTATGCCTTTCCCCGTTTTGTCACTCATGTTGATCAGGGATTTATTGACCAATTAACGACTCTTTATCGGCAACGTTTGCAACCGAACACCCGTATTTTAGATTTAATGAGTAGTTGGGTGTCCCATCTTCCTGATGATATAGAATTTTCCCATATAGAAGGCCATGGAATGAATCAAGAAGAGTTGGACAAAAATCCTCGTCTTGATCATTATTTTGTCCAAAATCTTAATGATAATCCTAAATTCCCCCTAGATAATGCTAGTTTTGATGCCGTATTAATTGCAGTTTCTGTCCAATATTTACAGTATCCTGAAGCTATTTTTTCGGAGATTCATCGTATTCTTAAACCTGGTGGTATTGTGATTATTAGTTTTTCTAATCGAATGTTTTATCAAAAAGCGATTACTATTTGGCGTGATGGCACGGATTTAAGCAGAATTCAATTAGTTAAAGGGTATTTTCAAGAGGTTTCAGGATTTAACAAACCAGAAATCATTAGTAATACATCTCCCCTACCCAGTTTCTTACAAATATTAGGAATAATTGGCTCAGATCCCTTCTATGCTGTGATTAGCAGCAAAAAGTAATCACAATCAGATCAAAACAAAACTCAATCTGAAATATTTCCATACGACCCAGATTGAGGAGTTTATTGAAATTTTAAGTTTTCTAAAGTTCCTTGATTAAACCATCAAGAAACGTTAGATTATAGAGGAAGATAATAGACAGATCACAAAATTAAGATTAAGTTAAAAAAACAAAAAATAGCACATTTTCCATGATAATAAATAATAGAGACGAATCCAAGAGATTTCGAGATAATTGTAAGGTTTTCCGTGGCTTTATTGATCAAATTAGTGGAAAAATCTCAGATGAGTAATCAAACCCTGATTTCTAACTTCTCCCGTTCCCGTATTTCTATTTCCTCACAAGTGATTGATGAAATGAAAGAGGAACCAATGAGGGACACGAATATGTTACAAACAATACAAATTCCTTGGTGGATTATTATTCATACAAATGTTCCTCTTTGTACTTACTATTTTGGACCTTTTGACAACTTAGAAGAAGCCAATAATGCTCAATTGGGCTACATTGAAGACTTAAATCAAGAAAAGGCTCAAGACATCAAAGTGATTATAAAACAGTGTCAACCCACAAATTTAACCATCATGAAGGGATAAATCATGTAAAATAAAAAAGTTGTATTCGGTAACACAGGCAGTGATCGAACGTTATACCCTGCCCGAAATGGGCCAACTCTGGACAGATACTTATAAGTTGAAAACCTGGCTACAAGTAGAAATTGCTGTCTGTGAAGCACAAGCCGAATTAGGATATATCCCCAAAGACGCGGTAGAAGAAATCAAAGCCAAAGCCAATTTTGACCCCCAACGGGTACTAGAAATTGAGGCAGAAGTGCGTCATGATGTGATTGCTTTCCTGACCAATGTTAATGAATATGTGGGAGATGCTGGCCGTTACATCCATTTAGGGTTGACCAGTTCAGATGTTCTAGATACAGCCCTCGCCTTGCAGATGGTGGCCAGTCTTAATTTGATTTTAGAACAGCTAGAAGACCTAATCCAAGCGATCCGATATCAGGCGCAACAACATCGTAACACGGTGATGGTAGGGCGATCCCATGGTATCCATGCGGAACCGATCACCTTTGGGTTTAAATTGGCGGGATGGTTAGCAGAAGTCTTGCGGAACCGTGAACGGTTAATTAATTTACGTCAGTCGATTTCTGTTGGCAAAATATCAGGGGCCGTGGGAACTTATGCTAATGTTGACCCAAGGGTAGAAGCTTTGTCCTGTCAGTATTTGGGACTTGAACCTGATCTCGCTTCCACTCAGGTTATTTCCCGCGATCGCCATGCAGAATTTGTGCAACAATTAGCCTTATTAGCGGCATCTTTAGAACGCTTTTCAGTTGAAATTCGGAACCTGCAACGGACTGATGTTTTAGAGGTGGAAGAATACTTTTCTAAGGGACAAAAAGGGTCTTCTGCTATGCCTCATAAGCGCAACCCGATCCGTTCTGAAAGGTTGACAGGCATGGCCCGTATTATTAGAGGATATACAGTAGCGGCTTTAGAAAACGTTGCTTTGTGGCATGAAAGAGACATTTCTCATAGTTCTGTAGAACGGGTGATGTTACCAGATACTTGTATTTTGACCCATTTTATGTTAAAAGAAACCACTGATTTAATTAAGAATTTATTGGTGTATCCTGATAACATGAAACGGAATATGAATGTTTATGGTGGGGTCATATTTAGTCAACGGGTGTTATTATCTTTAGTAGAAAAAGGCATGATGCGGGAAGAAGCTTATCGAGTGGTACAAAGTTGCGCCCATAAAGCTTGGAATAAAGAGGATGGTAACTTTCATGATTTAATTAGCAAAGATGCCCAGGTGACTCAATATTTGTCATCTGAAGAGATTGAAAAATGTTTTGATCCTCAACATCATTTACAAAATTTAGACACAATTTATCAACGGTTAGGAATTTAAAAAATGCGGCTCTCCCGACATCATGGAGAAAAATGTTTGTTTATGTTACATTATGGGCGCAAGCGTTGCGCCCCTACAGTGGGATAAATTTCGTTTTTGTAGGGGCGTATGGCATACGCCCTTTTTCGATAAGATGCGCTTATCACCATAAGTACGGGAGCCAAAAATATTAAGCTTTATTAGCTTTCTTTTGAGCAAGTTTACGATTGAAAGCAGTACCGAAAGCAAGAGCAGCAACAGCACCAAGCATAGTTAAAGGTAAGGATTGGGGGTAGTGTTAGAGTTAGGGAATAGATTAACGACACTATTAGTCGCTAATACGCTTGTTTTTGTGCTATCTAATAAGTCAATGGTTAAATCAAAATCCCGTGAAAAAGGTTGTGAAACTCCTCCATTGGTAAAAATATAGGCATCAAGACTAATTTCACTTAAGTTTATCGCTTGTGAACCAACTGCTACAGTAATATCAGTCGTCCAAGGCCCTCCAGTGTGCAGGTTGCGATTGACTGCAAATAGGTTTTGTGTATCCGTAGTATCAAACAAATTAAAAGTGTATATAAGAGAAGGGGGGAAGTCAAGGGTAAATTTATCTTTTTAGAATTATATATATTTTGCAAGGAAAGGAATATATTAGTAGCAATAAAAGCTCAATATTTCCTCAATTTAATCTCGTTGAAAAAATTCCAGAAACCTTACAATCTGCCCAAAAAATAGGGAGTGCCAAAGCATTAAAAAAGTTTCGGATCTGGGTTCAACAAATAATTAATCACTAAATCGGTAATTTATTGTAAAATAGGAGGCCGTGATTAAAAGTATAATTAAGTCTAAGGAGTAGGAACAATGGCCAAACGAGTTCAAGTAGTATTGAATCAACCCATCAATAAATTAGGGAAAATTGGCGATCTTGTGGAAGTAGCCCCAGGATATGCGAGAAATTACCTCATTCCCCAAAAATTAGGGGTTATGGCGACACCTGGTATTCTCAAACAGGTAGAACAACGTAGAGCAAAAGAAAAAGAGCGTCTCTTAGCCGAAAAACAAGAAGCACAATCACGGAAAACAGCCCTCGAAACCATTGGACGCTTCACCATTCGCAAGCAAGTTGGGGAAGGGGAAGCCATTTTTGGTACTGTTACCAACCAAGATGTTGCTGATGCAATTCAAACAGCGACTAACCAAGAAGTAGATCGTCGTGGTATTACTTTACCCGAAATTAGTCAAACTGGGTTCTATAAAGCTACCGTTAAACTTCATCCTGAAGTCAGTGCTGAAGTGGAAATTCAAGTTGCACCCCTCTAGAATATTGAGGATTTTTGATTGTGCATACTTAAGCTAAAGCGCATTTAAAATGCGTTTTAGCCAGGCCAAAGGCACTTAAAAAGAAATATTATATTCCACATGATATACAGATTTCTCGTAGGGGTTTAACACTGTTAAACCGACACACTGTTAAACCATTGGCATAAATGGTTCTACCGAACCTACCATGTAAAACTATTAGAAATTATACGCTTAAACCCTTAAGGGTTAAGCTATAAAGACAAAACCCGCCTACGCGGGTTTAATTTAGCCTCCGAAGGGAGGCTTCGTTTATATAGCATCAGACTTTAGTCTGTCTGTCGATGTTAATTTAACATAACAAGTTCGGTAGAACCGCATAAATAAAGGACATAATACTATTATGTCCCTACGTAAGTCTTTATCCTTTGATTAGATCATTGATATTAACAAGCAAGATAGTTGTGTTACCTAGAAGAAAAAGGAACCACATCATGAAAACGACTAATATCAATATAATACTTACCGTCAGGCGATCGCCTGAAAATATCAACTAATTTCTGATCCCATAAAATTTGTTGATGATTATAAAAATAACGGGCATGAATAGTTTGAGAAAAGGTTTCATCAAGTCCCGTTAATGTCACCCAAAGTTCTGTTTCTTCTTCTGCTAGTAACTCAGAAGATGTCCCAAATAACGGACTTTTTTCATCAATGGGGTGCATTATTTGCCAACTTAATCCAAAAATTGGGGTCTGCGATCGCAATAATTCAAGGTCATAAAAACGACGCATATAATGACCTTCACTACTGATTTCATTACGAACTAAACTAACGCGAATTTGCGCCTCTAAAATTTGATTTTCTCGTTGGTTAGCTGCGCGAAATATCAGAGTAGGAACCCCATTGAAAGGACAAATAACCGCCACTTGACTAAACAAAACTCTAGCAGTGGGACGAGAAAACCTGGCAAACATTAACCCTGTTAAAATAGTTAATAATAATAGTCCTGTCCATACTTCTAAGGTAACTAAAATTTGAGCATAGAGGGTTTCAGGATACATTGAACCATAACCCACAGTAGATAAGGTTTGAATACTAAAGAAAAAAGCATCTTTAAATGATCCTGATTTCGCGTTAACAATACCTTCTCCTGTGGTTAAATAAGCAGAAGCAAAGATAATATTAATCCCCAAATAAAAAATAGTAGTTAATAGCAAAAATCTTGGCCAAGAAAGGGCTAATAACCAATGATATAAATCATTTCTTGCTGGATGAAGTAAATCGATTTGTTGTAGCGGGTTTTTCGGTTTTATTGGTTTTAAAGAAGATTTGTTTCGGAAAAAAAAGTGATCTCCTCGAAACAATATTTTTTGGAGTTTAAAGTTTTTCATTATACTGTTTCTTTATCTTTTTTTGCCTCTTTAGTAAAGCGAACTTCATACACCATTAATCAATATCTCCCAATACTTCATCTAGGGAATAGGTGTCATTTTTGGCAATTTGTTGTAAGGATCTTTGTAAGCTTTCTCTTAAGTCTGGAATAGAAAGTAATTCGATGGTTTCTTGGAGACTTTCATAACTTTTTTGAGAAATGAGAATAGCAGAATCTTGTTGACTTTCTATTTCATATATTTTATTTTCTTCGATAACCGATTTAACGAGGTTCATCAAATCTTCTGAGAGATGGGTGATTTTTAGCTTTTCCATCATGTAAATTTCTACTGCTGGTTAAATGTATCCAGTAACATCATATCGTTTTAGCTTTAATCTTTTCCCTTCAGTCTTATCACCCAGTAATCTAGAATACATCCCCTTAATATGCCCTAATCGCTTAAATTATATTAATTTTCCAGAAAATACTTGACTTTCCCCCCCCCCGTGCTAGGTTGCGCTGAAAGCCATTATTTTTTGTTGAGGAGCAATCATGTCTTTAAAAACGTCTTTAGCTGTTGCGGCTACCGCCATTAGTTTAACTGCCTTCACCTCTCCTGCTCAAGCTGCTTTGTTCAATTTTTCCTATACTTTAATTGGTGGGGATGTTCTCTCTGGGATGTTGGATGGAGATGTGCAAGGAGACGGAGACACAGTGAGTGTTAACTCTATCTCTATGCCCCTGTTTAATGGCGTTGCTGGCCCTGATTTGCCTTTTGTCGTTAGTAATAGCGCAGGGCCGAGCTTACCTGCAACCGTCAGTTTTAGTGGTTCTGTGATGGATATCATTGCTTGTACTAACTCAGACTGTGGTGATGGTTTTCTGTTTGATGGGTCCATGTACATTAGTGGTGTGTCTTACGGTGATGCTTTTGAACCATACAACCCTAACAACTGGAGCTTAACAGCTAAAGCAACTGAAGCAGTCCCCGAACCTGGTAGCGTTGTTGCCTTATTAGGTTTAGGGTTAGGCGCATTGGCTTTGAATGGCAAAAAACAAGCTTAATTTATGGTTATTCTCGATAATTAAATTTGTGGGGGTTAACGGTGTTAACCCTTATTTTTGGTTGTGATGACACTTTTTACGGTTGCTACTTTTTGAAAATTCATTTAGACTTAAAAGTATAGTTTCTTGATTGTTTTTAACACACATAAAATGATTCAAAAATCCCATGATTAATAGTATCAAACAAAAAGCGATTGTCGGTAAAAATGGCAAAATTGAACTCTCAGAAACCGAGTTAGAAGAAGGGTCGATAGTAGAGGTTATTGTCCTAGTAGAATCTTTAACAGAAGAAGACGAAACTGATTATTTATTACGTTCTCAAGCTAATAAGAAACAGTTGCTTGACGCATTAGAAAATGTCAAACAAGGTCAAGTGATTTCTGTGGATTTGCATGAATATGAGAAAAGTTTCCTTTGAAATGAAAGCCTTTGAACAATTGCAAATACATATTACCCCAGAACTTCACCGTAAACTTGCTATTGAAGCTACCGAAAATAAAGTAAGTTTAAATGGTTATGTGAGCCGTAAATTAGCTGCTAATTCTTGATATTTATTGATTTTCATTTATAATTTAAAGTTAATTCTAAACAATTAGTTAGAGGAAAAAAATGCCTAGTTATCCTGGAATTTCAAGTGAAGCGTTTCGTCATCCCCTTGATAAACAAGCGGAACAAACTTTAAGAAGTGTTCCTGGTTTTGATTTGGTTGCGACTAGCTTTATGGAATATCTCTATGAACGACCACAACAAATCTCTTTGATGGGCAATAGTATTAAAGTTGGCCCGAGGCAATATTCCACACTTTATGGAATTTTTCGAGAAGCGGTTTATGATTTAGATATTAGTCCTGAACCCTTAATTTATGTGAGTCAAAATCCCATTGCAAATGCTTATTCTTTAGGTAAACAGCAACCCTATATTGTCTTAAATGCGGGTCTTTTAGACTTATCTGATGAAATTGAATTAAGAACTGTAGTTGCCCATGAATTAGGTCATATAAAATGTGAACATAGTTTGTTAATTCAAATGGGAATTTGGGCGATGGGGGCCGCTTCTTTGCTGGGGGAATTAACTTTAGGTTTGGGAAATATTATTAGTACAGGATTGATTTTTGCTTTTTATGAATGGCGAAGAAAAGCCGAATTATCAGCAGATCGCGCCGCTTTATTAGTGATAGATGATCCTGAACCTATTTTTAGAATGATGATGAAAATGGCAGGAGGAAGTCATAAATATGCCCATGAATGTCATTTAGATGAGTTCTTAAAACAAGCAGAAAAATACAGAGAATTAGATGAAGATGATCTCAATCAAGTCTATAAATTTTTGATTTATAATGGAGGGAATGGAGTCTTTTTATCCCATCCTTTTCCGGTTGATAGAGTTCATTATTTACAAAATTGGGCTACTTCTAGGGAATATCAAGATATTCGCCAAGGTAACTATAAAAGGTCAGAAAAAAGTGGTTCTGTAGAAGTGGACACAAATAGTGAAGCTGAAAATTTGCGCCGACAAATTGAACAACTTCAGCAGGAAATTGAGAACTTAAAATCTCAAGATAATCAGGCATAAATAGTTTTAATAGTCAAAGCCTGTAGAGGCAATTCATCAATTGCCCCTACAATATTAATTTTGATCAAGGGCTTCTAGTTTAACCTGAATTAATTCTTGAATTTTCAGAATCACCCCTTATCTCCAAGGAAAAAAAGTTAGGGAATAAAGATATTTCTTAACAACACTTCTCAAGAAGAGATTGAGCTTTTGAATTGGGGCTTTGTAGACGCATCTTAAACTTAACATAATCTGCTTGTTCGTGTCCTTTATTTTTGCTCATCCTGCCCAAAATTCACAAAAACTTGCTAATTTATTGATAATTGCTGAGATTGAAATTCCTACTCTCTATTAGCAAAGCTTAATTTTGTGTAATAACTTACCTTCTCTCAAAAAAGTTGTCGTTAAACTAGAGACTATCGAAGGAGCCAAGTAAAGCCTATGGTAACGCTGCTAGAAAATCCCTTTCGCGTTGGATTACGCCAAGAAAGAACCCCAGAACCCTTAATACTCGTGATTTTTGGGGCTTCTGGCGATCTCACGCAACGCAAACTCGTTCCTGCCCTCTACAAAATGAAACAGGAACGACGACTACCCCCGGAATTAACCGTCGTTGGGGTAGCTCGTCGAGATTGGAGTCATGACTATTTTAGAGAACAAATGCGTCAGGGAATCGAAGAATTTTCTGACGGCATTGGTAGTGAAGAAATCTGGGCAGACTTTGCCGAAGGACTATACTACTGCTCCGGTAACATGGATGAAGCCGAGAGCTATCAAAAATTAAAAGTCTTTTTAGAAGAATTAGACGGCAAACGAGGAACCAGAGGCAACCGCGTCTTTTATCTTTCCGTTGCGCCTAATTTCTTCCCCCCTGGTATCAAACAACTAGGGGCTGCCGGGATGTTAAGTGATCCCATGAAACATCGTATTGTTATTGAAAAGCCCTTTGGAAAAGACCTCAGTTCCGCCCAGGTACTCAACCGCATTGTTCAAAAGGTTTGTAAAGAAGAACAAGTCTATCGCATTGACCACTACTTAGGGAAAGAAACCGTTCAAAACCTCTTGGTGTTCCGGTTTGCCAATGCTATTTTTGAACCCTTGTGGAACCGTCAATTTGTCGATCATGTACAAATAACCGTTGCTGAAACCGTCGGGGTAGAAGATCGGGCCGGTTATTACGATCATTCTGGGGCCTTGCGGGATATGCTGCAAAATCACCTAATGCAGATATTCTGTTTAACGGCAATGGATGCTCCCAACGCCCTCAGTGCTGACAGTATCCGTAACGAAAAAGTCAAGGTACTGCAAGCCACCCATTTAGCCGATATTCATAACCTGGAAAAATCAGCCATTCGGGGACAATATAAAGCAGGGTGGATGAAAGGAAAACCCGTCGCAGGGTATCTCGAAGAACCGGGAGTTGACCCCAATTCTTCAACTCCCACCTATGTGGCCATGAAACTGATGATCGATAACTGGCGATGGACAGGGGTTCCCTTCTATCTGAGAACAGGAAAACGCTTACCCAAAAAAGTTAGCGAGATCACCATTCAATTCAAAGATGTCCCCTTACACATTTTCCAATCAGCGGCCAATCAAAGCATTCCCAATATCTTGAGTATGCGGATACAACCCAATGAAGGAATTGCGCTGAGGTTTGAAGCCAAAATGCCAGGGTCAGAACTACGCACCCGCACCGTAGAAATGGACTTTGACTATGGTTCCTCCTTTGGAATGACCAGTGCTGATGCTTATCATCGTCTCCTATTGGATGCCATGTTAGGAGATCAAACCCTCTTTACCCGTGCTGATGAGGTAGAAGAAGCCTGGCGCGTGGTAACGCCTGTTCTCTCCGCTTGGGATGGCCCGGCAGAACCCAATAGCGTTCCCCAATATGAAGCCGGAACCTGGGAACCCGCAGAAGCCGAATTCTTGATTAACCGTGATGGCCGTCGTTGGCGACGCTTGTAATGTTCTGTAGGGGCGAACGGCCGTTCGCCTCTACAAAAATATCAAATTCCCAGTAACTCCCCAAACAGCTATGACCACTCAAACTCCCCCTCTCGTTTCCTTACAAGACCCCAAAGATGTCTCGATTGATGTCATTGAGGCAGAATTACGCAGTATTTGGAACGCTTACAGCAATAATGAAGATGGTATTGTGGCAACCCGCGCCACCACCTTCACTTTTATTGTTTATGAACCCGAACCCACTCAATATCTCTTAGCGGTTTTAGGCTTTTATACCGGCCCTATTGATGGTATTGCCGGGCCCCGTACCACTGCTGCCATTAAATCGGCTCAAAAAGCCTACGGACTGGAAATTACGGGCAAATCTAATCAAGCATTTATTGAAAAATTACAAGCAGAATTTGAGAAAGTCAAAGCAGAAGGTCAATTAAGCGATGCTCAACAAATGGTCGCTAAGGCATATTCTCCTGACTTAGAAGGAACTGGGGTAACTGATAGTATTGCTGCTTCTAACCCCTGCCGTATTATTACCCTCTGTCCCACTGTTGGCGAAGATGAAGGGGTCAAAGTTCAAGTATCTGCCTACTGTCCCATTAATAAGCGCAGTCAAAATACCCTAATCTGTTGTGAATATATTACCCTACGGGGAACTGCTGCCGCTTTAGAAAGAATTGGCGGTATTATCTCGGAATTGACCATCAGTGGACTGCCTACCTTTGTTTGGTGGAAAGCAAGTCCTCAACCCGAATATGGACTATTTAAACGCTTAGCCTCTCAAGGGGATACAGTTATCGTTGACTCTAGTACCTTTAGTAGTCCCGAAGAAAACCTTTTAGAAATTGGCCAAATGTTGGAACAGAATATTCCCCTGGCTGATTTAAACTGGGGAAGAATTGCCCCCTGGCAAGAATTAACGGCGGCTGCTTTTGATCCTCCAGAGCGTCGCGGTGCTGTTCTAGAAGTTGACCGCGTTACTATTGATTATGAACGAGGAAATGCTTCTCAAGCCTTGATGTATTTGGGATGGGTGGCCACCCGTTTACAGTGGCGGCCTGTTGCCTATGAATATGAAGGAGGGGACTATGATATTCGTCGCATTAAATTCCTCAACAATGAACAGAATACCATTGAGGCAGAATTAGCGGGGGTTCCCTTGGCAGACTGGGGAGACGTTTTAGGGGACTTAATTAGTCTTAAATTAAGTTCTACTAACCTACAAGCTGACTGTTGTACCGTGTTGTGTTCCGGGACTACCGGATGTATGCGTATGGAGGCATCAGGTGGGGCCCAAGCTTGTCGTATTGAACAAGTAACTTCCTTAGCGGATCAAAATACGGAACACCTATTAGGAAGACAACTGCAACGGTGGGGAACTGATCCTCTCTATGAGGAAAGTTTAAAAGTTACTATGGCTATCCTGAAATTAGCTAATAATAACTAATTGATTGTTATTATTTTTGGGGCGGGTTTTAGGGGTAAAGTTACTTTTAAAACTCGTCCTTTCTATTGAGCATAACCGAACAAATAGGCGATCGCCATCATATGAGATTTTTGTTAAACTATTTAGCATAGTCCCGAATATCAACACTAATACAGAACTGAACGTAATAGCCATCTGCCCCCCGTACTAATCTAACTCTTTTAATCTGATCAACAGGGTAAAAGTTTAATAATTTCGAGAGAACGAATCGCACAACATCCGTGTAACGGGGGTCTTCACCCCGACATTAAAAGATAAGGAAGAAGCTTGCCAAGAAGCAGCCGAAAACTACGAAGAACTTCTAATTACTCTATGAAGCAATGTCAGTAGGTCGGCATATACCAACGTCTTCCTTCAGAAATCCGTAATTTGGCAGACAAAAATTTTCCACCTGTAAATTTTGGGGCGGGTTTTGAGGGTAAAGTGACCTTTGAAACCCCCTCTTTTTATATTATGATCACAAGTCATAATTACAAATTGAGTGGCAACATAGTTTGCCACTCTTTTAAACTAATGGGAGCTAAATTTTTATGGAACATTCACTTGGATTTGGCATTACACCTGATTCAAAGACAACAGATTTTTTGTCTACCTCTTTACGCAAAAAACTAGCCTCTATTACTGTAATAGGGTTCAGTCTGGGAATGCTACAGGGTGGAATGGCCAATGCCCTATCCTTTCAAGGATTGGGTGATTTCCCTGGCGGTGATCTACTCCTTTCCACTCCTGTGCACAGCATCCCCACACTCCCCAACGATCCTTTCTTCAGCGTGTCCCTTGGGGGATCAAAGGATGGCTTAATAGCCGTCGGTGCTGGTAACTCCGTTAATGGTTATGAGGCATTCCGTTGGACAGAGGAGGACGGGATGATCGGTTTAGGAAGCCTCATTGGGACTCGTGGTTTAGAGCTAGGTCGTTCATACTACAGTATGGCCAGGGACACATCTCAAGATGGTTCAGTTATCGTCGGTCGTAGCAATTCAGTCAATGGTCTTGAAGCTTTCCGTTGGACCCAAGAAACTGGGATGGTCGGTCTTGGCGATCTCCCTGGAGGGGATTTCTACAGCATAGCTTTTGGGACATCGAACGACGGCTCGGTGGTGATTGGTTCTAGCAAATCCGCCAGTGGGGAAGAGGCATTTCGTTGGACTCAGGAGAGTGGGATGGTCAGTCTCGGCGATCTCCCTGGTGGTGGTTTCTACAGCATAGCTCAAGGAATATCAGCAGACGGCTCCATCATCGTCGGTGGTGGCCGCTCCGCCAATGGAAATGAGGCGTTCCTTTGGACCCAAGAAACTGGGATGGTCGGTCTTGGCGATCTCCCTAATGGTGGTTTTTTTAGCTCGGCCCAAGGAATATCGGGGGATGGCTCGGTTGTTATTGGTCAAAGCCGTGGTGATCGAGGGATTGAAGCCTTCCGCTGGACTCAGGAGAGCGGGATGGTCGGTCTCGGTGATCTCCCTGGTGGTGGTGTCTATAGCCTAGCTAGAAGTGCATCCTTTGACGGGTCCACAATTGTTGGTTTTGGCAGAACTCTCAATGGGAATGAGGCTTTTATCTGGGATGTCACCAATGGAATGAGAAGCGTTCGGGAAGTTCTAGTTGGCTTCGAAATTAATATGACAGGATGGGCATTAATTGAGGCGAGGGGAATTTCTTCCGACGGGACAAAAATCGTCGGTTTTGGCATAAATCCCGATGGAAAAGCCGAGGCATGGTTGGCTGACCTCACTCCGAATCAACTTCCTAACAACTCTATACTTCATAACAATTTTGTATCTACAGTACAAACATCTGAACCTTCTCTGTCTGCAGTACAAACACCTGAACCTACACCGAACTTTGCATTCCTCTCTGTCAACATTTTCGGTATAGCCTCATTTTTCTGGCGCAAACGCCAGAAAAATCTCTCATAATCAACCTAAAAGGCAAGAGTAAGTAGTCGTATATTAATAAACAATGCTGTGTTAAGAAATATTAATGAGACTTAAAGCCTTTGCCGTTGCCTATTACCTGTGTCCTGTTGCCTAACCTCACAATTAACTTGCTTGTAAATAAGCAATTCAAACCTTCATATCAGACCAAATTATTAGCAAAACTCACTCATTATGCACCTGTAACTTTTGGCCAATCTGCCCAAATTGCTAAGGTTAATCCTGGAGAATAAATATTAACAAACATGGTTTGACCATCAGGGGAAAAACACACTCCAGCAAACTCACTATTATTATAGGCATTACGGGCTAAACGATAACATTCTCCTTGAGGTGTTACTCCAATTAAAAACTGTTCTCCTGCGCCATCTTCACAAACAATTAAATCCCCAAAAGGTGCTAAGGTTAAATTATCGGGATAATCTAAAATTTCTGCTCCAGGAGATTCCACAAATAAAGAGATAGTTTCCTTAGCAGGATTATAACGAAAAATTTGTCCTTTTTCTGCATTTCCCCCACTGGTACAGGTGAAATAAAACTCACCCTTTGCTAAGCAAATACCTTCCCCTCTTTTAAAAATTGCTGCCCCTTTCTTTTGGGCTTCATAACGCAGAGTATCGTCATCAGGATCAACATTTTCAATTTGTACCCATTTGACAGATTTAGGTTGATTTAAAGGATAATTTTTACTGGTATCAATGCTGGGCATTTCTTCAATAACTAAGGCTTCTAAAATTCCTCCCGCTTGTAGATTTCCTGGTTGTCGGGGACGGAAACGATAGAAACAACTATCATTTTGGTCTTCTGTTTGATAAATGTAACCTGTGCTGGGGTCAACTGCAATGGCCTCATGACGAAATCTTCCCATAGCAGTTAAAGCGATTGGTTTTGCTATTTTGCTTTGAGAGGAAACTTCAAAATTGTAGCCATGTTTAACCGAAACATTGTCAGGATTTTCCTGAGAATTTAATTGAGGTGTCGAGATTTCTTCTTCACAACTAATCCAAGAATGCCAAGGGGTAGCACCTCCTGCACAATTGCGGTTTGTTCCTGCTAAAGAGACAAATTCTTGGGCTAAAGTACGATTCTTATTAATAATTAAAGTTGTGGTTCCTCCTTGAGATAAATGATCGTATTTATGTTCTTTTGATGCTATAACTCCAGGAAATTCATGGGGACTTAATTCATGATTCCGAATTAAAATTATTTGTCCATTTTCTCCTGGAAATGCTGCCATTCCATCAAAACTTGTCGGTACAGAAGTGCCATCACTCATGGATTTTCCTACCTGAGAAATCACTTGATATTGCCATCCTTTGGGCAGATCTAAGATACCATTAGGATCGGAAATTAATTTACCAAATTTTTCCGTTTCGGTTGTTTGTCCATTGGCCACGCGAGTATAATAATTTTTAAGGGAAACAGCCGCAACTCCTGTGGTTATACTTATTCCTGCTAAGCTGAGAAAATTTCTTCGAGATAACACCATATTAACAATAAACCCTTGGTAAACCCTAACCCTATTATACTTTTTGAGGGTCACGTTATTTTTAGATTAAGAATAGAACAATTAATGATTAATAATAAGTTCATATTAACTATTGTTAGATGGGTTCGCTGTAACAGCCATTAGTCCCCAAATCATCCCAAAACGAAATTTAGTTGCACGATAAATATTAAAACCAGCAGATACCAACAACTGATGTAATTCTGCTTGAGTATAGCATTTTTGATGAGCAGGATCAAAAATTTGTAATATCCAATCACAGATTCTACAAATAAGATAATCTTTACTCCAGTCAAGAATTATGAGCTTACCATTGGGTTTAAGAACTCTTTTCATTTCTGCTAATGCTATTTGGGGTTTGTCAAAATAATGAAAAGCATTTGCTGATATTACCACATCGAAAGAATGATTTATGAAATGCAGTGAATGAACTGAACCTTCGTATAACTCTACGTTAGCATAAGTCTGATATTTTGACCTAGCGATAGTCAACATTTTTTCTGATATATCAATTCCCGTAATTTTCTGTGTCGGATTTTTATCGAGTAAGAGTCGCTCAAATTCACCTGTACCACAAGCAACATCTAAAACTGTAGCCTGGGGAGCAATTTCTTCCCAATTGTGGAGGAATTTAAGGGTATTAACAATGTAATTTCGCCACCGTACATCGTAGATATCAGCAAGTTTATTATATTGATTTCGCACTTTCACTTCATTCATATCAATTATCAACTATTCCTCATATCCCATCATTTGTAATTGATATAAACTGTGATATAGTCCATTGTTATCTAATAATTCTTCGTGAGTTCCTGACTCTATAATCTCTCCTTGCTTTAAAACAAAAATCCGATCAACATCCCGAATTGTTGAGAGTCTGTGAGCGATAATAATTGCCGTTCTATTAGTTAATAAATGTTCTAATGCTTCTTGAATAAACGCTTCTGTTTTCACATCTAAATTAGCTGTTGCCTCATCTAAAATTAAGACATGAGGATGACGAATGGCAACCCGTGCAAAGGCTAATAATTGTTTTTGTCCTCCTGATAAATTGGTTCCTCTTTCCCTTAATTGTGTATTATATCCTTGGGGAAGCTCTTCAATAAAACGATCAACATTTGTTAATCTTGCTGCTTCTTTAACTTCTTCTAGAGAATAGTCTTCTCCTAGGGTAATATTCCGTTTAACATCCCCAGCAAACAGAAAACTTTCTTGTAGAATTATCCCCACATATTGGCGTAATTCCTTCTTAGAAATCTCTCGAATATCAACCCCATCAATTAAAATTCTGCCCTCAGTTGGTTCATGAAGACGAGATAAAAGACGAATAATTGAACTTTTTCCTGCTCCCGTTGGCCCCACTAAAGCAACCTTTTCCCCTGGTGAAATGGTAAAATTTAATCCTTTGAGAACAAACTCATCTGGTTTATAACCAAACCAAACATTATCAAAGCAAATTTCTCCGACTTTTTCCTGATATTTACGACTCGATAAAAACTGAATATCTTGCTCTGATTCTTTGATTTCAATGGGTTCTTGCATTAATTCTGTAATCCTTTCAATTGCAGTAAAACCCGCTTGAAACATGGTAAATTTATCTGCAAATTGACGTAATGGATTAAACAAACGTTGAGCATATAAAATAAAAGCAGAAAGGGTTCCAAAAGAAATCGTATTGTTGGTAATAAAAATTCCCCCTAACCAAATTACACTTGCGATCGCTACCAAACTAATCCATTCTAAAGTAGCAGAAACGGCAGAATCATAAAAAATAGTTTTATCCGTTGCTTGGCGATAATCTTGATTAATCACCCGAAATAATTCACTATTAAATCGTTCTCGTCGAAATAATTGTACTACATTAATGCCGACAATATTTTCTTGCAGCATGGAATTAAGGTCTGATAATTTTTCCCGTGATTTATAATTTGCTTTCCGATATTGCCCTTGAAAATATACAATTAATCCTGCAATGGGAACCATCATTAATAACAGCATTAACGCTAATTTTACCTCTAGGGTAAACATTGTTATGATAATCACTAAAATATAAATTGCATCGCTAATAACCCCAATCGCCCCACTAGCAAAAACATCCCCCAATGCTTCAACATCACTGGTTAAACGAGTTACTAACCGCCCCACAGGAGTCCGATTAAAAAAACTGGTTCCCAAAGACATCACATAGGTAAACAAATCTTCCCGAATTTCTGCCGTAATATTCTGTCCTAATTGTTGAACAATATACCCTTGAAAAGAAGTACAAATTAGACGAATAACAATGGTTATTAGTAAAAGACTGCTCAAAAATTGTAGCCCTTTTGCCACAGAAAGCTGTTCTAAAAATCCCCAAGTAGACTCTTGACGTAAGACAGAAATCGCCTGTCCAATAATTAGGGGTTGTATCGCACCCGCAACCGTTAATGGCAATAATAAAAGCGCGGAAAGCAATAATAAACGGGGATGACGACGCACATAAGGCAATAACTTTAAGATCAGGCCGCCATCACTTTCACGAATACGATGGACAGATTTAGCAGGATTTGACGGGGAAGAAAAAGCCATAGGGAAATTGAAAATTATTAATCATTGTTACTTAAGTTAACATTTGTCTAGGGATAATTGTTGAATTATCCCGACTAGGAATGATTAATGATTAACCAAAGGTGGGATCAAAAACTGGCGATCGCAGACCCTTTCTAACTGGGCCGCTACCCGTATTAATGTCAACTCATCGGCTGGTTTTCCCACTAATTGAACCCCCACAGGCAAACCATTGTCATCTTGTCCCATAGGCAAGGTTATAGCGGGTAAACCACAGGCATTAAAGGCCGGACAAGGGGCTACCCAATGCTGAATTTTGACTAAGGTTTCTTCGGGGGATAAATTCGCCCATTCTCCAACTTTGATCGGTTGATGTAAATAAACAGGCAAAACTAACAAATCAAAATGATCAAAAAATGCGACAATTTTACGGGAAATAAGCTGCATTTGACGGACTGCCTGTAAATAGTCTCCTGCACTTCCGGCCTGTTCTTTTAACCAATAATTAAAAGGACTTAAGGCTGCGTCAGGAAGTCCCGCGGCCCCTACCCCTGCTTGCCAAACCTTGATAAACGGTTCAATCAATTCCTCAATGGAAGGACATCCCATTTCTAAATGATGGCCCATAGTTCCTAATAATTTAACGCCTTGTTCAACTGCCGCTTTAACGACGGGTTCCGCTTGATTAAACGGGGGAATATCATAAGTATAGGCAATTCTTAGGGGAGGTGAAACCTGTTGTGTCGCGGCTAAAAAGGGAATTTCGGGAGGGGGCAACCAATAGGGATCACCTGTAATATAACCAGACATCACATCTAACAAGGCCGCAGCGTCAGCCACAGTTCGGGCCAAGGGGCCATTACTGGAAATACCGCTTTGATAGTCTCCCACCGGGGCATGGGAAATTCTACCTTTAGCGGGTTTGATCCCCACTAAGCCACAACAAGCAGCCGGGCCACGAACGGAACCCCCTCCGTCGGAACCTTGGGCAATGGGGCATAAACCCGCAGCAACAGCGGCCGCTGCCCCACCGCTTGACCCCCCTGATGTATAGTCTGGGTTCCAGGGGTTACGGGTTGGGGGAAACCCTGGGGGTTCTGTGTAAGGAAATGATCCCAGTTCCGAGGTGGCGGTTTTGCCCAGAATAATGAACCCTGCCCCTTTTAAACGCATCGTTACCCCATCATCATAGTCAACGATGTTGTTTTTTAGGGCAGCAACTCCATAGGTGACGGGCATTCCTGCTACTGCGTTGAGATCTTTGATCCCTGTGGGAACCCCAAAAAATGGGGGCAGCAATTTGAGATCAGATGTATTAATCAGTTGTTCGGTTTTGGTTTTGGCATCAGCTAGGGCCATGTCTACGGCCACAGTGAAAAAACTACCGAGTTGGGAGTCATAGCGGGCGATGCGATCGAGATACAGTTGGGTTAATTCTAAGGGAGAAATTGTGCGATCGCGGATTAGTTGGGCCAATTCTAAAGCAGGTTTAAAGGCTAATTCAACAGAATTCATGACAATTTTTTTAATATTTTTGTTTTCAGATCAGGATACAAAATTAATTACCCAGAATATTGTAGGGGCGGGTTTTTGTTAGAATCTATGATTCCCACAAATAGGTTAAATCAACCCGCCCCATCTTATTACCCAAATATAATTATTAAATCTCTCGATCAAAGCCAAATTTGTCCCGAATTTCGGCATTAAAATACTGTCCTTTTGAGGGAGTTGTTTCTAACTCTTTATACACCGCTTCTGGTACGTCATTATATTTGTAAATACTCCCGTTAACAAATTCAACTTTGAGGATTTTTTTATCGCCATCATAGTCAAAAGATTTAAGGGCAGCACTCTGACTTTTTAGCAGGGGAAAGGCGATGACATCCCGAATACTTGCGGAATCTGTTAATAACATAATTAGGCGATCAATGCCAATTCCTAAGCCTCCTGTGGGGGGCATTCCATATTCTAAAGCAGTTAGGAAATCTTCATCTACACTATGGGCTTCTAAATCTCCGGCTGCTTTTTGGGAAGCTTGTTCTTCTAATCTTTGTCGTTGATCAATGGGGTCAGTTAATTCTGAAAAACTATTGGCTAATTCTCGACCCACAACATATAATTCAAACCGTTCTACTAATCCTGGTTTGCTGCGATGGGGCTTAGCTAAAGGTGAAATTTCTACAGGAAAATCAAGAATAAACGTTGGTTGAATTAGGGTAGATTCAACGGTTTGTTCAAAGGCTTCATTGAGTAATTTACCGAGAGAAGTACAGCCATCAGGAATGGCTAATCCTGCTTTTTTCATGGCTTTTTTGCCTTCTTCTAAGGTCTTAAATTTATCAAAATCTAAGCCGCTTTTCTCTTTAACAATATCGTGCATTGTTACCCGTCGCCAAGGGGTTGATAAGTCAATTTCTTCCTCTTGATATGTAATATTTAATGTGCCTAAAACTTCTTTCGCTGCTGTGGCAATAATCTCCTCAGTTAGCCTCATCATATCATTATAATCTGCATAAGCTTGATATAATTCAATGGAAGTAAATTCAGGATTATGTTTGGTAGAAACCCCTTCATTACGAAAGATTCTGCCCATTTCAAATACTTTTTCAAAACCACCCACGATCAACCGTTTGAGATGTAATTCTGTGGCAATTCTGAGATATAAATCCATCTCTAAGGTGTTATGATAAGTAATGAAAGGTCGAGCCTCTGCTCCTCCTGCTTCTGATTGTAAAACTGGGGTTTCTATTTCAATAAATCCCTGTTGATCTAAGTAGCGACGAATAGAAGCCGTAATCTCAGCCCGACGGCGAAAAGTTTGCCTAACTTGAGGATTAACAATTAAGTCTACATAACGCTGACGATAACGTTTTTCTGTATCTGTTAACCCATGCCATTTATCCGGTAAAGGTAACAGAGATTTGGTTAAAATAGTGTATTCTTTTACCTTAACGGAAAGTTCTCCTTTTTCCGTTCTTTTAATGATTCCTTGGACTCCAATAATGTCCCCAGTGTCGGTTAACTTTTTGAGGTGATCAAAGGCATTTTCAAGATCACTCATGTAATCTTGAATTTCTTTTTTATCTAAATATAATTGAATAGTTCCTGTTTCGTCTTGTAAACTAAAAAAAGCCAATTTTCCAAAGACACGACGGGCGATAATTCTGCCCGCGATCGCAACATTTACCTCAATTTCTTCCCCATCTTTGAGACTTGCATATTTATCTTGTAATTGTGCCGCATTATGGGTAGATTCCCATTGATAAGCATAAGGGTTTAACCCTAATTCTTTCAACTGTTCAACTTTTTCAAGACGGGTAGCACGAATTTCTTCTAAACTAGAGGCAGATTGGGGTTCTCGTTGAGGTTGATTGGAAGACATTGTTAAAATAACTCGAAAAAAGCAAAAAAAGATTAAGCTATGGTCAAATCAGGTTTACCCTTATTAACCCAGGCTTTTATTATAACTGATTAATTCATCTTGATCATTAAATATTTTACTATTTTTTAGCATCTAATATAAACTCTTGCCAATCATGATCGACCATTTATTTTTCGACTCGATTAAAATACTGTTTTTATTATTTACTAACAGCTATCATTGGTTAGTCAGTTACTGGGAGAATTTTCAACTTACCCTTAATTAATATCAGATAAAAACTTTTTTTAAGGCATATTTTTCCCCTTGTTTTTTACCCTTAAAAGCTGGCAATAAATTACGAGATGCCATGCACCTTAAGTTACCAAAACTCTCATCAAATTCGACCAAAATTATAGCCCAAAAAAGCAGTTATTTGGTTTGGATAGATGAAGCAGAAATAATCATTTCAGCAATTAAGCAATTAATGAAAGTATAATAATACTGACAAATATTATCTTACCAAAATCCCCGTTTACCGCTAGGCATAACAGTTCGCCAATTAGTTTTAGCCAGAGAGATTTGAGCCTCAGTAACTTGGGCAGAACTCAGATCAACCCCACAGAGATTTGCCCCCTGTAAATTAGCATATTTTAAGTTCGCCCCACAGAGATTTGCGCCTCTTAAATCTGCCCCATCTAAATTAGCATAACCCAGATAAGCTTCACTCAAATTAGCATTTTTCATACTTGCCTGACTTAAATCAGCCCTTCCCAAATCAGCACGAGATAATTCTGCCCCTTGTAGATTAACACGACTCAATTTAGACTCATAGCAATTAATACCTGGCAAAAATGCTTTAGCTAAATTCAGTTCATTTAATTCTTGATTAGCAAAATCTCGTCTTCCTTTTTCATAAGCAGCTAACAGGGTTTTTTCCTGCCATTTCTTTGCTTTCTTAGCAGAAGATGCTTCTTTTGAGGGAGTCGAACCATTGCTGCGGCGACGACTACCCCCTTGTCCTTGAGCAATATTGTAACTAACATTAGCCGCCGGACTAACCCCACCTTCCACAGAAGTCGAAACAACCCGCCCCACCTCTGTAGAAACCGCCGAAACGGGACTGCGTTTAGAGATATGGGTATTCGTAGACGGGGAAAAACGGCCCGTAGTTGAGGAGGGAGTGATTATCCCTGTGCTTGTCGGAGTGGAGGCATTCGTATTAAACCCTGAAATCATGGTCGTCATGCTATCTTGCATCCCCTGTTCATAGGGGGCCATAGCCATAGCATCTAAAACCTCCTGAGCCGACTTGTAGCGATGTTTGACAGAGACTTCTAACATTTTTTTGAGAACCTTGGACAAAGATTCACCAATATCAACGTAGGGTTCCCAAGCAATTTCCCCCGTTTCGGGATCGCAACCAATATCTTTAGGGGTTTTGGCTGTCAATAAGTAAACGCAGGTGACACCAACCGCATAAATATCACTAGAATAGACGGGACGCATGGCCATTTGTTCAGGGGGAGCAAACCCGGCTGTTCCCACGGCAAAGGCGGTAAAAGCCGTTTGTGCTGAGGCATTACTGGCTACCATCGAGTTAACTTGGTTTTTAACGGCACCAAAGTCGATTAATACCATTTTGCTGTCTTTTTGGCTGCGAATGAGGTTAGCGGGTTTAATATCGCGGTGAATCACTTTCTGGGAGTGAATATATTGCAAAATGGGGAGGAGTTCCGTCAAAAATTGCTTAATTCCGGCTTCACTGAAAGGGCCTTTTTTCTTGACCTCTTGATGAAGGTTATAACCTTTGACATATTCTTGAACCAAATAAAATTCCTGATTCTGCTCAAAGAAATCCAATAATCGGGGAACTTGAGGATGATTTCCCACAATTCCCAAGGTATGGGCCTCACGCTCAAATAATTCCTTGGCCATTTTATAGACTTGAGGATCATCGGTTGCTGGCCTTAATTGTTTTACCACACAAATTGGATTCCCTGGAAGGGAGAGATCAGCTGCCCCAAAGGTTGCACCAAAGCCGCCTTTTCCTAGAATGCCTAGGGGTTGATAACGGTTGTTTAGTCGCAGTTGAGAGCCACAGGATTGACAAACCTGGACATTATTGGGGTTTTTCGGCTGGGCGCAAGACGGGTTTACACAGTAGCTCATTCAATCTCACCGATGTCACATTTTGGACTTTGACCAATCGGATTCAAAAGCGGTCAAGATCACCGAAGTTTAGTCATCTAGTTTTAATATTCCCCAAGTTTCTCCAAAAGTAACAGGTAGGGAAGAATAATCTCCACTAAAACCTCACTCAACAAAAATTCTGCCCTGAGGACGATCATAAAACCCCGTCGGATAATTAGGTAAACTGTCAATCATCTCCCCTAATTAGATAAATAATATAGATTATAATTTACTTAATATAAATACAAGTCGTTTCCAGATACGATTATCAATGATTAATTCCCCAGAAGAAAACCCTACCCAGAGAATTGCGACAACTAAAGATCCTCACGCTGATTATCGTCACCTTGATTTTGAGAAACTCACTCCCATGAATCAACATTATGTGACGGTAAAAAGACAATATCCTAATGCGTTATTAATGTACCGTGTCGGGGATTTTTTTGAATGTTTTTTTCAGGATGCGGTCACAATTTCTCAAGAATTAGAAATATCTTTAACCAGTAAAGAAGGGGGTAGAGAAATTGGACGGGTTGCCATGACAGGGGTTCCTCATCATGCTTTAGATCGTTATAGTCGCTTATTAGTAGAAAAAGGCTACGCTGTGGTTATTTGTGATCAAGTAGAAGACTCGGCTCAAGCTGCGGCTGAAGGGCGAATGGTAGACCGACAAATTACTAAATTACTAACGCCTGGAACCTTAACTGATGACGGGATGTTATCGGCAAAACGTAACAATTTTTTAGCGGCTGTTGTCATTGCAGGGGAACATTGGGGCCTTGCCTATGCTGATATTTCAACGGGGGAATTTTTTACAACTCAATCAAAAGAATTATCAAATTTAAACTTAGAATTATTACGCTTACAACCCTCAGAAATTTTAATTCCCACTAATGCCCCTGATCTGAATAGTTTATTACGTCCTGGGGAGAAATCTGAGTATTTAGCTGAAGTTTTGCCCGACTGTTTTTGTTATTCCCTGCGATCGCAAACAATTTTTACATTAAATGAAGCCAAACCTAGACTTTTAATTACCTTTGGAGTACGCTCCTTAGAAGGGATGGGATGTGAACATTTACCCCTAGCAATTCGTGCAGCTGGAGGGTTATTAGAATATATAGAAGATACCCAAAAAGCCCATCAAGTTCCCCTACAACTTTTACGGACTTATAATCAGGTTGACTTTCTTATTTTAGACCATCAAACCCGTCGCAATTTAGAAATTACTCAAACCGTAAGAGATGGAAGTTTTCATGGGTCTTTATTATGGGCATTAGATCGCACTTGTACTGCGATGGGAGGACGAGCATTACGCCGTTGGTTATTAGAACCCTTACTCACAATTAAAGGAATTAATGCGAGACAGGATACAATTCAAGAATTATTTGAAAACCCCTCATTAAGACAAGATTTACGACAGTTATTACGGGGTATTTATGATTTAGAGCGCATTAGTGGAAGAGTAGGAGCAGGAACAGCAAATGCCAGAGATTTATTATCCTTAGCAGAGTCATTAGTTAAGTTAAAAGACTTAGCTGAATTAGCCCAAGAAGGCAGTTCACCCTATTTAAAAGCCCTGCAAAATATTCCTCCTGAATTAGAAAAACTTGGTCAATATGTGATTGATCATTTAGTAGAATCTCCTCCTTTACATTTAAAAGATGGGGGGGTAATTCGAGATGGGATTAATGCTGATTTAGATGCCATGCGTCATCGTCTGCAAGATGATCGTCAATGGTTAGCCAATTTAGAATTAACAGAACGACAAAGGACAGGAGTTCCTAATCTTAAAGTCGGATATAATAAGACCTTTGGTTATTATTTAAGTTTACCTCGTAGTAAAGCAGAACAGGCCCCGAATAATTATGTAAGAAAACAAACCTTAACCAATGAAGAACGTTATATCACGCCTGAATTAAAAGAGCGAGAAACCCGCATTTTAACGGCACAAGATGACCTCAATAAATTAGAATATGATGTTTTTGTCGAATTGCGTTTAAAAGTGGCTCAGAAAGCCCAAGAAATTCGGCAAATTGCGAAAGCGGTTGCTGCGGTTGATGTGTTATCGGGATTAGCAGAAATTGCGGTTTTTAAAGCCTATTGTCGTCCAGAAGTGGTTGAGGGTAGACTCATCGAAATTAAGGACGGTAGACATCCCGTTGTTGAACAATCTTTGGCCGCAGGTTTATTTGTTCCTAATTCAACTTTTATGGGAGATAATCAAGGAGAAGGAACCCCTGATTTAATTATTTTAACGGGCCCAAATGCCAGTGGAAAAAGCTGTTTTTTAAGACAAGTGGGACTGATTCAATTAATGGCCCAAACCGGAAGTTTTGTGCCAGCAACCTCTGCAAAATTAGGCATCAGTGATCGCATTTTTACCCGTGTGGGGGCAGTGGATGATTTAGCCACAGGACAATCAACCTTTATGGTAGAAATGAATGAAACGGCTAATATTCTCAATCATGCAACTCAAAAATCCTTGATTTTGTTAGACGAAATTGGCAGGGGAACGGCTACCTTTGATGGACTTTCTATTGCTTGGGCCGTGGCGGAATATTTAGCAACAGAAATTCAAGGCAGAACTATTTTTGCCACCCATTATCATGAATTAAATGAACTTGCATCCATTCTTAGTAATGTGGCAAATTATCAAGTTACAGTACAAGAATTAGCCCATGAAATTATCTTTTTACATCAAGTTCGTCCAGGGGGTGCAGATAAATCTTATGGTATAGAAGCGGGAAGATTAGCGGGTTTACCCCCTTCAGTGATTAGTCGTGCTAAACAGGTAATGAATCAGATAGAAAAACATAGTAAAATAGCTTTAGGTTTACGTAAAGGCATCAAAAAAGTCAGTCCTATTAAGGATAATAAAACCCAAGAAGAATTAATTGAACAATTAGATATTTTTGGGAATTAGTTTTGATACACTCGTAATAATACCAATTTCCTAAAGTCAAGCTACATATTTTTCTAGGGGTCAACGGCCGTTGACCCCTACAACATCTTCAGCTTTAATTACTGTAGGTTGTAATACTGTAAGATGAAAGTCTTTGCGCGTTTTAGCACTCAAAAATTTACGTTGTAAAGTTTCCCATTCTTGCCATTTCTGATAACGGTTTTCCCGTAAAATTTGAGAACACATAGGCATCTTTTCTATGATATTATCACCAAACACATTATCAAGAAACTCAGCTAAAACAAAACTATCTTGAATATCTCCTAATACTGTTTGTATATCTTTGATATCTGTGAGATAATCTTGATATGTATCCCCATAAAAATGCGTAAATAGTTCCATATTATAGCGGGTTCGTTTGGCTTCTTTCCTTAAATCATGCAAAATCAGACCTTGTTGCATTAATAAAGTTTCTACTGCTTCCTGAGATAAACCATCAGGAAAAAATGCTTCCCCTTCTCTAAATTTAACCCCAATAACCCATCCTGAATGAAGCATAAATTGACTGACTTGAGGTAAGAGAAGATCTGCTAAAATTTCCTGAATATAAATAGCAGCAATATCATGATAATTTGGTTGATTTAACCACTTTTCAAAGGATTCTTTGAGTTTTAGGTAATTTTTGCTATTTAACAGTTTTTTTACTCTTTTAAAAACTTTCTTTCTTTGTTTAGTTACATACAATAAAACTTGGTCTAGATATTTTTGTTCTTTCGATGGCAAAATTGGATAATATTTATTATCTAAAGTATCTTCCAAAACATCAAGATCTCGTAAATTACCTAATATTTTTGCAATGTTGCCTACCTTCTTTTCTTGAGCATTTTTCGGTAAATCTAAAGCCGGATTAAATCCATTAATAGCACTTCTTAAACGTCGCATTCCCACACGCATTTGATGTAATTCTTCGGGATCTTTATCCTCTAAAACAGCTAATTCATACTTCAGAAATTTATGATAATGTTTGGCGATCGCTACATAGGCCCAGTCACCAAAGGTTGTCGGTTCATGTTCTAAATATTCCGTCATTTTGCTACCTCCTAATGACACTTTACTCGAAAGGTTGTACTATATCTTTGATGGGTTTTCTCTTAATCAACTTTTACTTTATCTTCATTCTAAGCCATGAAATTCCAAAAGTTATCGAAAAGTTAAGTAATTTTAAGCTGAACTTAACCCTGTATTTGACTGGTTAGAATTTATGGGTTTAATTAGCTATACTAATACTTCACCTTATCAGACTTGTAATACCATTTTCATCAACTTGGACTATAGAGGTGGATGTTGTAGGAGTCAACGGCCGTTGACTCCTACAAAAATGCGTAGCTAGACTTTAGGAAATTAGTATAACTTAGTAGCAAAGTGCATTATTTTCTCTTTCTGTCTTCCCTTATAAGCGTCATCCTATTTACCCTTATGGGATGTCAAAAAACCTCTGTCACGCCTCAAATTGAGTCATCTCCTATCGTCATTCCTTCCCCAACTCCGACGGTTTCTCCTGCATCTCCTGAAGAACGAAAAAAAGCTGCTGAGTTGCGACAATTAGGCTTAAAATATCGTCAACAGGGTCAATTTTCTGAGGCACTCAAAACCTTAGAAGAATCTGTTAACCTTGATCCTCAAAATCTATCTGGGTTAGTATTATTAGGATGGACATATCATTTAGCAAAACAGCCAGAACCCGCCATAAAAAACCTACAAAATGCTTTAATTGTCGATCAAAATCATGTTCCTGCCTTGAATGCTTTGGGCATTGTTTATTTGGTGAATAATAATTTAGAGCAAGCCGTTAAAATTCATAACCAGGCGATTACCTTAAAACCAGATAATGAAATTGCTCACTATAATCTAAGTTTAGCTTATCATCTTCTAAAACAATATGACATAGCCCAAACCCATGCTCAAAAAGCAACATCTCTCGAACCCTATAACCCCCATCCTTGGGTAGCTTTAGCCATAATTTATGAACAGCAAGGAGAAACTAAATTAGCCCAAGAAGTTTATAATAAAGCTATCTCTTTAGATGGTCGTTACCGTCAAACTAATTTTTTAGATCATCTCACAGAGGCCGGATTTAGCACAGAGCAAATTCAGCAAGTTAAGAACATTTTACCGAGGCTGTAGTCTCGGAGGGAACGGGGGACGGGGAACGGGTAACAGTAATTTCTGTTTCCTTAGTTCAACCCGTTCCCGCATTTTCGCCCCCGTAAGCATTCCCCTATCGACTACTCGATAGAAATGGCCTGAGGCCCAGACCCATTATCTTTGGTATTGTCCGTGTAGGTAAAATTGGTCAGTCCTTGCTTTTGGAGCCAACCTTTTAAGGGATCTTCTGACAGTTTGAGTTTAAGCGCACCGGAGACAAGTCCCCCAGTAAACGCTAGGGGTTGCTGGACAAATTCTTTGACAATTGGCTGTAATTCGTCGAAGAACATTTTAAACCTCCTGGTTTGATTCAGATTTGGGGTGAATAATGCCCCCTTTAAATGTTAAGTTAATTTAAGTTAATCGGATACTGTTGAGCCGTTATTTTGCTATGTCTGTTACTAAAGATACATCAAAGTCTATGAATCGTGGGCTATTAACCACAATTATTTTGTTAGGTATTGTCATTATTTGGATCGGTGCTAGACTGATTTTTCCTGATGTTCCTACGATTTTTGCTGGGACAATACCGGATAATTTAGGGAGCAATAATGGACAATTAGCCTCTTGTCCTAATACGCCAAATTGTGTCAGTTCTCAAAGTAAGGATGCAGAACATTCGATTAAACCCTTATCCTATCAGGGGGATAATTCAGACGCGATCGCTAAGCTAAAAACCATTATTAATCAACAAGAGCGCAGTCAAATTATTTCAGAGACTGATGATTATCTTTATGCTCAATTTACGAGTCCTTGGATGGGATTTGTTGATGATGTTGAGTTTTATGTTAATTCCCAACAAGGAAGAATAGAAGTGCGTTCAGCTTCTCGTTTGGGTGAATCTGATTTAGGGGTAAACCGTCAAAGAATTGAACAAATTAGACAGGCATTTAAAACGACTGTAGGGGCATAATAATATTATGCCCTCCTTATGATCTACGGGCTTAACATTGTTAAGCCCCTACTCAACTTATCATATAATTACTATGCAGTTTATTATTGAAGCAATTAAACAATCTCCGAATCATTGTATTACTTTTGCGGATTATATGAATTTAGTTTTATATCATCCCCAAGAGGGCTATTATAGTTCTGGTCAGGTGAAAATTGGTTCCCAAGGTGACTTTTTTACTGCTGCTTCTTTGGGGTCAGATTTTGGGGAATTACTAGCCGAGCAATTTATCGAAATGGCGGATATTTTGGCAGAGAAAGAGGGATTTACTCTGGTCGAAATTGGCGCAGGTTCAGGAGTTTTAGCCGCAGATATTCTAACTTATTTGCAGAAACATTATTCTGATTTTTATGATAAATTTAATTATGTTATTATTGAAGAATCAACGGGATTGATTGAACAACAAAAAGCCTTACTTAAAGATGTAGATAAAGTTACTTGGACATCTTGGGAAGATATTAATGATAACTCAATTATTGGCTGTATTTTTAGTAATGAATTAATTGATGCTTTTCCTGTTCATCAGATAGTCATTCAAAATCAAGTATTAAAGGAAATATATGTTACTTGGGCAGATAATCAAATTAAAGAAATTATTCAAGATTTATCAACCCCTAGATTATTAGACTATTTTAAATTAATCGAGATTGATTTTCCTAATAATACTTATCCTGAAAATTATCGAACAGAAATCAATTTAAAGGCATTAGATTGGTTAGAAACTGTTAATAATAAACTCAACAAAGGCTATTTATTAACCATAGATTATGGCTATACTGCCCCTAAATATTACCATCCACAACGCTATCAAGGAACATTAAAATGTTACTATAAACATCGTCATCATCATGATCCTTATCTCAATATTGGGCAACAAGATATTACGGCTCATGTGGATTTTACCGCTTTAGAAAAACAAGGAAAATTGCTAGAATTAGAAACATTAGGATTAACAGAACAAGGATTATTTTTAATGACATTAGGATTAGGGAATCGCTTATCAGAATTATCTAATGGGAACTATAGTTTACCAGAAATTTTCAAACGTCGAGATGCTTTACATCAATTAATTGATCCCACCGGGTTAGGAGGATTTAAAGTTTTAATTCAAGGAAAAAGTTTAACTGAAAAACAAAAATCCCAAACATTAAAAGGATTAAATCGACCTTTTTAATTTGTCTAAAGTTTTATGTCGTTGCTTAAAAATAGTTTATAAATAGAACATTTTTTGTTGTAATATGTAGTTACAACTAGCATAGCTTTCTAAGCTCAGTACAAGTCTTGCTTTTGACAGACAGCCTAGAAGACTGTGTTACCATTTACATCTCAAGCATTTACTAATAGAAGCACTAGATAGGTTTTATTAAGATAATGAAACATTTAAAAATTGTTCTTTGTTTATTAATAACTGGTGGGAGTTTATTTTTGAGTCCCACCTTAACTGTAGCTCAACCTTCAACATCTCTCAGATTATCCACAACCGGAGTAAAAACAACAGAGGAACTTTTAAACAAAGTCTGTAATTTTCTTAAAGAGCGATCAACTTTTACGGTTGAAATAGATATTACCTATGACAATATTTTGCAATCTGGAGAAAAAGTTCAATACAGTGCTTATCAAAAAGTTTTGGTTAATAAACCCAATCAATTGCGTTCAGATTATGTTGGTGATCAACGCAATACCAGCTTTTATTATGATGGAAAAAACTTCACCTTATTTAATCCTAATTTGAATCTTTATGGAACAAAACCTGCGCCTTCTAATCTAGATGAAGCAGTGAATAATATTGAGGAAAAATATGGCATTACTATTCCCATGTCTAACCTATTTGTTAGTGATCCTTGTAATGCTATTAAATCAGAAATTCAAGAATCTTTATATCTGGGATCTAGTTTAGTAAATCGTGAATCAACCTATCATATTTTGTTGGTTGGAGAAACTAGAAATATTCAACTTTGGATTAGTCAACAGGAACCATTTGTCCCGCTTAAAGCGATTATTACTTACAAAGATTTACCAGAGTCACCACAATATACAGCTATGTTTTCTAATTGGGATTTCAAGCCAGAAATCGGGTCTGATACCTTCACTTTTAGCCCATCCGAAGATACGTTTCAGATTGAATTTTTGCCTTCCGATAAAGGAAATTAAAAACAAATAAAAGTTGTATTTTAGCACTAACAACGAGATAAAATCATGAAACGTTTTTTCCGTCAATCTTTAATTACTTTTGTGGCTATTCTATTAGCGACCAGTTTACTATCAGTAGATGCAACTTACGCCCAACGTCGCGGAGGTGGTAGTCGTGGGGGAGGGAGTAGCTATCGCGGTGGTGGGGGTGCATCTTCTAGAGTTAATAGTAGTGTCAATTTGCAAAATCGCGGTAATTTTAATGGGTCACGTTCCTCTGAACGTTCTATAAACTCTCAAACTCGTCAAGGAAACCAACAAACTCGACAAGGTAATATTCAACAAAACCAACAAACTCGACAAGGTAATATTCAACAGAACCAACAAACTCGTCAGGGGACTCAGCAGGAACGTCAAACAGAACGAACTGAGAGGACTAATACCCGTCAACAACAACAGACAGAAAGAACTAATACTCGTCAAGAACAAAGTACAAACAGACAACAAAATCGACAAGATTTTATTGATGATAATTATTATAGAGGTGGCTGGTATGGAGGAGGTTATTATGTTCCTGCGGCTTGGGGGTGGGCAGGTTTAGCAACGGGTTTAGCCATTGGTGCGAGTGTTGCTTCTCCTCCTCCTTATTACGACACAGTTTATCTGGGTTCCACGTCTTATATTTATTCAGATGGCATCTATTTTGAACCCACTGGCAGTTCTTATGTCGTGGTTGCGCCCCCTACTGGTGCGGTAGTGTCCTACTTACCAGAAGGTTGTAGCCAAACTCAGGTTAATAATACTGTTTACTATAGTTGTAGTGACATTTATTATGAGCCATTCTATCAAAATGGCAGCACGGTTTATCGAGTTGTCAAATTATGATTTTAACAGTATCAGAAATTAAATAAATAGAGAATCGAGAAAAGAACCCTTATAACTTCTGACTTCGAGCAAAGCGATAAAAAATCCCCACCAAAAAGGCAGGGAAAGAACAAGAGAAAAGGGCCGAACTCATAGAGTTTAACGACCAAGCTTTTGAGAATAGGCAACCATTCCAGCACTTACAACCTGTCCATAGGTATCTAAGCGATCTTGTTGTCCAGCACGAGTGGGAGCAAAAAATGTATCGGTTAAGCCCATTGAGGCGAACATGATGGTAGCGGCGAGAATGATGTAGTTGCGGACGATGGTGGTGTTGTTGGTGGTGGTGGTAGACATTTTCGTGACCTCGTTTCCTCTTGTTACCTTCAATATATGAGGTGAATAGGGGTGATGTCAGTCCCAAAACTTATGTATATTAAGGGTTTTAACCGTTCCCTTTCTCCCTTGCGAAGTGGAAATAAGTGGAACTTTTTCTAATAGACATCTCCAAAAGCCCAAATTTTACCCCGATGATACAAGGTTTTGAGGTTAATTTCTGGAGATGTCTAATGGGCCATAGTAAGCATCCAACTATAAGCAACGATAAGCACGAAAACCAAGCCTATCAGAAGTTCTGCGTGAGTAGAAATCAAATTTGACCAACTTTCTCGGAAAAAATGCAGACTTTCTCGCCGTTTCTGTCCCAGTTGTTTCATTAACCTTTCAACTTCTCTATCAACTTCCTCTATAGATATTTGACCTTGCTTGTAACGAGATTCGATCTGGTCTAACTGTTGCCAATATTCTTGGGTTGCTTCAAAAAGGTTAGGAAACATAGTTGATAAGGGGTAGGGTAATCTCAAAAAAGACTGATGAACTGTAACGTTGTGTTAACTTGATCATAAGAAAAGTTACAAAAGTTCACAATGAGGGTAATCCGTACCTGATACCAAATCCGGTTATGATAGGCCATGGTCAAAAGTCCCAGAAGTAGGCTCAATTCATGAATTGAGCCTACGGATATGATTGTAAAAAAAACCAGTCCAAGGAATTAACTTGAACTGGGGTTTAGGAGTAGCCAATGAAGGGTGAAAAGATCAATTCAACGGCTTACCCTGTATACGGAGACACTTTTATTTTGCGTAGCTAGAAGGGCGACGCTTCAAAACTTAACAGACTGGCTTTACTCACGAATGTTTGATCATCCTGGCAATCATGACCAGAGATGATTAAACTTTGTTCCCATGCAACATTAAAATTCTGAATCAGAGTCTCGATATTCATCATCTTTCAATTTCCGTTGTTGTTGAATTGATTCCTGAAACGCACCAATCACAAACCCTAATGCTGCACCACCAATGAGAAAAATGGTTTTCCTTTGTTCTCTTTGGGCTATTTTTGTCAGAGCTAAACCAAACATTGCACCAATAAGTGCGGTCATAATGCCAGCAAAAATAACTTTTCTAATATTCATAATTGTTGACTTGAAAAATTTCTTAATTGATGTTTTATCATCTATTTACATAAACACAAAAGAATAAATTAACAACAAAATTGTGCTGACAAACAGTAGATGATTCATCCAATCATTAAACGTCCATTTTTTAAACATTTTAGTTATTTACTCCTTAATTAAATGGTTGTTTGATTGAAGTTTTGATGTAGAGACGTTATCCATAACATTTCTACCGATGATAATTTATTTACTCATGTTCAGAAGATGTCCTAAAAATCGGGGTGGGTTCTTCTTCTTCTTGGGGTTGAGTCGGAGGGATTTTTTTCCCTTTTCCTCCCCCACCTCCTGGAGATGTGGGCGGTTTTTGACCTCCTTCAAGAATATATTTTTCAAAGTTTTTAATCACAATATAAAGAATAGGAACTAACACCAAACTTAACACCGTTGCTAAGGCCAAACCCCCAAAAATTGCCGTTCCCAAAGACCAACGACTGACTGCCCCCACACTCGAAGCACTTAATAGGGGAGCAAACCCCACCAAAGAAGAAACTGCCGTCATCAAAATGGGGCGTAACCGTTGTTCAGCCGCCGTAATGGCTCCTTGGCTAATACTCATGCCTAAATCACGAGCTTGGTTAGCAAATTCCACGATTAGAATGGCATTTTTAGCCGCTAAACCAATCAACATCACCAACGCCACCTGAGCATACATATTATTATTTAAAATGGGCCAGATGCCGTTTCCAGGGTTAAAAGGAGCAGTTTGCACAAAAGCCACCCGTAACCAAATCATGCCCAACGCGCCCAAAATAGCCAAGGGAACCGTCAATAAGATGATGATGGGGTCAATATAGCTTTCATACTGAGCAGCTAAGACCAAAAACACCATGACAAATGCTAAACCAAACACGATAGGGGCAGCCCCCGCAGAGCTTTTTTCCTCTGCTGCGGTGTTAGTCCATTCATAACCAAACCCTGGTTGTAAGGTTTCCCTGGCTACTTCTTCCATCACTTTGATCACCTGTCCTGAACTATAACCAGGAGCAGGAGAGGCAATTAATTTAATCGCCGGATAGGTTTTAAAACGGGTCAAAATGGGGGGATAGGTAATTCTTTCAGGGGTAACTAAATTACTTAATTGTACAATTTCCCCATTGCGCGATCGCACATACAAACGGCCAATATCATCAGGGTTGGCCCGATTTTCTGCTTTTGCTTGAGCATAGACCCGATAGAGACGACCTTCAAACACAAATTGATTGACATAATTAGAACCAATATAGGTTTGTAGGGTTCTTAAAATATCTTGAATGTCAATATTTTGGGCTTTGGCCTGTTCCCGATCAATAGACATAGTGATCAAAGGACTATTAAAGGTAAACGTGGTAAAAGTTCGCCCAATTTCTGGTCTTTGATTCGCTGCCGCCATCACTCGTTGAGTATTATCAATTAAAGCATCCATGCCCTTTAATTGACGATCTTGGATAAAAATTTCTGAGCCATCAAAACTACTTAAACCATCAACTGGGGGCGCATTTGTAGCAAAAACCCTTGCTCCTGAGACTTGTTGAGCAAAGGCCCGATTAAGATTTTGAATAATACCAAAGGCTGATTTTTGGGGGCCGGGGCGTTCTTCCCAAGGTCTTAATTTAATAAAGGTCAGAGATTTATTAGCATTTCTTCCTTCAAAGGAAAATCCGGTCAAGCTGATCACATGATCTAAAACTTGATCAGCATTTTCCATGTTTTGAATAATCTTAGTCGTTTGCTGATCAATATCATAGGTATAGTTGAGGGAAACTCCAGGAGGTGCTTCCGTAATGCCGAAAAAATAGCCTTGATCTTCGGCCGGAATAAAACCTGATGCCATCGTTGTATAAATCCACCAAGTCGCAATTAATCCCCCAATAAACGCCGCCATGATGATAATTTTGATATGGGTAAGGAAGGAAATAAAGCGACGATACCCTTCCCGAATTAAATCAAACCCTCGGTTAAACCAGCGAAAAAACAGGGCTAAGGGGCCATGTTGTTCTTCCGGTGGCCCTAATAAAATAGCCGCCATAGTAGGGGAGAAAGTTAGGGCGTTGAAGGTAGAAAAGATAACCGCAAAGATGATGGTTAAAGCAAACTGACGGTACACAATACCTGTTGTCCCTGGAAAGAAACAAACAGGAATAAATACGGCCATCAACACCACCGAGGTCGAAATTGTTGCCCCAAATAATTCATCCATGGAGTCCATCGCTGCTTGCATGGGGCGCATTCCTTGGGCCAACTTACTCGAAACCGCTTCCACAATTACGATCCCATCATCCACCACTAACCCTGTCGCTAACACACAAGCAAACAGACTTAACTGGTTGAGGGTGAACCCAAAGGCATTTAAACCGATCATTGCCCCTACTAACGCAACAGGAATAGCAATACCAGGAATAACGGTGGTACGCCAATCTTGAAGAAAGACAAAGATCACCAGCACAACTAAAGCGATCGCCTGAATTAAGGTAATGCTTAAATCATTAAGAGACGCATTGACAAATAATGTATTATCTAACCCAATAACCACCTTTAACCCAGGGGGAAAATTCGGTTCTAACTCAGCCATTTTGGTCTTGGCAGCTTCAGCAGTTTCTAAGGCATTACTTCCGGGTAATTGATAGATTAAAAAAGACACCCCTGGAGAACCATCTACATTCACTAAGGTGTCATAGTTTTCCATACCCAGTTCAGCATAGCCTACATCCCTAATGCGGATTAAGGTGCCATTTTCCCCTACTTTGACCACCATATCTTCCGCTTCATCAACGGTGGTAAATCGTCCCGCAACCCGCAAAGGTAATTCAAACTGTTGGTCTTTTGGAGCGGGTTGTTGCCCAATTCTGCCGATTCCTACCTCAAAATTCTGTTCATTAATCGTCCCTACCACATCTAACGCCGTGAGTCCTCTGGCCGCTAATTTATCGGGGTCAAGCCAAATTCTCATGGCATAGTTAGCACCCCCAAAAAGAGTAACGGAACCCACCCCTGGCAACCCTTTCATCTCATTCCAGATGTAGCGATCGACATAGTTATAGAGAAATGTTGTATCATAAATGGGTTTACCATCGGGGCCATTTTCGGCATAAAACCCATAAACCAGGGTTAAACTGGGAGATTGAGTATTGGTTCTGATCCCTGCTTGGTTAACCACCGAGGGTAAAGTAGATTGGGCTTGGGAAACTCGGTTTTGGACAAGTACCTGCGCCGTATTCCGATCAATTTCTGTCGGAAAGGTGACGTTAACGGAAACATTCCCCGTATTATCGGTAAAAGAGTCAATCCATCTAACTTGTTCGGTTCCGTTGATTTCCCGTTCTAACACAGTGGTAACGTTATCTTCAGTCGTTTTGGCATCTGCCCCAATATAATTGGCCGTTACCGCTACCTTTTTCGGTGCAATTTCCGGCAACTTATCCAATGGTAACAGGGCCATAGATATAGTTCCCAAAAGCACAATCACAATGGTGCAGACGGTACTTAAAACTGGTCTTTTAATAAAGGCGTTTGATAAGGAAAGTAACATAAATCCTTGATCGCTGAAGGACTGGCGAAAAACTAATTTTAGTATGATTGTAGGAGATAATCTGAATAATTATCCCAATTAAGGTAAGAAATATATAAAAATTACTCCCTCCCTCCCAGCTTGTCCCGAAGTTAATACCAATAGATTACCAAACCCCAACAAGCTATTTATTTCTCTTGGTTTCCACTTTTTTCCTGTAACGTTCTCTTAATTAGTCCCAAGATTTCCCTTATTTATGGGACTGACATCCTCAAGTTTCCAAGCTAAATTGATATTAAGGGCAAAACGCAGATAAACACGATAACCGTACTGTCTTCGGCTAACACCTGCCTCTACAAGTTATCTTCAGATGCGGTGTGTTGGGTGTGAGGGGTCATTGTTTTTGGGGAGAAGTCGTTATTTTAACGATTTCTCTTTCTCGCTAAAAGAAGATCTTGAATCCAACGTTCAACGCGATCGCCCATAGCGGTTAAAGAAAATTCATCTTCTGCCTGAAGACGACAAGTTTGACGGTTAATCTCATCTAAACGGGGAATCTTGGCCACTAAGTCGGTAATACTATCTGGTTCAATCAAAAATCCTGTTTTTCCATCTTGAATAATTTCTGCGGGGCCACCTCGTCGATAAGCAAGAACAGGAACCCCACAGGCTAAGGCTTCAATTACTACCTTACCAAAAGCCTCTACCCATTTTTGGGTCATCAACATCCCCTTACAACTACCTAACGCTTCCTGTAAGGCTGGTTGAGGGAGAAAGCCTAAGTATTCTACATCAGCATCGGGATATTTATTACAGATAGCTTGCCAATAGTCAGGATCTTGCATCATCCCCATCACTTTCAAGGGCATTTTAACCTGTTGGGCGGCAGCGATCGCATCTTCTAAGCCTTTTTCGGGAGAAATTCTCGACACCCAAGCCAATTGATTTTTGGCAGTCGGAGAAAAGCGATAAGACTCTACGTCAATGGCATTGGATAAGAGGCGCACATTCTTTAAGCCAAATGTCTCGATTTGGGCTTGAGTATAAAAAGCCACCTGTAGAGGATATTCATGAGCAATTTTAATCACCGCCTCATCCATAAATCGAGAAATCGAACTCATGACAATAATATGAGCCACGGGACATTGAAAAAAGGGAGTCAGATAGAGGGGAAGCCAATCGTAGGCAAAATTAAGAATCAAATCATAGCGATTTTGTTGCGATCGCGCATATTCCCACATATTAGCCAAGAGGGAATTGGGGGGCAAAATTATGGGGCTGTCTCGATCTTGGGTTTGGGCGGGAATTTGTACGTTACCTTCAATTTCAATCACGGGAATGTCTGGCAATTTAGATCCCGCAGCGGCCATTACTTCGACTTCATAACCCCGCCGTCGCAATGCCGTGGCAATATTATATAAGGTGAGTTCTGCCCCTCCACCAAAACCAGACCCCAAAAAGCCCACTGAGGTAGCCGCAAACAGAATTTTAAGCATAATTTCAAGATTAACCTAGAAAATTCAGAAAAATGACGATTGCTCCCCCCTTACATTATATCCCCTGCTTGGGGACGTAACAAAACTTCTTCTGGTACACAATGGGGAGATAGATTATAACAGGCATAAACAAGATCGGCCACGTCTTCGGGTTGAATAAAACGCTCAGGCGGTAAATCTGTCCCTTGCCAACTATCGGTTATGGTCGCACTGGGCAAAATAGCGGTTACTTTAATATTATGGGGTTTTAATTCTTCCCGCAGCACCTTAGAAAAGCCTAAGAGAGCAAATTTAGTAATCGTATAAGAGCTACCTTTAGGATAGGGAATTAAACTAGCCACTGAACAGATATTAAAAATATGTCCTTGTTTTTGTTTCATAAATGGTTCTATCAACTCCCTGGTGAGATAATAGGCACTATAGACATTAGTTTGCATCATTAATTCTAGATTTCCCTCTGGTTCATCGTAGATTTGTCCTGGAATAAATAACCCGACATTATTCACCAGTACATCAATCATTAAACCTGTATCTTGAATAAATTGGGCAAACCGTTTTACTTCACTTTTTTGGGATAAATCAGCAGCAAAACAATGTAACTCTATCTCAGGATATTGGGCTTTCAGGGCTTCTAAATGAGAGGATTTTCGGGAACAAACCAAGGGAATAAAGCCCTCACTGACAAATTTTTCCAAAATTGCCCGACCAATTCCTTTGCTACCACCTGTAATTACAATCGCTTTTTTCGTCACCCCAGATCTCCCAAATAGTTTTAACTAGATTGAATGATACTACGATTTCTGTTTTTCTCTCTTTGATATTCAGAACTTGTTATGCTAAATCAATACCGACCTAATAGTTTTACATAGTAGGTTCGGTATAGCCAATTTTAAGATCTTAATTTTCCTAACCATCGCCATAATTTTGCGCCCCATTCTTCTAAGCGATGAATGATTAAATCAAACCATTCTAAGACCCTAACTAATGGATGTTTGATATATCCGGTTGACTTGGCTTCAGTTTCTACCCAGTCTGATGAGACTTGCTCTATTTTATTTTTAGGGGAAGGTTGAATAATTGATGAGGGATTAGAAAATGGTTTAACGAGAGATTTATTAACTTTTTTAGGGGCAGTAATTCCTTTTAAATTTGATTGACTCTTAGTTAAAGATTTAGAGGATTTTGGGGGGGCTAATTGACGTTCAATCTTTTTCTTTAAAGATTTTATCGGATTTTTGGGTAACTTTTCAGACTGGGGTAAAAATGCCGGAGAAATCGGGTTAGGGATATCCTCTAAAATAGAAGAATTTTCCCCATATAAATCATCCCAAGACAACCAAGGATCGTCTATCTTTTCACTATTAAATCCCTCTTGAGAAGCCTTAGCTGATGTTAATATTTTATCGGATTGCTTTTGTTTTAATTGACTATTTCTCGAAGTTTTACCAAAAAAGTAATCAATGGCTGCATAAATTAAAACTTGCAAAGAAAATGGATCGGAATTATCAGCATTTAGGGACGAATTAGCTTTTTTTTCTGGGTTTACTCCCCATTTTTCCAGGATTTGCCAGGGTTTTTCTAATACCTGAATGGACTCTGAACCCTCTATTAATGAAGGGTTGCTGTCTGGAGAAGAAGATAATTTCTGTTGAGAAGTTTTAGCAAAAAAGTAAGCGATCGCCTGTTGAATAATATTTTTAAGTTGTCCTAACTTATCTGAAGATGTTTCTGGAATTGTTTTTTCCCAGTTAGCTAATTGATCATCCAGTTGCGTCAATAAGGGGAAAGTTTCACTTGAGGTGGAGGAAGTGACTTGAGAAGAGGGGACAAGAGATGATTCTCCAAAGAGATCAATGGCGATCGCAACGGGACTGGTTTGCACCCAACGCATAATCTGCCAAAACCAACGAATAGGGGGTAATACTTGCTCTTGACGTTGGGAAAATGTCGGGATTAATCCTAATTTTTCCTGAGTTTGGCTTTGTTTTAAATCGTACCAATAATTAGCGATTTCTAGGCTAATTTGTCTCTGTAAATAGATTTGTTGGGACTCAGACAAAATATCTAGGGTGCTGTTATCTTCGGTGACTAAGACTAAATGATGATTGTTGATCTCACTGGCCATTCCTTGGATGAGAATAGGTAAGTCAATCGAGTTATTTTCTAAACTGTTGAGAATAGCATCGGGATCTGAGAGAGATTCCTGAATTTTTTGGCGTATTTTTCGGGTTAAATTGCTTAAATATGGAGCATTTTCCTGATTTTGCTCATTTAAGATCTCTGTCTCCTCTAAGCATCGTTCCGCCTCTTCTAAAAGCCGTTTGAGGGGACGATCAACCTGTTGGGGTGCCTCTATGGTTTGATGGGGTAAGACAGCTTGTTTAAAGGTGTTTCCTAGCCGTTTTTTGGTGCTGCGTCCCGCTTGTACCATAAGATAGATGGGGTAAATCAGGATTTGTGTTCCCCATTCCACAGCTATTCTGAGGTGTTGCGCGGACTGAAATAGGCGATCGCGCCATCGTAGAGATTGACGGTTCAGAAAGTTAAAGAGTCTGCTTTTATAGGGACTATGATCAGAAGATGACATTGCGCTTGCTTAGGGGCGACTCAATTGCTTTTTATTATGCCTGAAAAGGGCAAAAAATGATAAATTATCTTCTTTGTCCATAACGAGCATTAGATAACTTTAGAGAAATTTAATTGAATTTATCTTTTTATATAGTAGTATTTTTTTCTTTTAAAATCAAGGATTATTAACATTATTTCAAAAATAAATAGATTTTTATTCTTTAATCTTTTCTCAATCTTTGACAGACTGTCTTTGGTAATATCTGGATAAATTTTCTAGGATGATAATTATTTGTTGCCAAATCTAGTTGAGGCTAAGATGATGAAAAATTATTCTCATGACTTCCTGAAGTTTATTATCTTGCTAATCACCGTTTTATTTTGTGTCGGATTTTCAGCACAAGCTAATTCAACTTTGTCTCAAAAGTCTCAAGATTCTCAACTATTTTATCAAGGCATTGCTCATCTTAACCAGGAAAATTATCAACAAGCGATCTGGCATTTTACACAAGTCATTAATGAAGATTATCCCTTAATAGGGGCGGCTTATACCAATCGCTGTTTAGCCCATTTACAATTAAATAATAATCAGTTAGCTAAACAAGATTGTACTCAAGCTTTAGCCTTAAATTCCGAGAATATAGAAGCCTATTTGAATCAGGGAATGGCTAATTATCGCTTAGGTAATTTTTCAGACTCTTTAGCTGCTTATCAAGAAGTGATTAAACGAGATAAAACTGATTATCGTGCTTATTATAATCAAGGCTTAGTTTATTTTCAATTAAAGGACTATGATCGTGCTTTAGAGGGTTATGAGAAGGCTTTACAATCTCACCAATTAAAAGAAGTATCTTCTAAAGCAATGATTTATTATGATCGGGGGTTAGTCCATTTACAATTAGGGGATTTTTCCTCTGCGATCGCTGATTTAACTCATGCCATTATTTTAGATAAATACAATGATAGAGCTTATTACAATCGAGCTTATGCCTATCAAAAAAGTAAAAATTATCGATTAGCATTTAGAGATTTTAATGAAGTCATCAAATTAAACCCTCAGTCAACATCAGCTTATGTTAACCGAGGAATTGTAGAGCAGAATTTAGGATTTCAAACATCGGCTTTTCAGGATTTTCGGATAGCCATTGAACAATATAAACAACAGGAGAAAATTATGGCTTATGAGGAAACCCTGAGTTTAATTCAGCAGCTAAAACGGATTATTGCTCAATCTCATGAAACCCTAATTGCTTAAATTAAGTCAGTGGGGATTGCCCACCCTACAGATATTATTTAACATTATAAATTATAGGTTTCTAGCCACTTTTTAGCTTGTTCTCTAATTATGTTAGAAATATTTTCTTTTGTTGCATTTGGCCAATAAAACTGGACATCATCATATCTGAAATCATCTAAAGCATTCCAAAGCAAATAAAAATCAAAAATTTCTTCTAAATAGTCCCAATTTAAACATAATTGATGAATTTCTCCAATCCCTTGAGCCTGAGAAATCTTGCCGTTGATAAAGTCTTTTAAAAGGACGGCAGTGTAAGCAAGAACTGCTGCTTTCCCTTCAAGTTTATAAACATTAAATTCTTGTAGAGTTTTATCGACATAATAAGTAATTTCTTGACGATTATTGACATGGGTTAATCCTGCTAAAATACGAAGACTAGGACTATCATAATCCATCATTAATAAAGAAACTGCCCAATCAATAATGTCTTCTAGAGGGACGCATAATGCACTAAATACTTGGGCTTTTGTAAAATCAGACATTTTTTTACAATAAATTTATCCATCTCTATTCTCATCATAAAAGATTAACTGAGTTTAACTTAAATTATTTAAGAAACGTAAAAATCTTGAATAGTTAAGCAAATTAATGTCATAATAGTTATATATAGTTAAATAATCTATCAATTAAAATGTCCCTACAAACCACAGAAAAACTATACAGTTTTGAAGACTATTGTACCTATGATGACGGCACAGACAACCGCTATGAATTAGTTGATGGAAAATTAGAGCTAATGAACCCACCTACCTTTCGACATTTACTGATTGCTGACTTTATTCAAGATATGTTTAAAGCAGAAATTAAGCGTCTTGAATTGCCTTGGTTATGTTTTAAAGAAGCAGGAATTAGAACAGGATGGCGTAAATCTCGATTACCAGATATTTATGTAATTCCTATCGAACAAATTAGGGAATATCTCGATCAATCTGCCATTGCTCAAACTTCACCTTTATTAGTAGTAGAAATTGTAAGTCCTGATTCAATTAAACGGGATTATCGTTATAAACGCTCAGAATATGCTGCCCTAGAAATACCTGAATATTGGATTATTGATCCCTTAGAAAATAAAATATCTATTCTTTACTTGGATGAGGGACTCTACGAAGAAACTAACTTAACCAATGACCAAAAAATTCAATCAAAAATTTTTACTGAATTATCTCTAACAGTTCAAAAAGTCTTAGAAGCTGGAAACTATTAATTATCAAATCATTGAGAAAATATTATGATTAAAGTTGCTGATATTATGACCCAAGATGTTGTTAAAATTCGCAGTTCAGCAACCATCTTACAGGCTGTTAAATTAATGCGAGAAAAGGTAATCCGTACCTTAATTGTAGATCGTCGTTATCCTGAAGATGCCTATGGAATTATTACTGAAACTGATATTATCAATGAAGTTATAGCTTATGGAAAAGATCCACAAAAAATCAGAGTTTATGAAATTATGACTAAACCCTGTATTGTCGTTAATCCTAACTTAGACATTAATTATGTAGCCAGACTCTTTAAAAATACAGGAATTCGTTGCGCTCCCGTCATAAAAGATGAACTTATAGGCATTATTTCTGTCACCGATATTTTAAGTAAAAGTGATTTTTTAGATAACCCTAGAGAAAAAATATTAATCCAAGAAATTGAACAAAAAACAAGAGAAGCACGTCATATTTGTCAAGAATTTTCTCATGATTCTCAAAGATGTCAAGAAGCCTGGCTTTTAGTAGAAGAATTGCAAGCAGAAGCGGCATTTAAAGAGGGTAAAAAGCCTAACAAAACTGCCTTACAAGAATATTTAGAAGAATATCCTGAAGCCACAGAAGCATTATCCTTAGATAATTGGTGTAGTGGCTAAAAAGTCCTAGGGGCAAACTAGAAAAATGGTAGGGGTGAATGGCCGTTGACCCCTACTATAAGGTAATTAGTAACCTAAAATTAACCTATTCTACCGCTAATATAATCTTTCGTTCTATCTTGAGAAGGACTATCAAAAATCTCCTCAGTTAGTCCAGATTCTACCATTTCTCCTAAATACATAAACGCAATATAATCAGAAATTCTCGCCGCTTGCTGCATACTGTGAGTGACAATAATCATAGTCACTTTTTGTTGCAGTCCACTCATTAATTGTTCAATACTATTAGTGGCAATAGGATCAAGTGCTGATGTCGGTTCATCAAAAAGAACAATTTCCGGTTCTGTTACTAATGCTCTGGCAATACACAACCTTTGTTGTTGTCCCCCAGATAACTCATAAGCAGAGGTATTTAGGCGATCTTTTACCTCATCCCATAAAGCAGCATCTTGTAATGCTTTTTCTACCTTTTCATCAAGAATACTGCGATTTCTTTCACCCCTTACCCGCAGTCCATAGACAACATTTTCATAAATTGACTTAGGAAAAGGATTAGGTTTTTGAAAGACCATACTGACTCGCATTCTCACTTCAATCGGGTCAACAGTAGGGCTTAAAATATTTAAAGAATCAACTCTAATTTCCCCATCATAACGATTTCCTGGATAGAGATCATGTAAGCGATTAAAACATCGGAGTAAGGTTGTTTTTCCGCAACCAGATGGGCCAATTAAAGCAGTAATTTTTTGCTCAGGTATAGTTAAATTAACATTTTTAATGGCATGGAAATCACCATAATAAAAATTAAAATTTTTGACTTCTGCTTTAGAATTAACGCTCTCTAAATTAGCTGAATTATTAGAAAAATGCTCTACCATTTGATTCCTTGACGTAGACGATAACGTAAATAAATTGCTAACCCATTAATGCCAAGAGTCATCATTAATAAAACTGTTCCCGCAGCAGCAGCATTGATTTGAAACTCTTGTTCAGGACGAGATACCCAAGCAAACATTTGAATGGGTAATACAGTAAATGGAGCATTTAACCAAGCAAAAAACTGTTGAAAGTTAAAGAAAGGAAAGGTATTTTGCAGAGGAATAAAAGGGAAAATGCTATCAAAAGGTGACTCCGGTAAAAAGGCAATAAATGTTAATGCACCAATGGTAATAACCGGAGCAGTTTCGCCAATTGCGCGGGCTAATCCGATGATAATTCCTGTTAAAATACTTCCTAGAGAATAGGGTAAAATATGATCCCAGACTGTTTGCCATTTCGTTGCTCCTACGGCAAAAGCTGCCTCTCTTAAGCTAGTAGGAATTGCCCGAATTGCCTCACGGGTAGTAACAATAACAACAGGTAAAATTAGCAAAGCTAAGGTTAATCCTGCGGTTAAAATACTCTGACCCAATTCCAAACGATAAACAAATAATCCTAATGCTAATAAACCGTAAATAATGGAAGGAATACCAGCTAAGTTAGTGACATTAATTTCAATGATGGCAGCTAACCAATTTTTGCGGGCATATTCTTCTAAATAAATACCAGATGCTAACCCGATAGGAATTGCAGCTACCGCAGTTACGAACATTACTAAACTACTTCCTACCCAAGCAGAAAGAATGCCCGCATTTTCCGCTTTACGGCTCGGAAAAGAGGTAAAAAATTGAGGGGTTAAACGGGGAATTCCTTCAATGACAATTTGTAAAATTAACCCCAATAAAATGAAGGTTGCCACAAAAATTATCAATAACCCAAAAATAGCAAATAAACTATCAATGAGTTGACGACGGGAGATTTCAGAACGAATTTGAGTTAACTTTGCTTGAGACATACAATTAATAAATTTCTCGATAATGTTTAGCCAAAAAATAACCGATTATATTTAACAGTAACGTCATCAAGACTAAGGTTAATCCAGCAGCAAAAATTGTTTGATATTCTAGGGTTCCATAGGGTAAATCCCCTAAACTTACTTGTACAATATAAGCAGTAATTGTTGCACCTTGTTCGAGAGGATTTAGGGTAAATTGAGGTAATAAACCTGCAGCAATCGCCACAATCATTGTTTCACCAACTGCACGGGAAGCACCTAAAATATAAGCGGCTCCAATACCAGAAATAGCGGCGGGAAAAACCACTTTTAAGGATGTTTGAAGACGGGTTGCACCCATTGCATAAGAACCTTCTCGTAAAAAAGTTGGAACTGCTCGCATGGCATCTTCACTAATTGAACTTATTAGGGGAAGAATCATTAATCCCATCACTAATCCACCACTTAACATATTAAATGTAGGCAAATCTGCTAATAGTTTTTGTAGCAAAGGAGTGACAACTAATAAGGCAAAATAGCCGTAAACCACGGTGGGAATAGATGCTAATAATTCTAAACTTGGCTTAACCCATTCTCTTAATTTAGGTGAGGCAAATTCACTCAAATAAATCGCCACAATAGTCCCGCAAGGAATTGCCAGTAAAAGGGCGACTGTTGAGGTGACTAAGGTGCCTGATAGTAATGGCAAAATGCCATAATGTTTGTCACTAAATAGAGGAGTCCATTCCGTATCGGTGAGAAACTGAATGATGGGAACTTGTTGGAAAAAATGCCAAGATTCTGTTACTAAGATATCCAGAATGCCAAAGGTAGTAGCAACAGAAGAAAAAGCTGCGATAAAAAGGGCAAACTCTATAACTTTCTCCCACAAATTGCGGATAAAACGAGAAGAAATCTGCCCTTGATGAATTTCCTTAGACAAAGGTTGTGTCATAATTTAGCGAATAGCTTGAGTAAACTTCTGCTTATGAGCTTGATAGTCGGTGCGAGGAATAGAACGCACTTCTTTGACTAATTTAGGCGCATTGTCTAAATAGTATTGTACGAATTCTTTAACAGCAGGTTTGCTTTTTGCAGCTTCAAGATTAACGTAAATAAAAATAGGACGACCTAAAGGTTTATAAGTCCCATCACTGACTGTTTTAGATGAAGGAGCAACCCCATCAATCTTTAACGCTTTGAGTTTATTTTCGTTTTCTTCGTAGTAAGTAAACCCAAAATACGCCAAGGCTTTGTTATCATTAGCAACCCCTTGAACTAACACATTATCATCTTCACTAGGAGTATAATCAGTGCGACTGTCTCCCGATTTACCCATAATTTCTTCGGTGAAATAATCAAAGGTTCCTGAGTCAGCACCAGGGCCATAAAGCTTTAAAGGCGCATCAGGCCAACTGGAATTTACCTGCTTCCATTTCATGATTTTTTTTGTAGCTGCGGGTTCCCACATCTTTTTAAGTTCCGCCGTTGTAATATTAGTTAAAGGGTTATCTTTTTTGACTACAACGGTAATTGCGTCATAAGCAACAGGAATTTCTAAATACTTAACTCCTGCTGCTTTACACATTTCCTTCTCTTTATCTTTGATGGGTCGAGAAGCATTAGAAATGTCGGTCTTAACAGCATTATTATCAGAACAGAATTTCTTAAACCCGCCCCCTGTTCCAGAGATACCTACTGTTACTTGAACAGCACCCCGTTTTTTGTTTTGAAACTCCTCAGCGACAGCTTCAGTAATGGGATAAACCGTACTCGAACCATCAATTTTAATGACTGCACGACCTTGAGAATTAACCGGAATATTGGTCAAACTAACTAAGGCTAAACCTAGGGCAAATGCACTAGCGAAAAGCCAACGATTGATTCTAAAGTTCATTGCTTGACTATCCTATGCTTTGAGATTGAACTTATTGGCTAGATGTAAGCCGGATCTATTATTTCAAATAAACTGTCTAATAGGGTTAATAATAAGTAAATAAACGATTAAACTTTAGCAAATAAATATTCATTAATTGTTTCTTAATACGTTGTTAATTTTTACCTGAAAAATTTTCTCCGTTGAGGGCAACAAACGGGTAAATTTATGACTATCATCTAAAAGGGAATGTTTACCCTAAAAACGTTGTACCTCATCCTGTTGAGAACATTTATATTGAGTCAGATGAAATTGATTAAGCAGACGAAAAATTGGCTTTTAAGCTTGCGGTTCTTATTTCGGCCTATGTTCGTTATTTCTCTGGTTTTGCATGGCTGGCTGCTTAATTTACCCCTTCCTTCTGCTTCTAAACCAGAGTCTAAGAAACCGGAAGAAATTAAGGAGAAAGTACAAATTACTCGGTTAATACCCCCTTCTTCTCAAAGCACTTCTCAAACTAAACCAACTCCCACCCCTGTCAAGTCTCCTCCTAGAATTAAACCGACACCTAGTCTTCCTAAAATTACAGCACCACGTCAACAAATCCCACAAATTTCATCACCTTCTCCTCAGCGGAAAATAACCCCTAAGCCTCAAAATTCTTCCCCTAAAAGTTCCTCACAACCGCCAAAAAAAGAAGCTAAACCCACCCCAACCCCGAAAGCATCTCCGAGTAGTCAACCCAGCCCAAAACCTTCCCCTTCCCAACCTTTACCAGAGGCAAAAATCGATAATTCTGCCGTTGCTAATGAAGCAGGTTCTAGTTTACTTGAAGAATTGCGTCCCAGAATTTTAAAACGCTTAGAACAAAGTACCAATGATTTAGCGGAAATGGAAAAATACCTAGATAGTTTGCCCATACAATTTATTAAAGATGAACAAATTTCTTTCTTTTTAACGGAACAAGAGCAACTAAAATCAGGGGTATTAGGCTCATTAAATATTCCACAAACTAATCCTACTAATGCTTTTTTTGACTATATAGAACCCGTCGTGAAAAATGAACTAGGATTTGAAATTACTCAATTAGAACCTGACTATGGAAACTCCATATTATATCAAGCAAAAAATTCATCAAACGTAGTTTTTTATATGAGTATTGTAAAATTAAAAGGAAGTGGTGCTTTCTTAGTTTTATGGCCAGATAACCCTAATAAACCTCAATAATAAAATATTACTTAAGGTTTAAGGCGATCGCTATCAATACAATGAAAAAAAACAAAATCTGAATTGCTGGTCAGGGATAGCAGTATAAAGAATTATTAAATTGTAGCGATCACACTTAACAAGTATGTTCTAGCATATATTTTTCTAGTACGGCATTAATTAAAGTCTGATATTCTTGGGAAGATTGCTGTTTATACCAAGCAACAACCGAGGGATCAAGCTGTAGAGTTACAGGAACTTTTATCGGAGGATTAACAGTAGCTTCTTGCCAAAATTTGGCATCAGTAGCAGGTATATCTGAATAATCTATATCAGAATCTTTTATCTGACCAAGGATCTTTAATTGTTCCTCTCTCGACATACTCATAATAAATCCTCCTTTCCTCTGCATTAGCGCGTCTTGTAGATATAAGCCGTATTTTCTGCCCTCGTAGAGTATACACCGTAACTAAGATAAATTCTCCTAAAAGTCCCAAAGCGATTAATCTTTCTTCGCCGTAGTCTCTGCGATTATCAGGTTTTGAGATCCAGACTCCTGAAAAGATTTCCTTAGCAAAATTAAAGTCGATCCCGTGTTTTTCGATATTGATGTTGTTCTTTTGGTCATCCCACTCGAACTCCATCTTTTGACTCTAACTCCATAAAATAATAAATTATACTGCGATCGCAAATAAATAACTACCTAACAATGTTAACGAAATTTTGAACACTATTACCGAATCCGACATACTTGATAACAATACTTCACGGAAATTGTTTTAATTTCCTTACAAATCATTTTTTTATTCCCCTTCAAATCCTAAAGAAACTCGCTCTCCTCCCACATCTCGCAATTGAGTTAATACTTGAATTACTTTTTCATAGGAAACATTGGGTTCTGCTACTAATAATATTATTCCCTCTTTCTCTCGATTCAAATAATCTTGGACGGGTAACATAACTTGCTCTAAATTGTCTAAATTATTGTTATTTATTTTAAACTTCTCATTAGATTGAATGGTAATTAATAAGTAATTAGGTTGTTTTGGGATGGGTTCATTCTCAGCTTTTTGCTCACTGGGTAACTGAATATTAACCCCTTGAGGACTGGGGGTTAATTCCATAGAAACAACCACAAAAAAAGCTAACACAGCAATCATAACATTGAGCATCGGGATAATATCAATATTTGGCATAGAAGAGCTATGACGTTGACTTTTAAAGCGCATATTACTCCTTATTTTTTATCATCAATTGCTAAAAATACTGAGCGATCACTAACGGTTCCTATCTTTTTTAAGAAGATAGAAATCTGCTGATAAGAAAGTTTTTTGTCAGCTTTTATAATTACTTGTCCTGATGGATTTTTAGACAAAAAATCTTCTATTTTTGTAATCAATTCAGGTTCCGTAAAAGTTTGATTAGCCATCAAGATTTTGCCCTGATTATTCAAGCCAACAATCAGGGTTTTGGGGTTTTCTTTATTTTGACTAGATTCCCCTTTAATACTGCTATTAGGAAGATTAATATTCCCTAAATTCTGCCCCGTCAATGTTATTGATGTGATAATAAAAAAGATCAAAACTGACATCATGACATCAATCATTGGCACTAAATTTACTTCAGGAATTGATGAGCCTCGCTGTTGTTTAAACCGCATATATTTCTTTTAATAATTCTCGACAGTAATGGAACTAGGGGGCGGTAAAACAGTTGTTCTTTGCTTATTTTGAACAGAAGGTTCATACCAAAATTGACGATAAATTAGTTCCAATTCTGTTCCTACTTCTGCAAAATAATCAACTTGGCCGGCTTGAAAAGTCACAGAAACCCGATAAATTAATAAAGCTAGAATAGCCACAATCATCCCTGCTGCTGTGGTAATTAAAGCTTCAGAAATACCCGCCGCAGCTTGAGAGGTTTCTGCCGCACTTCCCCCTTCTCCAATTTTTAAATTACTAAACGTTGTCATCAAACCTGTTACCGTTCCTAATAATCCCAATAAAGGAGCAACAGCAATCACAGTTTCTAAAAATTTATCCCCTTTTCGCATTTCAATAAACTCCTTATCTCCCCTCGCTTCCATTGCTAAACGAAAGGTTTCTGGTGTGGGTTGTTTTAATTGTAGGGGGGCTAATAAAAAGCGTCCAATGGGTAAAAAACGGGCGTGCTGAGCAATTTTTTGCGCTTCATCAAGATCGTAACGAGCCGTTTCTAAAACATCATGAACAATGCGATTTTCTTGACTTAAAAGACGTATCCAAAACCAAGTTCTCTCTAAGGCAATGGTGATGGTAAAAACAGATAAACCTAATAAGGGCCACATCACTAGGCCGCCTTTCAAAAATAAGTCGTAAACGTGGGTCATGAACCTAAAAAATTGCTATTATTTCTAGAAATTGACTGTTATCATTATTTGACAGCAAGGTTAAAATAACGTTAACTGATTGTTTTTTTGCTATAGTTGAGTTATTAGGGCTTAATATTATTAAGGCCTCTAGGATAAGATTAGGACTGGCATAAACAAACCTAACACCAAACTGAATGTCTCAAGAAAACTCACCTTCATTAATGATTCCTCAACTCATTGTCGGGTTAGGCAACCCAGAAGCAAAATATGATAAAACTCGTCATAATATTGGTTTTGAAGTCGTGGATAAGTTAGCCGATGCTTGGCAATTATCTTGGAAAGAAAACCGCCGTTTTCAAGGGATGATCGCGGAAGGAAACAGTCGCAATAATCAAAAAGTTTACTTGCTTAAACCCTTAACCTATATGAACCGTTCAGGACAATCTGTGCGGGCGGTTACGGATTGGTATAAACTAAATTCAGCCGATGTTTTAACCATTTATGATGATATGGATTTGCCCATCGGACGAATGCGAATGCGACTATCGGGTTCAGCAGGAGGACATAATGGGATGAAATCAATTATTGCCCATCTTGGCAACCAAAATTTTCCCCGTTTACGCATTGGTATTGGCAAGTCTAATCATACTGATGAAACGATTTCCCATGTTTTAGGGCGATTTTCTCCCGATGAAAAAGTTATTATCGATAAGATCTTTCCCCTAGTGGTAGACGCGGTGGAAATGAGTCTCAAACAAGGCATTGAAAAAGCCATGAGTCTCTTTAATAGTCAAACCGTCACTAAATAGGGTACAATGGAGTATTGTATGTTAATGATATTCGTGTAGTCTATTCACGGGAGGGGTCATTGGAGCCTAGATTTATTTTAAAAGTTCTTTGGTTAGATGCTAACGTAGCGATCGCAGTTGATCAAGTGGTCGGAAAAGGAACCAGTCCCTTAACCGCTTATTTCTTCTGGCCACGTAATGATGCTTGGCAACAATTGAAAGATGAATTAGAAGCAAAGCATTGGATTTCTGAAAACGAGAGAATTGAAATTCTTAATCAAGCAACGGAAGTTATTAATTATTGGCAAGATCTTCGCAACCAAAACAAAAACGTTACCATGAAAGAAGCTCAAAGTAAGTTTCCTGAAGTCGTTTTTAGTGGTAGTAATTAATACCATTTTCATCAACTTGGACTACAGATGTGGATGTTGTAGGGGTCAACGGCCGTTGACCCCTACGAGAATGTGTGGCTAGACTTTAGGGAATTGGTATAATCAAATTAACTAACAGAAAAGGGGGTTTGCTTTGGGTAGCAACTTCCTTTTTTGCTTTTCAAACCCCTGGGAAGAGAGAAATTTCCCTCTTCCTAATTTCTTCAGACTACAAAGGTCGATAAACCCGATAATTGATGTTGGGGAAGATATTATCAATTTCTTCCACCTTTTCTAACCAACCGGAATCAACCTTACCCTCTCTGAGATCGTCATAAAGCTTGTTGAGTCGCAATAAATGCGATCGCGTCCGACGCACTGCATAGGGAACCATAGTCCCTGTTCGCATAATAAAGGCCCAGTCAGAGGATTGAGCTAATAATAACTCCCGTGCGGCCTGATTTAAAGCCCTCCATTCCAACTCATCAGCAGGTTCGCGGGAACTCAATTCAATCATCCGTTCTGCTGCTTTATGGAGGTGGGGATAAATCCAGGTATTGGTATGGTTTAACCAATATTCATGGAACCCCTTATAACCCCAACTCGACTGAGAAGGACGACAAACCTGTTGAGTAGGATTATCCCGTAAATAGTCCGCTAAATGAGTCATATCAAAGGTATTTTGGTCATACCAGGACTTACGGAACAGGTAATCAATAAACCAAGGGCCCTCATACCACCAGTGACCAAATAACTCAGCATCATAGGGAGATACCACCAGAGGGGGACGTTGCATAATTCCCGCCAAATTCCCCACCTGTTGCTCGCGGTTGTACATAAAATTGGCTGCGTGTTCCGCCGCCTTTTCCTTAGCCCAATAGGGGTCATAGAGAGCTTTATCAGACATCGCCCCCTGACGATTAGTAATCTTATGATATTTAATCCCAATATTTTTGCGCTGACCATTTGGCATGATGTAGGGCTTAATATATTCGTATTCCGCTTCCCAGCCTAAATCTTTGTAAAATTCCCGATATTCAGGATCACCAGGATAACCCACCTTAGAAGACCAAACCTGTTGAGAAGATTCATGATCTCGTCCAAAGGCCGCCACCCCTGCTTCCGTAAAGATGGGGGCATAAGTGCCATAACGAGGGCGAGGACGAGCATATAAAATCCCATGACCATCCACTAAAAAGTAACGTAAACCAGCGTCCGCCAGCATCCGTTCTACCCCTTCATAATAAGCACATTCCGGCAACCAAATTCCCTTGGGAGGACGGCCAAAAGTTTCCTCATAATGCTCACAAGCGACCTTAATCTGGGCCCAAACCGCTTGAGGATACATTTTCATCAAAGGGAAATAACCATGAGTCGCCCCACAGGTAATAATTTCCAGGTTATTACTATCCAGAAATTGTTTAAAGGCTAGAATTAAATCCCCGTTGTGGCGTTCCCAGGTTTCCCGAATTAGAGCAAATTCCTTGTGATAGAACTCAGCCAAGTAGCGAATATGGCCATTATGTTCGTTATGCTCAATTTCCTTTTCAATCAGTTCTTGTAACTTGGCTAAATGCTCATCATAACGCTCTTGTAATAAGGGGTCGCGCAACATCGACACCAAAGGCGGTGTCATACTCATGGTGATCTTGAAATCTATGCCATCCCGCTTAAGTCCTTCAAAGACATGAAGGAGAGGAATATAGGTTTCTGTGATCGCTTCATAAAGCCATTCTTCTTCTAAAACATAGTCACTTTCCGGATGTCGAACAAAAGGTAAGTGAGCATGAAGGACAAGGGCGACGTAGCCAAGAGCCATAGTAGTTCCCAATCGTGACGATTTAAGTTTTTACGGTTAAACTTTAAGATTAAGTCTAGTTGATTTTATACTATCTTAAGATTCTAGAATAGAATGGATAGGAAAAAAAGCTTCTTGTGACCGAGCCTTGCAACAAGATTGTCCAATGGTTCCAATAAACATTAGAATCAATCCAATTCCTGCTTGCTGTCGGCTCGAAATAGAGTCTAACCTAATTGTAAGTATATAGTATTGAGTTACAGTGCTAGAACCTCCCAACCTCCAAACAACCACTGAATCTGCTCAGCCCGCGCTCCCATCAATTCAGCTACTGTTGTTTGTCGATGAGCGTCCCAGTTCTCATGAACATATTAAACAAATCCGAGATTATATTGAAACAGTCAAAAAGGATAATCCTTGTGACCTAGAAGTCATTGAAATTCATGAACAGCCCCACCTTGTCGAGCATTTTCGTCTAGTGGCCACACCAGCCTTAGTAAAAGTAGCACCAGAACCCAGACAAACCCTCGCCGGCAGCAATTTGGTCAATCAACTCAAGAAATGGTGGCCCAAATGGCAAGGGGTCCTAGAAGAACAAAAGACCATCAACCTGAATCACCAAGACGAGAATCATTCCTCTGGGATCATCAACTCCGTGGGCTATTCAGCCGAATTAATGCGCCTCTCCGATGAGATTTTTCGCCTCAAAAAAGAAAAAGAAGAATTATTAGAACAGCTAAAATTTAAAGACCAGGTTTTAGCCATGTTAGCTCATGACTTACGTAGTCCCCTCACTGCGGCCTCTATTGCGGTTGAAACCCTGGAACTAGCTCAGAATCAAGAAAATACGGCCCGTCATCACAAACTCAAAGAACAACTTCATCAACAGGCCCGTAAACAGTTTCGGGTGATGAACCGTCTGATTACGGACATTTTACAGGCCTCGAAAAGCATGAATGCTCAGTTAGAGGTACACCGCAGTCAAGTTAATCTACCTGCTTTGTCGGAAGAAATTTTATGCCAATACCAAAATTTATTGGCCGAAAAAACCTTAAAATTGATTAAGGACATCCCTCAAGATGTACCCGAAGTCTACGCAGACGAAGAATTAATTCGTCAGGTGATTGTCAACCTGCTTGAGAATGCGATTAAATATACCCCAGAGGGAGGAGAAGTGACTGTCTCAATTCTCCATCGTACTACCCAAAAAATACAGGTTAGTGTTTGTGATACCGGGCCAGGCATTCCCGAAGAAAAGCGGGAGCGAATTTTTGAAGGTCATTTCCGGTTAAAACGAGATCAAGGAAAAGAAGGCTATGGATTAGGTCTTTCTCTCTGCCGTAAAATTGTTCGTGTTCACTATGGCCAGATTTGGGTTGATAGTGTTTTCGGACAAGGCAGTTGTTTTCATTTTACGTTGCCTGTATATCGTTAAGGGGAACCATGGGTAATCTATTGATGAGGTGTGGTAGGTTCGTCTCACTAACTGAAAAGACAATATTCGCTCAATAATTTAACGGATATGCGTAAAGCCTTAATTATCGTCAATGCTGAAGTAAAAGCAGAAGGTACAATCTATTTGGCCTCCCCTGCAACGGAAAAAATGGTGATGGCCCTGGAAGCGGCGATCGCGGCTGATTCCCCCAAGACTCAAGTTGAGGTGATGGCGGCCGCTACTTTGTGGTCAAAAAACTTCAAAAGCCAAAAACCTGATGCTAATTTGCTCTATTGTCCCCTAACCATTGATATTCCTGCTTGGTTGCCCTTTCCAGGACAAAAAATTTATCAAGATTGTAAGGACGTTAAGGCCAGACGGCAATGGGTTGAAAAAAAACTGGGCCACAAAACCACTATTGGCGATACTTGGTTAGGGGATTTATGGTTACCTGTCGCTTTAACCCCAACGGAATTAGTCTATGGGGAAGTGATTGGGGAAGGAGCATTTCCTAATTCTTATGAGCAACCGATCAACCTTGATCGGGGTTTGCGTCGTCCTTTGTACGATTTAGCCCAAGGATTATTGGAATCCCTAGATGCGCCGCCTTCTGTTTACCTGCTGCAATTTCGGTTAAAAGGTCAGACCATTGTTTTTGACCGTTTATGGCCGTTTCCGGCTGCCCCCACTATCGCCTCTGTAAGATCTCAGCAACCTAATTTATTTACCTGCTATTGGCGTTGTTTAACCCATCAACCCATTGCTAATCTGACAGGCACTCCTGTCTAATTTTTCGCTAAAAAGGCTACAATACTAACATTGTAGCTGATTTCCAGGGAACTAGCATCAAGAGAGTTAACAGAAAATCTTGTCGCTCGTTCCCGATTCCTTTGTAATCATTAAATTGATATGTTAATTAAATGGAGTGAGTCGGTTAAAGATGGGGTTGAAGCGAGTAAACAGATCTTTGAATTAGCCAGAGTTCTCAAAGAAAATAAGGATAACGAAACTTTTAAAGAAGTCGTTTCTCAGGTTTCTTCTCTGCTGGATATTTTAAATGCTCCCTTGGGTCAAGTGGCGGCGGCTTCTTTACCTTTTGTTTCCATTGCCACTGGTATTATAACTTATATTGTTGAGAAAAATCAACAAGAACTAACCCTAGAACAAAGTATTGGATTAGTGGCACAAACCGCCTATTTAGAAAGTATTCAAAGTTTTTTTAGAAGTCATTTTGACTTGACACAAACCTTAAGTAAAGATCCCGCATTAGCAGCCACATCTCAAAAAATTAAACAGTTAGGTCAAACCCTCAATGTCGAACGAGAAGAGGCTGAACAAGCCTTAGTTTGTTTTCATGAATCAAAGTTAGCTAAACAATTTAATGACTTACTACAAACAAGATTAGAAGAATCAGGTATTTCTGAAAATAAAGCTAAAATTATTGTTGAAAGGATTTCTCGAAAAACCCATCGTTACCTTAAACCAAACTTTGCTAAGATCAAAGATAAAATACACAAATTATCTCCTATTTATGGCAAAAATTGGCAACAAGAACTAACTTTTAATTATGGCATAGAAAAATATCTTAAAGAGAAAATTGACCAAGAGCCTTTAGGGACAATTTTTGCTGAATCCTTTAGTTTTCATGATCTTTATGTAACCTTAAAAGTTCAAGGTGTAACTAAGGGAATCATTGATGACAATGCCCCCTATGAAAATATCGAAACTTGGGCAATTAATCATTTATTGAATCCTCATCAAGTGGGCAAAGTTTTGTTTATTCAGGGGCAGTCAGGAGGAGGAAAGAGCGTCTTTTGTCGAATATTTGCGGGAAGAATCAGACAATATTTACATCCCATTTATACCCCGATTTTAATTCGATTACGAGATATTAAAACTATTGAGAATAACTTTGAAAAAACCTTGGCATCTGCTATTGGTTGGGAATTTGCTACAGGTGATCACAATTGGTTAACTGATAAAAATACTCGCTTTCTTTTTATTTTAGATGGTCTTGACGAACTAATTTTAGAATCAGGTAAAAAAGATAGTTTACAAGTTTTTTTAGATCAGGTTGCCCATTTCCAACAACAATGTCAAGAAAATCCCGAACAAGGTCATCGTATTATTATAACAGGAAGACCTTTATCCCTTTACGGAATTGACGGGTTAATGCCCAATAATTTAGAATGGGTTAATTTAGCATTAATGGATGATGAAACCCAAAGCAAATGGTTAGAAAAATGGGAGCAAATAGTTGGTCTAGAAGAAGCACAAGAATTTCGTCAATTTTTATTTAATCAGCGTTGTCCTCAAACTATTAAAAAATTATCAAGAGAACCCTTGTTGTTGTATTTATTAGGAGCAATGCACCGAGATAAACAGGTGAATTTAGACAATTTTATTAGAGGAGAAGAAGAACAAGTCAAGGTCAATATTTATCAAAAAGCCATTGCTTGGATATTAACAAAACAACGGAACAAAAATCTTAACGAACAACTTTCTTCCTTAGAAATTGAAGATTTACATAGTGTTTTAGCGGAAGCAGGATTTTGTGTTTTACAATCAGGAAAAGAAAATGCTTTAATCCGAACAATTGAAGATCGCTTATTAGAAAAAGGTGATGAAAGTGCCAAAGAATTAATTGAAAAAGCGAGACAAAGTAAAGAAAAAAATTCCCTTAAAAATGCTTTAGCTGTTTTTCATTTTAAAAAATCAACCGATGTTAATAATCCTATAGAATTCTTTCATAAGAGTTTTGGAGAATTTTTGGCATCAGAATGTTTAGTAGAAAGTATGGAAGAATGGACACAAAAAGGAGGTAGTAGTAAAAAGACTTATTTTGTTAAAGATAGAGAATTTAGATGGCAAGTTTATGACTTATTTGGAGGAGGATATTTAAACCCTGAAGTGATGAGTTATTTGATGCCATTATTAAGACAAAGAAACATCAATTGGGTGACATTGTATGAAAGATTATATGAGTTTTATTTAAGTTGGAGTGACGGAGAATTTATCGAAGCACTGGATAGTTCGGATGATATGTTACCCTTGAAAAAAGCCAGGCAATTACAGAAATATGATTTAAAAAGAGGCCAGAGACAGGTGGATATTTGTACGGGATTAAATGTTTTAATTTTACTCTTAGAAATTAATCGCTATGCACAAAGTAATGAAATATTAAAAGATAAGATTAGTTTTTATCCCTGGGGAAATCCAGATATTAAAACGGAATTTGATGGTGATCGCTTACCAAGAATTATGGGTTATAGTGAGTGTTTAGGTAAGGATAAATTTAGGATTATTCTGGGCAAGTTTTTAGAAAATGTAAACTTCCAAGAGATTAATATAATGAATTAGAAAAGGATTAATTCTCAGAATAATTAATCTAAAATCAGTGAAAGATTAAGGGTAAGATAAGACCTATAATAATAATGATTGAACCCGTCACTAAAGAACCAAATCGAGGATAGCTGTTGACAGTTTTTTTGCCAGTTGATAACTCAATTAAATCTAGCCAAGGAGAAACACCCCTGCGAAACCATCCCACCGAACCGACAGAATTATCAATTAAATTTTTAACTTGAGTTGTACCAAACAAGAAATTACCAATGGCACCAAAACGAGAAGCATAACGGATAAAAATCATTCCCGTTCTATCTTGTAATTTCAAGTCAGAACCAAAGGCATAACCTGCATCACCGCGACCAATTAATTTACCTTTGAGTCGGACAGGTTTACCCCTGACAGGACTACTGTAGGGATCACACATTAAAGTAAACATATCTGAGTCAGGAGACTTTTGAAAATCAGGATAGATAAAGATAGTTTTTAGGATTAATCCTGAGCCAAAACCAAAGGTCAGAAAACTGAATAAAAGGACTGTGTTTTTGGTATTATTTATCATAATCATGCCAATAATAAATCCTAATAATCCCCCAATAATATGACTATTTCCTATAATTAATTCCAAGAAAAAAGTCTTTAAAAGTTTATTTTTATTGAGTTTATTTCCTTCTTTAATAATGCTGGCTATATTAAACTGAGAATCAATGCCCATTTGCTCAGCATAAGTACATAATGCTTGAATTCTTTTTCCCGTTAAGGGGTGAGTAGAATTTAACTCAGTTAATTTAGCCCAAGGATTAAATAAATCCCAAATAAATACTTTTCCTAACCGTTGAGAATCCGAAGTAATTCGATAAACTGTTCCCGCAGATGCTGCTGCTTTTGCATCACAAATTCCTAAAGCGCGGGTTCCTTGCATTAATTGACTGGGTTCTGGATTTTTGCTGTATTCTTCTGTAATACCATAAGCAATTTTAATCAATGCCCGTGACAGTCCATTAGGGTTTCCAGTCATTTCTGCGGCAAAATGATCTGCATAATATTCCCTGGTTCTCGACAAATAAAGCATTAAATAAGTGCCAATCACATAGAAAATATAAGCAGCAACTGAGGCTAATTTAACAGCATACTCTAACTTATTATCACCATCTCCTCCATTCCCTAATTTCCTAGCAAATAAATAAATTAAATAAGTAATTTGTACTAAGGTAGCACCCAAGGTCATAATAGCAAAATCCCAATGAACAATATGCCCTAATTCATGAGCATAAACTGCGGCAATTTCATCATCATCGAGATAAGTAAATAATCCTTGACTCACAACTACACGGGCATTACTAGGAAAGGAACCATAGGTGAATGCAGTGGGGTTTTGATCGTCAATAATTCCTAAACGGGGATGAGATAATTGTCTCTCTCGACAGATACGCAAAATCACTTCTGCTGCTTCGGGACTTTGACGTTTAATTTCTGCTAAATTGACCCAACGGGTTTTGTAAAGCCATTGTTGGGTAAAATCCATGATCAAGGGAGAAAGGAAAAATGTGACCCCATTAAACACTAAAGTAACAGCAATCGAGATTATTAATCCCAGACCAGGGTTTTTGTTATCGACAATAAAAAATAGACCAAGACACAATGATAAAACCATCCCCAACAGTAGAATAATGGTAAAACCAGAGGCGAATTTCAGACTATCAGCGATTTTAGGCATCATTAACCTAATTCCTGTCTGATTACCTCTTCCTGCTATCTGATAAAATTGGGGAGAATTGTCCTCTTGACGATTAGTAATAGTATCCTTACTAACCATACACAGAAAACTTTGGGCCCAATCTCGAATTTCTGTATTAGAATGTTTAACCAAAGTTTGGGTTAAGGCGATCGCTTTCTCTTGTTGACCATTTCCTCGATAGGCCCTGGCTAAAGCGATTAACCCTTGGATATAAAAGGGTGATTGCCGATCTTCATAATTCTGGCAAAAATTAGCGAGTAGGGCAACTGCTTCGGAATATTGTTGTTTTTGCAGGGCCTGCTGTCCGTCATTCAGTAAATTTAGTGACATAGGTTGTCTCTGGGATTGAAAAGAGAGGCATCTATCCTTAGAAGTACCCAATGTTTCCAGAAAAATTAACACCCTTAACAAAACAACAAGAAATCAATGCTGACATCTTATTGAAGTAGAGCAATTTTTATCCATTTGAGTTCTTTTTCACCTAAAGGCAATTTTAAGCAGAGGCTTGATATAATTGTCTTTTGTAAATAGACCATCAAAATTGATAAACTAGCAACTACCCAGAATTCGGGTATAACTTGAGGATTAATGGCAAATATTCTTACCAGAGGCTTCCAATAATATAAAAAGAAAATATGCCAGAGATAAATCCATAAAGATGAACTACCTAGATAAATAAACCATTGTTCTAGATGGGTTGTTTTGAGAAATTTAGAATGATTTTTACTGACATAAGTGGCCATTACATAAAAAATAATTGTCATCAAAATACTGTAAGAAATATAATAAAGTGTCGGGGGATATTTGTATTTTTGAGTTAAGACAAAAGAGCCAGTATCTTGACTATAATTTATCGCTAGAGTCACAAAGATTACAGCAAATCCTAACGCTATTGTTAAGAGTTTCTTCTGAGTAATTTGAGTGATGACAATTCCTAAAGCGAATAAAAGACTATAGGGAATAAGTAACATAATTATTTGAGACATCAACAAACTTACAAAAATTCTTTGATACAAAAAATCGCTAAAACTTGATATTTGAGTGAAAGACAAACTATTAAACCAATAGACGAAGTCATCCAGAATAAAGCACCAGAAACTATCACCATTAAAGGAACATCAAAGTTTCTCAGTTGATAAATAAAAACCTCAGTTTTTGGCAAAGTATGAGCGAGTATAATACAAAATATGCCAAGGGTTTTTAGAATATCGAACTCTAAGGAACGAGTCCGAATAACCCTTGGGTTCAACTCATTAAAATGAGCATTAGAATTAGGTAAGGTCATATTTTTGTAAAGTTTATGGAAACAGGTATTATCAACCTTATCAGAAAATCGTATAATAGGAACAATACCGTCAAGATTTTAATCTATGACCGAAACCCTAGCGATTACTACATCTAACCTCACCAAGCAATTTGACCGTCAAGTTGCCATTAATAAGGTAGAATTACAAGTCGAAAGCGGCGAAGTTTATGGGTTAATTGGTCCCAATGGTGCGGGTAAAACGACCTTAATCCGAATGTTAGCCGCAGCAGAAGAACCCACCACAGGAGAAATTTATATCTATGGCGATCGCTTATTACGAGATAATAGTCATCCCCGTCTCAAACAAAAATTAGGCTATCTTCCTGATGATTTTCCCTTATATGAGGATCTCAATGTTTGGGACTATTTAGATTATTTTGCTCGACTATATCATCTCAAATCCTTGAATCGTCGTCGTCGGGTTCAAGAAGTCTTAGAATTAGTCCAATTAACGAGTAAACGAGACAGTCGCATTAATACCTTATCACGGGGAATGAAACAGAGGTTAAGTTTAGCTCGTACTATTTTACATGATCCGCTTTTGTTATTATTAGATGAACCTGTTTCTGGTTTAGATCCCATTGCGAGAATGCAGTTTAGAGAGATTATTCGGGTACTGCAAACCATTGGTATGACAATTTTAATTTCGTCCCATGTCCTCAGTGATTTAGCTGAATTATGTACATCAGTTGGTATCATGGAACTAGGCTTTTTAGTAGAAAGTACCTCTCTTAAAGAACTGTATCAACGGTTATCCCATCAACAAATTATTATTAAAACTTTAGGAGATTTAGAGGCATTAAAACGAGAAATAAAGCCATTTGCTCAAGTAGAAGAATGGGAAATCATGCCCCATCAAAATAGTTTACGGGTGAATTTTTCGGGAGGTGATGAAGACAGTGCAGAATTATTGCGATCGCTGATTAATGCGGGAATTCCTATCTGTGAATTTCATTGTACTCAAGAAGATTTAGAGTCTATTTTCTTGAAATTAGGACATAAACAGGTTTCTTAAATAATAAGCAATACTCACACAACATTCTAAGAGGAATTATCAATGTTTATCAGTTATTTAGATCGATTAGGAGATTGGAACCCTCAATTATTTCGGGAAGTCAAAGGCAGGTTAAACTTCCGAAATTTAGGGATTGCAGGAGCAATTGCTATACTCGGTCAAATCCTACTTTTATTAACCTTTAGTGGACAACTTCCCACAGATCTTGATGCTTTGAATGATCCTCCATTTCAATATAGTCGTTATTGTACAGCAACCGCACCACCAGGGTCTTATGCACCTTATAAACAATTATATTGTATTCAGGATTTATTTGGTAATTGGGTGATTAATTGGCAACTTTGGTGGTTAGATATTTTTAACACCTTAAGCGTAGTTGGTTTAGTTATCCTGTTGACTACTGGTATATTTTTACTGATTGCAGATTTATCACGAGAAGAAAATCGAGGGACTTTTAATTTTATTCGTTTAAGTCCCCGTTCTGCTAATAATATTTTGTTAGGTAAAATTTTAGGGGTTCCCTGTGTTATTTATTTTCTCTGTTTACTCTTATTTCCCTTGCATTTAATTGCCGGATTTCAAGCTCATATTTCTCCTAGCTTGCTATTAGCTTATTATGGAGTAATTATCGCTAGTTGTGGCTTCTTTTATAGTCTAGCTTTACTATTTGGATCAGTCAGTTCAGGGTTAGGAGGATTTCAGTCTTTTCTGGGTAGTGGGGTGATTTTATTCTTCCTATTTATAATGACAAGTATCACCTTTTCTTCTAGTGAATTAGTTTCTCATACTCCCTTAGATTGGATAATCTTGTTTTATCCAGGCAATCTATTATCCTACTTAGTTGAGTCTACCTATCTTCCTCCTGATACAGCAAATTTGCAATACGAAAGTTTTTATAATCTAGCTTGGTATGGACAACAATTGTGGGAAAATCCTATCCTGGGAATTGGCTTCATTTTGGGCAATTATAGTTTATGGACTTATTGGATCAATCAATCCTTAGATCGACGTTTTCGTAATCCTAATGCCACTTGGTTTAGTAAATTAAATAGTTACTATTTGTCAGCAAGTTTCATCATTATTGTGACAGGTTTTGTATTTCAATCGGGACGTAATGGCAATTTTGAACGTCATATTTTTGAGAACTTTGCTGTCTTACAAATATTCATTGTTTTCTTTGCTTGTTTCTTAATGGTTGCCCTAAGTCCGAACCGTCAAACTTTGCATGATTGGGCCAGATATCGCCATCAAAATCAACCTAACCGCCGTTCTCTTTTACAAGAGTTAATCTTAGGAGAAAAAAGCCCCTCAACCCTTGCGATCGCCTTTAATCTAGGGATTATGTTTCTCTATTTAATTCCTGGAATTATTATGGCTCCGATCAACAATTCTTTGGGGGTTTTCGTCGGTTTATTCTTGAGCATGAATGTGATCTTAATTTACGCGGTAATTGGTCAAAGAATTCTGTTACTGAAAATCCCTAAACAAACTTTAGTCGCTGGTGCAGTGGTAGGAATTTTAATGTTTTTCCCGCCCATTTGTTTTAGCATATTAGGGGGACTACCGCATCAATCTTTTACCCCTTGGTTATTTACTTTTTTTAGCATAGCGTTTCTCAATAATCACCTAAAATCTTTACAAATTATGTCAGTTTTGTTCTCCTTATTAAGTCAATGGGGAATCATCGCTTTAGCAGGATTTGAGATGAGTAAACGATTTAAAAAAGTAGGGGAATCTGAAACAAAAGCATTACTGAAATGATGTAAAGTTGTACGGTGGTAAGCTAAAACGCATTTAAAATGCGTTTTAGCAAGGAAAAATGCGAGAGAAATGAAAATTAAAGTTGAAAGAAAAGCAAAAGCTGAAGTTTATGACAAATCAATTATAAAGGTAGATATTGAACTCTGTTAGCTAAATCTTCTGCTTCACTAGCTTTAGCAATAATTTCTAAGTCGCGGATACAATCACCAATAGAAACCCGTGTTTGACGGGCATATATAACTCCTGTAAAATTTCTACCTTCAGTTTGACAAAGATTTGCCTCCACTAAAAAATCTTGATCCTGTGAAAAGATAACACGCTTAATTTCTATGGCACGGTTAAGCACTTCTACATCAGAAATCCCCTTACGATTATCTTCTTGAACTGTTAAGACATCTACACCCCGCCGACGTAACTCTTCTGTAATAGGTTTAGGGATATGCTCATCCATATATAAAGCTATTGTCACTTAAATTAATCCTTGGGCGCGAAGTTTTTTAGACAAAGGAGATTCACCTGCTTCATTTTGTAAGCGTTCCGAATATTGTTCTCGTCGTTCCATATCGGCATCAATTTCTTCTTGATGATCCCAATAATAAGCTAACGCAGAATGAATTTGACTCAAGCTGAGATGAGGATAATTTTCGTGTAATTCTTGAGGAGTCCAATGATAAGCTTTAACTGAGGTAATCAGTTCAACGACTTTCATGGTGGTTCGGGCAATGATGGGAACGTTGCGCTCATCAAGTTGGATATGTTTGTATTCTGTAGTTGTAAGATTCATAGTTTTATCTGATTATTTATTGTTTAAATTAACTTGATTTTAAACCAATTTTTGTCTATTTTTCAAGATTGTTCTTGACTCACTCATTATCTTCTCCAATCTAACATAATCGGGATTATGTCATGATAAATCATGCCACGCTTGATAAAATTCAGGATAGGTTAATGTTTGGGCGCATTTCCAGATAATTTTATAGCAATACTTGAATCTATCTAATTCATTATTAGCCGCAAAATTATGAGGTATAATATTTGAAGGAACATTAGCATTTACGCTAAAAAATTCATCTAGTCTAGACGATATTAGGTTCTTAAGTTCACTGTTTATGAAAGTTATCATTTCTTCATGTGATAGTCCCTTTGATTCGGTTTTCACTCTTGTATCTCCATTATCATTACCATCATTATTTTTATCATCCACTAATAGACATTCTTCAATAAAAGGTAGAATATTCTTGTACAGTTGCTCATCTCTATTTTCAAGTTGACAAATACTAATGTGATCTTTGTCCAAAGACACAATATTAACCCTTGATAACTTTGGATCTGCGCTGTTACAATCAACAACAACTTCGCTAATACGCTTTCCTAACCAATTTGTTTTATTAAGGGGTGTTGCTTGCTGTTCACAAAAAGCTTGTACTTGAATATTTAGGTCATCAAAATTGTTGCGAAACCAGGTATTCAAAGTAAGTAAATTAGGTTGATCTTTTTTCAGAGTCTTGACAAGCTCTGTTGTCTGTAAAATAGAATAGTCTACCAAATTGTAGACCAAAATTTTCTCTTAAGCAATACTTCCCCGTTTCCTTGCTTCCTTATAAGAAGTTCCCACATTTTGTAAACCAACCCGAATCATTTGTTGTTCTAATAATGCAAAAAACCGCACTCTATCTCCACCTCTTATAACTGCTTGGTTATGAGACTCGGCCAAAGCAACAGGATAACCATAACCTTTACTAACTTGAGCTAACATAATTCCTAATGCTTGATTCAATAATGCCTCATCTTCTACTACCCATGCAGGAAATTCCACTCGTGCAATTTCTGTCCCTACATTTACATAACAAAAATAGATACGTTGTGGTTCAGAATACAAGTCTAAAATACGGGCCGAACTTTGCCATAATGGCCCCCTTTCTCCAGGTTCAAGATTTTGTCCCCAAAGGTTAGTATCTCGCAAGGGTTCAATAATTTGACAAGGGGCCTTTTTTTCTCCCAAGTTCATACAGTTAACTACACAATTTGGGGTGTCAAAAGTACAACTATGTAAGCGTAAAAAGTTAACCCCTTCCACACTACGAGACGCGCTGAGATAACCCATCAAAGGAATACGAGCAGCCCGTAATTGTTCCCAAGCTTCTTGAATAGGAGGTAAAATAAGATCACGGGCATCATGGGCTAACCCGTCCAAAAACCAGTACACTAAAGAACCATCTACCATCGCTAAATTGGGTTGATAATGGGCCCCTGGAGGCTTTACCCAACCGCAGGCCATTTCTGATAATAATTGCGCTTCTAACACTGTACGACGATAGCCTAACCATTCTTCTGTACGAATACCCCATTGTTTGGAAACATAAAGATCTTCGGGACGATAATAAACTTCTGGCAAACTATCAAGAAGTGGGTGTAAATTTTGTCCATAATGGAGCATAACGCGCCCCACATTAATTAAATAACAATAGGCGATTTCATGGTGAGACGGGGCAATTTGTGAGCCATCTGTTGCAAAGACACTATGACTATTGGGAGGCGCAGGAATGCTTAAACGAGTGTCTAAAGGTTCGATGGGAATGGCAGCAGAAAAAATCAGGCGATCGCGCCAAGTTTTGTATTGTTCAATTAATTCTTCTTGTCTTTTTTGAGTTTCTTGTAAAATGATTTGGGCCTGTTCTAACCGTTGATAACTGGCGGTCATTTCTTGTTTAAAATGTTGACTAATTCCTGGGATTTTTCCGGCAAGTTTAGCAATATCAAGCATGATTTTTTACTACCTATTTATTCTCTAAATTATTAACCAATCAAAAATATTTTTAACTGTTAATTGCCAATTATCTAAAATATTTAAAACAGGTAAAATCTCTAATTCCGAAAATATTTCTGGTAATTGATTCGGTTTTAAAATCATTACTGATTCGTCCTCTGGATCGATTAACCAGCCTAATTCTGTCCCTTGTTTTAAACAAAATAAAATCTTTTTAATTACCTTATTAGGTGATTGTTCAGGTGATAATATCTCAATAATCCAATCAGGATAAATTTCAAACTTATTAGCAATTTTACCTTGAGGAGTTTTCGGGATTCTTTGCCAACTAAAAACCGCTACATCTGGAACAAAAGAACGTCCCCCAAAAGTACAGCGCAACTCAGGAAAAGCATAGGCTAATTTTTGAGATTTTCCCAGTTTATTAATAGCAGAAACTAATTCCCCTTGTAAGGTACTATATTCTCCTTGTGGCATTGGTTTTTGATAGATTACTCCATTAATATATTCCCTGGCCGGTTTAGTTTCTGGAATTTCTAGAAATTCCTCAAGGGTTAAAGATTGTTTGATATTTTTAGCAATAACCATTGATTTTACTCCTTGATTTGTTTTCTAAAGTTTGGTGTAGGGGTAATTCATGAATTACCCCTACGGTATCAATTATTAAATAACAAATAAATACAATAATACCAGATAATAAAACAAAATCCCCCGTCTTGTCAGCGAGGGATAATTATTCAGTCAGGATTTTGAGTTATTTTTAATTTTCAGGTTTAACTTGATTGGAAGTACCAGAAAGTTGTTCTTCTAGTCGTTGCCGTTGTATTTCTTTAAAAGATTTAGCGGCTTCATTGAGTCCATTTATGGTATCTTCAGCAAATTCGCCCCCACCACGACTCCTTTCTAAATTAGCACGGTGCATTAATCCCAAAGGATTCATAAAATTGCCCATTTCCCCATTAGGTTTAGCTTCATTGCTTTGATAGGGATCTTGATTTGTATTACCGAAATTCACAGATTGCGCTACCATCATGGGTGCGAGTCCTGTGAGACTACCAACTAGGGTAAAAACGAAAGCGAGTTTTTGAGTAGATTTATTCAGCATGATGGAAGTTCACTCCTATACACAACCAAAAAGCGTTACCTTAAGCAAAACGGCGACGGAGTAACGGTTGAATTACTAACAATATTAACGCATCAAAGCCCAGTAATAACAAGAGAACTCCGGCGAAATTAACCTCTGTCCAAGGGGTCTGCAATACCACACTATTGAAAGCCCATTCCCCATTAAGATAAATATAACGGATGGGTTCAATGGCATAGGTTAAGGGGTTTAAACTAGCCACCACCTGTAACCATTGGGCCATGAAGGATAAGGGGGCCAAGGCGGTACTGGCAAAAAGTAGGGGTAAATTGGTGACAAAAATTACGGCAATTAATTCAATATGGCCCGGTAAAGCAAAAGCTAAACCTAAACTTAATCCTGTGACTCCAAAGACGATGAGAAAAACAATTAACGCGATCGCTCCTAATCCGGCTAAATTGGGTAAACCCGCCCCTAATATGGCACTGGCCCCGACAATAACCGCCGTTTGAATGAAGCTGAGAACCATAATATAGAGGGTAGAAGCAGCCACAATGGAGTAACGGGAGGCTAAAGGAGCGACTAATAAGCGGTTGAGAAAGCCAAATTCTCGATCAAACATGACGGGAAGTCCCGCATTTAAGGCCCCAGAAAAGGCGGTAAAAACGATAATGCCAGGGGAGAGAAATTTAGCATAGTTGAGATCTTGCCCAAATAATCCTTGAGGGGCATTATAAAACAAGGCCCCAAATAGAATTAACCACATAAACGGTTGGATAATTCCTGCGATTAAGGTTGAGGGACGACGCTGTAATTGAATAAAGAGACGTTTAGTCATGGCCAAGGTTTCTTGGACAAAATCTGCCAAAAAGTTTTCCCGCTCATCCACAGAGGGGACAATATTGGGGGATAAACTGGCTGGAAATTTGGAAGGGGTAATGGTTTGACTCATAAGTCTTATTTCAGTAAAGTTACTTCATCTGTTGTTTTTTCTCAGCTTTGAGATCTCGACTTCCTGCGGCAGCTAATTCAGCGTCCATCAGGGTTTGTCCTGTGGCGGCCAGGTAAACATCATCCAGACTAGGCCGAGATTGGGCTAAGCTGAAAATGGGTAAGTTAACGGTTTCTAAGGTTTGTTCAATTTTGCTTAAGGGGTTACTCCCTGGGGTTACTATCAAGTTTAAAGAATTTCCTTGGGCCGTATTGATGATAATTTCTTCGACAAAGGGGAGTCCTTGCAGCATCGTTTGGGCCTGTTGTGCTTCTGGAAAGGGCGAAAATTCCCGAATGCGGAGGGTGACGCGATCGCCTCCTAAGCGGTTTTTTAACTCTGTGGAGGTTCCTTCGGCGATCACTTTTCCTTGATCAATAATCACTAAGCGATCGGCTAATGCGTCAATTTCTTCGAGATAATGACTGGTGATCAAAACCGTTGTCCCTGCGGCTTTTAGTTGTCTGAGGAAGTCCCAAACAATAACACGGCTTTCGATATCTAAGCCTACGGTGGGTTCATCTAAGACTAACACAGTGGGCTGATGAAGTAATCCTGCCGCTAAGTCAAGACGTTTACGAATACCCCCTGAATAGGTTCCGGTTTTGCGATCGCTATATTCCTGGAGATCTAATAAGGTCAATAATTGCTCAATGCGTTCTTTCCCTTGAGGTTTGGGGAGATGATACAGGGCTGCTTGTAATTCTAACAATTCTCGCCCCGTTAGCATCTTATCTAAGGCGACTTCTTGAGCGACATAACCCAAACGACGACGGGCAGCTTTGGGCGCGTCTAAGACGGAAATTCCCCCAACTTCTAGGCGGCCACTGTCAGGTTTGGCTAAGGTACATAAACAGCGAATGGTGGTGGTTTTTCCGGCCCCGTTGGGCCCCAGTAAGCCAAAAATCTCCCCTGGTTGAACGGTAAAGGAGATGTCTTTGACAGCTTCTACTGCACCATAACTTTTTTTTAGGGACTCGATTACAATCGCAGGAGTCATAATGGGTCTATCTTGGCCAATCAGGATACAAATCTTAAAGCAATTTTCTCTGTCTCTATTGTAAACAATTGACTTCTATCTTATGGTCTGACAGAGTTAAAAGATGGTAAGGTGCTAATTAATTTGGTTTTTTTTAAGAAATTGTCATAAAATTTTGCCTAGAATTCTTAAAATTGTCTAAAACTAATCTTCGTTTCCCGAAAACGGATGTTACTATCAGATGCAATAATTTAGGGAAAATTGATAATAAACTTTATGAAAAATATAGCATCTCAGGAATACCAAAAAGAGTCAACTCTTTTGATTGAGTACCAAAGACAACTGACTCTATCGTTATCAGAGATTAAGACAGTTATTAACCTTTTAGATCAACCCATAGCTACCCCTAATGAGGAGCAGAAATTATGGGAAAAAGTTGCCTTAGCTAACCGTTTAGTTACTCAGGTCACACAAAGACTGGAATATCTTGAACAACAACGCCAATTATTGCAAGATGAACCCCGTTTTGCTGAGATCGAAAATCACGAAGCAATTCGGGATTTAATGGCTCATAAGTTAGAAGAGATTAGACAAAAAACTGAACAGTGGAAATATATTGCCTAAGAAAATTAAGCATCGGGGACTGACCTGATGCTTAATTTTTATGACTGTGTTAGAATCGACTAAGAAAACTGAAAACTGTTGTTGTTCCCTATTCCTTATTTCATCCTTAACTTGTTAGAGCTTGTACATTATTATTTTTCGTTTTAAAAAGTATAAAATTGGAAGGAATTTAGGAGGTAAAGATTTTTCAATCCTCCTAAATACCAACAAACCTAAACCTTTCTAACTCTTTCTCCCTTACTCGCTAAACAAGCTAACCCGATACAAAGTAAGGCATTTACCCCTAAGAATGCCCTCGAAATATCCACAGAAGGCATTCCCCAAACCCCAGGGGCGATCGCAGCATGAACCGTTAAACAGGAAGCAACCCCCAAAGCAGTCCCCACCGCAAACCATTTCCAGCTACGATGGCCGAGTAGAATGGCAATTAAGCCAAAAGGTAGTAAAACACTCCCTAAGAAGGGGTTAAGTAAGGCAGTCCCTTGGATAGAATTAGCTAATTCGGGTAAAGAACTCCCCATGACACGAAACGGCCATTGAGGTAAGTCAAAGATATAAATTCCTTGTAGGAAGAATAAACCAGAACTTCCTAACACTAAACCCCAGTTAAACGGGGTTCCCCAAGCAAAAGGAAAATAATTGCGTAACAAGAAAGCCAAAAGATAGGAACCCAAAACCATCAACAGTTTAGGTAACAGGGCCACAACCCCACCATCTATCCAAAAACGGGGGTTTAAATAACCACTATCCCGTAACCACCGGAAGAAGTCACGGAAGGTAATTTTGCCTTTGATGGCTAATTTAACTGCTTCTCCGGCATCTAATTGACCTGCGCCATAATGGTTAAAGGGGTCTTCTTGAACTTTGCGAGAAGACTGGGTAAGAACTGCTAAAATTTCCTCTGGTTGCTTAATACCAGCAGCTTTAACTAAAGCAGCAACACCGGCCACATGAGGGGCCGCCATACTGGTTCCCTGGAAACCGGAAAATACGGCTTCTCCGGTATTGGGGTCAATGGTTTCTTGGACAATCTTACCGCTATCACTGCCACCAGGAGCAGAAATATCAACCCCTGCGCCATAATTAGAATAGGGGGCTTTCTTGCCAGCAGCATCTAAAGCAGAAACACTGATCACTTTAGGATAGCGGGCCGGATAAGAGGCAGCATTTTGATTAGAATTACCCGCCGCCGCAATAATAACCACCCCTTTTGAGTAAGCATAGTCGATCGCATCTTTCATGACCTGACTTTCGCCACCGCCCCCAAGACTCATATTAATGATATCAGCCCCATTATCTGCTGCAAAACGGATAGCGTCGGCAATATCTGAGACGGTTCCCCCTCCTTGGGCCGCAAGGACTTTTAAGGGCATAATTTTAGCTTGATAAGCAATACCAGCTACGCCATAATTGTTATTGGTAGATTGGGCGATAGTTCCCGCTACATGGGTTCCGTGACCATTATCATCAGAAGCATCATTGCGATCGTTCACAAAGTCGTATCCTGAGACAAATTCGGTTTGTCTTAAGTCGGGAACTCGACTAACTCCAGTGTCAATGACAGCAACAGTTATGCCTTCCCCTTTGGTTTCTTCCCAGGCCCGTTCAACATTAATATTATGCAGGTTCCATTGTTTGCTATATTCTGGATCATTGGGGGTTTCTAAGGCTTGATAAATATAGTTAGGTTCAATATATTCAACATATTTTTTCAGGGGCGATTTTTTGAGTTGGTTGAGAGTTTTTTCATCTCCTGAGAGAGTATAAATATGTTGGTCAATGGCATAAATACTATTGAGACTGGCTGTGGTTTTGTAGTTGGTGGCGATCGCATTTATTTCTTCGCTTAAAACTGCTGTGGGCAAATTTTCACGGAAATTAACAATCACAGAATCGTATTTTCCTTGGGTGGCCAACCCTTTAAAATTGGTTAGGGCAACCCAGAGGCCCACGATAAATAGGATGAGGAATAAAAGTTTTTTCATGGCTGATGACCCTCCGTAATGTGGTCTTGTGTCTTTTAGGATAGCGCAAAATGAGAAGTTAAAAGTTAAATTACTACATCTTAAGATAAAGTACAATCAAAATGATTGGCTAACAGATAGTTAGTAATAATCAGATTCAATAATTAAGAAGGCATAGTAAAATGGTCAAAAAAATTGCTCTATTTAATCATAAAGGTGGTGTGAGCAAAACAACCACAACGTTTAATTTAGGTTGGATGCTTGCTTCTAAAGGATATAAAGTCATTTTAGTAGATACTGATCCTCAATGTAATTTAACAGGAATGGCTTTAGGAGAAGCAACTGAGGAAGATGAAGATAGAATTGAAGAAATTTATCATACAAGATCAAATATTAAGACAGGTTTAGCACCTGCTTTTGAGTCTCAACCAAGAGCAATTGAAGCAGTAGATTGTATTACCATAGGGGATAAAGAAGGATTATTTTTATTACCTGGTCATGTGGGATTTGCTGAATATGAAGTAACATTAGGTATTGCTCAAGAGTTAACGGGTTCTATTCAAGCTCTTAAAAATTTACCAGGTGCTATTACTGATTTATTAAATAAAACAGCTACTAAATTTAAGGCTGACTATATGTTAATTGATATGAGTCCCAGTCTAGGAGCGATTAATCAAAATTTATTAATGACCAGTGATTTTTTTATTGTTCCTACTACTGCTGACTTCTTTTCTTTAATGGCAATTGATTCTTTGTCTAAGGTTCTACCAAAATGGTATAACTGGGCTAAGATGGCAAGTTCATTACCAATATTAAAAGAAGCAAATTATCCATTTCCTGATGTAAGGTTAAAGTTTCTAGGTATTATTGTTCAAAATTTTCGCATTATTCGTGGTAAAGAAACAGCCGCTTTTGAAAAGTGGATAAACAAAATTCAAGAGGATGTTTCTACTAAATTAGTTCCTGTTTTGCAGCATCACAATATGATGTTTCCTTATGTAGTTTATAAAGAGCAAGGAATAAATGACAGTTATTGTCTAACAAAAATCGCAAATTTCAATAGTTTAATTGCTTTATCTCAAGAGCATCGAACTCCAATTTATGATTTAACTTCTGAACAGTTAGGACAAACGGGAGTAGTTTTGCAAAAAAGTCAAGAAAAGCAAAAAGAATTTAGACAAACTTTTTCAGATTTAGCAGATAGAATAATTAAATTAACTTCAGCTTATGCAGTCAGCAATTGATCAATTTAGAGTTAGTATAGAACGAGTTAGAGATCTCATTGCTTTGCATAATTCTGTTAAAGCTCAATCTACTGCTGCGCTGGATTTATCAGATATATTAAGAGCAGCTTTAGTGTTATCTGTTAGTGCCTTAGATTATTATATTCATGAAGTAGTAACATTAGGAATGTTAGAAATTTATCGAGGACAACGTTCTGAACCTAACCCGTCTCGTAATTCATCTAAATCAGCCTTTTCTCGGTTTAACATTTCATTAGGAGGAGCGCGTCAAGAGAGACAAATAGCCTCAGATATTTCTTCTTGGTTAGAAAATGAAATTCAAGAAAAAGAAGGATATCAATTTTTAGAGAAATCTTATTTAGTTTCTGATTTACTTCCTATTATATCTAACAGTATTTTGAACAGACTCAATAATACTGCTTGGTTAGAAGATGAAATTCGAGAAAATCTCGGATATAAAAGCTTTCAGCAACCTGATAAAATTGCTGAGGCCATTAAATTAATTTCGGATAAGAAATTATGGGAGGAAGTTGCTACTAGCATGAACAAAGATGCACAATATATTAAACAACAGCTAACTTTCATAGTTGATCGTAGGAATAAAATTGCTCATGAAGCTGATATTGATCCTACTTATAACTTAGGCAACCGTTGGCCGATTAATGAATTCTTAGTCAATGATGCTGTTAACTTTATTGAACAAATTGTTGAAAGAATTCATCAAGTTTTATAAAATTATTGAACTAGAGACGTTTAATGAAACGCCTCTACATATTAATCAAACTGCATCTTTTAATTCATCAATGCGGGCTAAAACTTCAGCACTATGAATAGCTGGCCTTACCCCTAAAAATCGTTCCCTTAAGATACCATTGGGATCAATTAAATAGGTATGACGTAAAGACATTCCAGTCAAAAAAGAGCCATAAAGTTTACTAACTTTTCCCGTTGTATCTGCTAACAAAGGAAACTTTAAACCCTCCGCATCACAAAACTCTCGATGAGAGTCAACATCATCGACACTAACCCCTAAAATTTGGGTATTTTGTGCTTGATATTTCGGTAAATCTTGTTGAAAACGACGCGCTTCTAAGGTACAACCAGGGGTAAAATCTTGGGGATAAAAATACAATACCACCCATTGACCTCGATAATCTGATAAGGAAATCTCCCCATCTCCTGTATTTGTTGGTAAGGTAAAATCAGGGACAGGTTCATTAATCGGAAGTTGTGGCCCTCCTAACGCTAAAACAGGCGAATGAACCCCAAAAATTGTCAATGCGATCGCTAAAATGACACTCAAAACAGTACGACGAGACATAATGACTAATGATGATTGAAGATCTACTTAATATAAGTTTACAGTTATTTCTCCAACCTAAACTTTCCGGGTTTTTTCCCACAGTCAGCATTAAAGAAGTCAGAAGGCAGCTTTGAGATAACTAATAGCAATAGGACTCCTTCGCAGATCTGACTCCCTAACTGGGTTCTTGTACTAAGATTTTTGATCTGACTTTGATAAATTATCGCCATTGAACTGATTAACAACAATTATCGCTTTTGGGAAAAAGTTTTCGATAATGGTCTGATAGGTTTTAGACAAATTCATTCTAATTTCTTCTATTTGTTCTAAAATATCATTTCCCCAAGCATTAAAGATTTTTTCTAGAATTTTTTTTCTTGTTTCTTGGCTTACTCCTACTAATTTGCCTGTATCTAAATCAATAAAAACAGTTTTAAATATTTCCTGCCCTTTAATTATATTAATTTCATCAATTTCTAATCTTTTCAAATTTTTTATATCAAGAAAAAATGTTTCATTAGTAATCTGAGTAACCATTGATTTTACATCATATTGAGTTAAATTGTTTCTTTTTGCCACATTTCCCAGATCATTATTAAAAAGCTGTTCTGCAATAAATCGGGCATATCTGTGAGTATATTTTTTCTTCTTTCCGACAAAGTCTAATTCTTCACTAAAGGGTTTTGCACAACAATTACACTTAAATTGTCGGCGATTAACCCGCAGTATAATTTCCTTTTCTCCCCAATTAATATCTCTCACTAAATACCAATGATTTTGATGCAGTCGATCACTAAGTTGATTACAGGTCGGACAGATAACGGTTTGACATTCTACTTCGACATCCAAAATAAAGGTGTTGTCAATGGTTTCTTTCGCCGTAACAATTACCCCTGGAAATCCCAGGATTTTAGTAAGTTCACGTTTCATTTTTCTGGATTTTTGGGGACAGTTACTAATAGTTTAGCATAAGAGTTTTAAAATGATATTTGAGGGGAGTTTTCTTTGTGTAAATTTTACGAATTTACTGCCAGTATTGAAGATTAAACACTAAAGAATAATGGGATTTGAATGAATAATTTATTTATATTAAGGGTATTTAAAAAAATAGCTTGATATATGTAAAAATATTTAGTTAGATAAAAAAGGTAACTTCAACAACTCTTTAGTTGTCTTTATCTGATCGCTTTCCAGCATAAAGAAAAAAAGTAAAAAAGTAGTTAATATTCCAAGGGTGATTACTCAAAACTTAACTCTATAAAGCTTGTGGAGAAGGTCTAGCGGGGCTTGAACCCCTGATTTTTCGGTCAATAATTCCATAACACCCTAAACTTAAGGCAACCAAGGATATTGACGAAAATTAGGGGGACGTTTCTCTAAAAACGCCTGTTTTCCCTCTGCTCCTTCTTCCGTCATATAATAAAGTAAGGTTGCATTGCCAGCTAATTCCTGTAACCCGGCCTGTCCGTCACAGTCAGCATTAAAGGCAGCTTTGAGACAACGAATCGCAATAGGACTCTTTTCTAAAATTTCACTGGCCCATTGAACCCCTTCTGCTTCCAACTGTTCAACAGGAACCACACAATTAACTAACCCCATATCTAAAGCTTGTTGCGCGTCATACTGACGACAGAGGAACCAAATTTCTCTCGCTTTTTTCTGCCCCACAATACGGGCCAAATAACTTGCCCCAAACCCCCCATCAAAACTGCCCACTTTCGGCCCTGTTTGCCCAAAAATAGCGTTATCCGCAGCGATGGTCAGATCACAGATCAAATGTAGTACATGACCTCCACCAATAGCATAACCTGCAACTAAAGCAATCACCACTTTAGGCATTGAACGAATGAGACGTTGTAAGTCAAGGACATTTAAACGGGGAACCCCTGCATCATCAATATAACCTGCCTGTCCCCTCACACTTTGATCGCCCCCGGAACAAAAGGCATATTTTCCATCGGTATGCGGGCCGGCCCCCGTTAATAAAACTACCCCAATTCTACTATCTTCACGGGCATCACAAAATGCGTCATAAAGTTCAAAGACGGTTTTGGGGCGAAAAGCATTGCGTTTGTGGGGACGGTTAATCGTGATTTTAGCTATGCCACCTAATTTATGATATAGGATATCTTCGTAGGTTTTGGCATTTTGCCAGGCAATTTCCATCAGTTAGGGCGAAATAATGTCAACTTTCTATCTTACCCTGACAGGTCGTCAGGCAAAATAAATTTTCCTTAACCCCTAAGCCCTAAACCGATAGCAGTACGCCAAGAGTTATGGTAGGGGTCAACGGCCGTTGACCCCTACATCAGAAGGTTTCAGCTTTGATGAATGTCCTAACCTTAATCCGTAGAGCTATAGTTTCGATAAGTTATCCCCTGTAACCCGACAGATTCGCCAGTCAGGTAAGACATCTGCTCCAAGGCTTTGATAAAATCGGATAGCGGGATCATTCCAATCCAAAACACTCCATTCTAGTCGCCCGGCATCTCGTTCTACTGCTAATTGTGCCACATAAGTTAAAAGGGCTTTCCCAATACCGCGACGACGATAAGGCGGTAAAACAAAAATATCTTCCAAATATAAACCAGGTTTGGTCAGAAAAGTTGAATAATTGCTGAAAAATAGGGCAAACCCCACGGTATTTCCTTCCCATTGAGCGATGATCGCCTCTGCATAAGGTTTTTCACCAAAAAGATGCTTTTCTAAGGCTTCAGGGGTTCCTGTTACCTGATGGGAGAGTTTTTCATAGTCAGCTAACGCTTGAATTAGGCTGAAAATATCGGAAACATCAGCAGGGTTTGCAGGACGAATGATGAGATTTTCCACAGTGAACAAAGATAGGATTGAGCCAAAAGACAGAAATCAAAATTGTAAACTTCTGACTTCTGACTTTCGACTTCTGACTTCAATTAAGCCATCCTTTCAGACGACGAGCAACTTGGGGACGACGTAACTTCCGCATGGCCTTACTTTGAATTTGACGAACCCGTTCCCGTGAGAGGTTGAACATTCCGCCAACTTCTTCTAAGGTGTGGGGTTGAGAGGTACATAACCCATAACGCAAAGAAATCACATCTTTTTCCCGTTCTGTGAGAACATCACTCAAGACGGCGGAAATTTCATTGCGTAACATTCCCTCATTCATGCGTTCTTCGGGGAGTTGTAACTCTTGATCTTCGAGTAAATCAACTAATTCGGTGTCCTCTCCTTTACCAACGCGATGATTTAAGGATAAAGACTGTCGCCGCAGTTGCAATAATTGACGCAGTTGGGGTGGAGTCACTTCTAATTCGTCGGCCAGTTCCTTTTCACTGGGGTTACGCTGTAATTGTTGCTTTAAAACTCGTTGCGCTTTTTTCAGTTTGTTGAGTTTTTCTACAATGTGAATGGGCAGACGAATGGTTCGCGCATCATTGGCAATGGTACGGGTGATCGCCTGACGAATCCACCAATAAGCGTAAGTGGAGAATTTATAACCTTTGTTGGGATCGAATTTTTCAGCAGCGCGGTTGAGGCCAATTGCTCCTTCTTGAATTAAATCTAAGAAAGGCACACCACGATTAAGATAACGTTTGGCAATGGAAACGACTAGGCGCAAATTCGAGCGAATCATCTTCCGTTTAGCGGTACGTCCTCGATACAGTCGATTTTCAAATTGCCGTTGGTTCTCAAAATCCATGGCCTTGGCCCATTCTGCTTTGCTGGGGGGGCGTTGTAATTCTTCCTGGAGATTTTGGCGTTTTCCCTCAGCTTCAGCTAAAAATTGGACACTATAAGCTAATTCGATCTCTTCTTCTCCGCTTAAGAGGGGATAACGAGCCATTTCTTTGAAAAACGCCCCAACGGTGTCATCAGAGACGGTTTTGCGATATCCCGCCGGATATTGATTCCCTAATTCATCCGATAAACTAGAAAATTCGACTGCTACGGCCTGAAGATCTTTTTCCGTTTGTTCGAGTTCTGCCGCTTCGATTTCCGTTGGGTTAAATTGGTCAGTTAAGGAGTCCGTTGATGTCATCTGTGTCCTGTTCATAAGCTGATAATTTTGAGGAGTAAAACGGGGCAAATTTAATTTGGGGAACAATAAGCGGGGAGACGAAGTCCAATATGTTGTGAAGTCGTTGCTTGTTTGGGTGTAAAGTTAGCTAAGATTTTAAGATTGCCTTAATAATTTGTTTAGCTTTTTTTGATGACCCATAAGCTGAAAAAGAACCAAAAGGGAGATTCAGCAAAGAACCAAACTTATTTGGGTGATCGAGTTTTGAGACTATCGCCTCCAGCCTTAACCAATCGCTAATTTAGAAGACTGATTGCTTATCAGGCTACCAGAACTATTTTGAGTTTTTGTCTATCTAATTACAAAAAGACAAATTGATAAAGAAATACGGGAATATATTGCAGCAAACTATAGAAATTCTTTAACATTTCGTTGTCTCCTCCACACTGCGGTTTGTTTCTCTTGTCTTAAATAACTTATCTGATTTGGGGGGAATTTTTCATCCTGATCGGGATAAAGTTTTATTACAAAATAATCTCAGACAAGTTAAGGGAAAATCGAAAATAAAAATAATTTTCGTATACGCTTATACTTTAACTGATTTCCTTCGGATTTGTGTAGGGAGGGGTCATAGTTCTTAACAGTTTTTTAACAGTAGTGGGGTTGTGGCAGGAAAAGTTTTGCAGAAATTGTGAGGAGTCTTCTAGGGACAGGTTTTTGACACAACTTCATGATCCCAACCCATATGTTGAATAAATTCACCCAGATCAGGAAGTAATTATAAATCACCAAAACGCGCTTGATATTCTTTTAATTTAGCTTCTAGAACCTCTGCGCGTTGGCGTTCTTGTTCTGCCCGTTCATCACCAATTAATAATAAGTTGCCTTGGTTATCCCACCAACGTAACCATAATTGATTTTGATAATTTCCTTGCCATAAGCCTAATTCTATACCTAAAATTGATAGGGAAAAATGACCTCTTTCATTGGGTTTTATGGGGTGATAAGAAAAATCTTGGAGGTGATAAACTTCTAGTTTATGAGTTTTAATTTCATAAATTCCGTAGTAAGGAATACGAATGATTCTTTCATAAACCCAAAATTTACCAGGTTTGGTAATTTCTCCGCTATTAGAGATAGATAAAGGGGTTTGATCTCGTTCTTCTTTTCCATCACCACTGGCAAATTCTAAGGCAATTAATGGGGCCATAAATTCTCGCCACAACACATAAGAACGACGAATTTGACCGTCTAAAAGTGACGGAACGTTCGGTACATAAAACCAATCTGGGGTGATCGCACCTTGTTCGGGAGGTTCTGTTTCTCGCCAATAAATCCCGCAGTCTTGTCCTATCGTATAATTACCATCAGGATGAAGTTGTTGAAGGAGGGAACCCAAAGAGTCAGTTAATAAGATGCTTTGAGGATGTTCTTGAAAGTTTTTCACAAAAGTACCATCGGACTCTGGTAATTGAGTATGATCAGGAAAGGCCGGGGGAATGTCTAAAGAAATAGGAGTTTGAGTCATGATGCAGTCAGAAATTATCGCACACTAACTATTTTATATTCTACTATTTCATTTATTGTATTTTTATAAATGACCGTGAATTTTTAACAATGATCTATTAAGATAACTAATAAGTGATTGATTGTCCTAAAAGTCGGAAAAAATATGTCTGTTACACCTAAAAGCTTCGTTGTGGCTGAACCAAGATCTTTCTATCAACTCAACACACTATCCCCCCAATGGATTGAGGTTTTAGTCGATTGTCCGGGGGTACAAGGATTATATACTTATAAAATACCCCTGAATCTTACGGTACAACCAGGAGATATTGTTAGTGTTCCTTTTGGGACACAAATTATTGGGGGTATTGCTATTAGAAAGGTTGATTTTTTACCTGATGATCTTGATTCTGGCCAAATTAAAGAAGTTGATGATGTGATTACATCAGGGTTTTTTCCTCGCACTTATTGGCAATTATTAAATCAAGTTTCTCAATATTATTGTACTGAATTAATCACGGTAATTAAAGGGGCATTACCCCCAGGATTATTAGGTAAATCTCAGCGTCGGATTAGACTAAAAATAGACAGTATTCCTCCTGGGGCTGAAAATTTTTGTAGTCCCGTTGCTGGGAGAATTTTGAGTTTATTACAGTCCCAAAAAGAGGGAGACTATAGTGTTAAATATTTACAGCGTCAAATTAGAGGTGCGAGTCGAGGAATTCGAGAACTCAGTAAGCGCGGATGGATTGAAAGTTATCTAGAAACTCCCAAAACCACTAAAATCAAACAACAAAAAGCGGTGACTTTATTGGTTGATAATTTTCCGATAGATTTAACGCCTAGACAGTTAGAAGTATTACAGGTATTGCGTCATGAAGGGGGAGAATTATGGTTAAATGATTTATTAAAATTATCTCATTCTAGTTCTTCTGTTGTGCAAGCATTGGCCGACAAAGAATATGTAATTATCGAATATAGAGAACGCTTAAGATTATTACAGCATCCTGATGAAAAACGGGATCAAGCTAAAGGTTTAACAACGGCTCAAACTCAAGCATTAAATATTATTAATACTTTAAATAATTACGCTAAAATTCTCTTACATGGGGTCACAGGTTCAGGAAAAACAGAAGTTTATTTACAAGTGATCGCTCCTTTATTAGAACAGGGAAAATCCGCTTTAGTCTTAGTTCCTGAAATTGGCTTAACTCCTCAATTAACAGATCGTTTTCGGGCAAGATTTGGGAATAAAGTTTGTGTCTATCATAGTGCTTTATCGGATGGAGAAAGATACGATACTTGGCGACAAATGTTAACAGGAGAACCTCAAGTTATTATTGGTACGAGATCAGCCGTTTTTGCCCCCTTACCCAAGTTAGGATTAATTATCTTAGATGAGGAACATGATTCTAGTTTTAAACAAACCCAAATTTCCCCGACTTATCATGCAAGAAATGTCGCTCAATGGCGCGGAGAATTAGAGAATTGTCCCGTAATTTTAGGCTCAGCAACGCCATCATTAGAAACTTGGATTTCTATTAAAAATCCTCAACCATCTTCTAAGCATAACTATCATTATTTATCCTTACCTGAAAGAATTCAATCCCGTCCTTTACCCCCTGTAGAAATTGTCGATATGAGGCAGGAATTAAAACAGGGAAACCGTTCTATTTTTAGTCGTTCTTTACAAGAAGCACTCAGCAATTTAAAACAACGAAAACAACAAGGAATCTTATTTATTAATCGTCGGGGACACAGCACTTTTGTCTCTTGTCGTAGCTGTGGTTATGTGATGGAATGTCCCCATTGTGATGTCTCTTTATCCTATCATTATACCCATGAAGGTGCGACCGAATTATTACGCTGTCATTATTGTAATCATACTCAACTTCAACCCCCAAAATGTCCTGAATGTAGTTCTCCTTATCTGAAATTTTTTGGCAGTGGAACTCAAAAAGTTACCCAAGAATTAATGAGAGAATTTCCCGATTTACGCCCCTTAAGATTTGATAGTGATACCACTAGCACTAAAGGTTCCCATCGTCGCTTATTGACCCAATTTTCGCGGGGTGAAGCGGATATTTTGATAGGGACACAAATGCTGACCAAAGGGTTAGATTTAGAACAAGTTACCTTAGTCGGAGTAGTCTCTGCTGATGGGTTATTACACTTATCTGATTATCGGGCCGCTGAGCGAGCTTTTCAAACCTTAACACAGGTTGCAGGAAGAGCGGGAAGAGGTAATGAACCAGGACAAGTTATTATTCAAACCTATACCCCCGAAAATTCAGTTATTCAAGCAGTAAAAAACCATGATTATCAACGGTTTATTGAGGAAGAATTACCAAGACGGGAGGAGTTGAATTTTCCCCCTTATGGAAGGTTGATTTTAATTAAATTAAGTGGTTTGGATAGCATAGAAGTGCAGCAAACAGCAGAAGTTTTAGGAGAGTTTTTTGTAGAAAATATTAGTCCTGGTTGTGAGATTTTGGGGCCTGCTCCTGCTACTATAATGAGAGTGGCAAGACGTTATCGGTGGCATATTTTATTAAAGTTTGAATCTGATAGTGAGGTAATTATTCCTAATATGAAACAGCTACATCAATTATGTCCCCAGTCCGTTAGTTTAAGTTTAGATATTGACCCGTTACGCATTGATTAAAGTAATACTAAATCCGGTTATCAAAATAGATCAACGTAGAGACGTTGCCTGCAACGTCTCTACTAGGTTTTGTTGGTTTTAATAACTCTACTTTTTAAAGCGGATTTGGTATAAGACGTAAACAATAATACTACAGTAACACAGTCTTCTAAACTGTTACAAGCAAGACTTGTACTGAGCTTGTAACAGTATGCTTGTGTTACATTTAAACCATCTCTCTTATTCTATCGGAAAACTTGGAATTATTGTATCGATTTCTTCCATTAATTCGATGGTATCTTTTAAAGCAACCACAATTTTTTGATAGTGAATAATTTCATCTTGGGAGAGTTTACGGTTATCTTTTTTACGGTCTTTTAACCACTTATCTAAGACTTGATATCCTCCTATTTTAAATTGCCAAACGGGCTCTTCTAGACTAGCCATGATAATTTAATAATAAAAAAGGTCATTGATAAAAGAAACATTAAAACTTAAATTGTCTCATAGTCTTTACCTAATCTTGACTAATGGGTGTTTTTTATGGTATTAAATAACTTAATTTCAATCTACAAAAATTAATTTTTAATAAAATGCCATCTAATCCTGCACTTTATTTTATCACGACCATCATTAATTTTGAAGGTTTTAAAGCAACTAACTATCATTTTATCACCGAAAATGAATTAGTCATTGAATTAGAAAATAAACAAACTTTAGCAACTTGCCCACATTGTCAAAAAACCACAAATAAAGTTCATCAATCTCATCGATATAGAGTGAGAGATATTCCTTGTAGTAGTTATGATGTTTTTCTCTTAGTTAATCGTCGTCAGTTTAGATGTAAAAGTTGTCGAAAAGTTTTTTCAGAAGAATTAAGTTTTGTTAAAAAAAGAAGAACTTATACCAAGAGATTAGCTAAAAAAGTAGTGCAGGAAGTCTTAGATACAGATGTTTTAAATACCGCAAAAAGAAATAGAATGACAGCCACAGAAATAGACACAATACTCAAAGAATTAGAGGAAGATTTATTGAAAGAAAAACCGACCGATTTTAAAAAGCTAGGAATTGATGAGATAACCCATTTAAAAGGAGGAAAAAATTATGCAGCAGTCTTGGTCGATTTAGAAAAGAGAAAACCCATCGCATTATTAGAGAAAAGAAATAAAGAAGTTATCGAAGAATACTTACTAAGTCTCGGTTCGGATATATTAAATCAAATAGAAGAAGTTAGCATAGACTTGTGGAAACCCTATAAAAGTGTGGTAGAAGAACTCATTCCAAATGCACAAGTAGTTGCCGATAGATTTCATGTAATGAAACAAATTAATGAAGAGTTAGATAGCCGAAGAAAAAAAGAGAAAAGACAAATAGAAAAAATAAAAAATCGCCAGGAAAGACAGGAGAAATTGCAGGGAATAACTCATAGTAAATACCCGTTATTAAAGAAAAAAAAAAGCTGAGTGAAGCAGAAAAAGACAAGTTAGAAGAATTGAGAAAACACACCCCAGAACTTATGAAGATGTATGCGGAAAAGGAAAAACTAAGAGATATATTTGAAAGTCAAATAACTAGGGATGAAGCTTTTGATAAAATGGTAGAATGGACAGAATCATCTTATAAGTATTTTCCGAAAAGTTGTCAAACGATCAAAAGATGGATCTCGGAAATTTTGTCTTATTTTGATCATCGAACAACTCAGGGCGTAGTAGAAGGTATCAACCAAAAAATTAAGTTAATTAAAAGGAGAGCTTATGGACTAACTAACTTTGACAACTTTAGAAGAAGAGTCTTATTAAATTGGGCTTTTGTTAGTAATTTATCATACTCAGTCTAGAAGAGCCTAAATTATTCTAGAATAGAAGATAATTACTTTTAACTTAATCACCTTACCCCTAAAAACTTGTGCATTTGTAAACTCATTCGCCAGTCAGGATGATGTAAGATATAATCAAAAATCAAAGGCTGACTTTGAGGACTATTCCACTCCGGTTGTAAATATTTAATCGCTTCAGGATGAACCTTTTTTGCCTGTTCTTCAGCCCAGTTTAAATCCTCTGGATTAGCAATAACAACCTTTAATTCATTGACATGAGAATAAACACTTTCGCAGGGAACTTTAAACGGTTTCGGTGAAAAAGTTACCCAGTCAAACTGTCCACTAAAATCATGGGCCCCAGAAGTTTCTAAATGTACCCTTAAACCCAAACTGCGTAACTTTTGAGTTAAGGGCAATAAATCGTGCATTAAGGGTTCTCCCCCTGTAATAACAACAATAGTTGGGTTGGCCCGTTTTGCCGCTTCTCCTAACACCTTAACAGACTGCTGAGGAGAAAATTTACTCGTCCATGACTCCTTTTGATCACACCAGGGACAATAAACATCACATCCGGCCAAACGAATAAAAAAGGCACTTACACCCATCCAAGTACCTTCGCCTTGAATCGAGTGAAAAGTTTCTACAATGGGGTAAGTAAGAGTGGTCGATGCGATCGCTTTCATCCCAACTAAAGGTAAACTATCCATAACCTATTATTAACGCTTATCAAAAATTTAGCTATTTGGCGGTTCTAATGCACCCATGAAATACAGTTTTTCTCAGTTTTTTCTGATCTTTCCCCTGGTAATGATTAGCTTGATCGGATGTCAACCCATTGAACCCATTCCCCTTGAGCCGATTCCCAGATCACAAACACCCCAATCTCTCCCACAATCTAGTTTAACCGATCCTAGTTTTCTAGAGGGAATGGAAGAAATTGCCTATCGAGAAATTAATCAATATCGTCTCTCGAAAGATTTACCCCCATTAAAGTTTAACCCTCAAATTGCCCAACAAGCTAGAATTCATAGTGAAAGAATGGCCGCTGGCCTAATTCCTGTCGGCCATGAGCGACTAGAAGAGAGACTAAAAATCATTAGTTTTAGTACCCCCCATCAAAAAGGTGTTGAAAATTTAGCCATTCATCAAGATAATTCTAATCCAGTGCAAGCAACGATTAAACAATGGTTAAGTAATCCTGAAAGTCGTCAAAATATTCTAGGAAAATATGATCAAACCGGGATTGGAGTCGCCCAAAATGCAGCAGGAAAATATTATTTTACTCAAATTTTTATTCAAGAAAATCCCTCCTCTATAGCAGATTCCGTCCCCTTTACTGATCCCTTAGAACCCTGGAAAAATCGAGATCTCGTCTTAGAAAAGTCCAGTCAAGATAGTCAATTTTTAATTGCTTTAGAAACAGAAATTAACCGTCGAGTCAATCAATATCGCTTGTCTAAGAATTTACCCCCCTTACAAATGAATGCAGAAATTAGTTATGTGGCCAGACAACATAGTCAAAATATGGCCAATAAAACAGCAACCTTTAGTCATGACGGATTTGATGGACGGGCAAAAACTGTGGGGAAAACCATTCCTTATCAAACCTTTGCTGAGAATTTAGCTTATATTAAAGGATATCCTGATTTAGCATCCGTCGCCGTTAAAGGTTGGATTGATAGTCCTGGCCATCGTAAAAATATGGAAGGAAACTTTAATTTAACCGGAGTTGGTATTGCTAAAAATGCCGATGGGGAATATTATTTCACCCAGTTATTTTTATTACAACGATAAACTAATGACAGAATCTAACAATTTTCAAGTCTGTAATGACGATCTTTCTGCTGAAACCTTAGCCCGTTATCTAGAAGCTGATGCCATTGCCGTTGATACAGAAACCATGGGATTAGTTCCCCAAAGAGATCGCCTCTGTTTAGTGCAGTTATGTGACCCCAATGGGTTTGTTACCGCCATTCGTATTGCACGAGGACAAACAGAAGCCCCTAACTTAAAGCAATTAATGGAAGCCAAAAATATTGTAAAGATTTTTCATTATGCCCGCTTCGATGTCGCTCAATTCAAGTATAATTTAAACATAGAAACTCAGCCAATATTTTGTACTAAGATTGCCAGTAAAATAGCGAGAACCTATACAGGATCTCATGGCTTAAAATCCTTAGTTCAGGAATTACAAGGGGTTGAATTAGACAAAAGCTCTCAAAGTTCTGATTGGGGGAATGCCAATAATTTATCCGATGCTCAATTAAGTTATGCTGCCAATGATGTGCGGTATTTAATCCAACTGCGAGAGCAATTAATTACCATGTTACAAAGAGAAGAAAGATGGGAATTAACCCAACAATGTTTTGCTTGTATTCCGGTATTTGTCGCCTTAGATTTAATGTATTATAAAGATATTTTCGAGCATTGATTCTGTGTCAGTTAATCATCAAAGGTTTGCCAGTGATAGCCATTGATGATTCCCTATCAATAATTCTGATTAGATACCATTGATTTATGATTAAAGACTAAGGGTCAGACTTCACAATCATTACACTTACAAATTGTAAACTTCAGGTTAGGATAAACATAGAGTAACTTGCATCCCTGAGCAGCAGAGGTAAATTATGACAGAAGCAATGACCTTAACTCCAGACAACGTTGAACAAGTATTAGACGAAATGCGTCCTTACTTGATGGCAGACGGTGGCAATGTCGAACTCGTCGAAATTGATGGCCCCATCGTCAAACTACGGCTTCAGGGAGCTTGTGGAACTTGTCCAAGCTCCACCATGACCCTAAAAATGGGCATTGAACGGCGTTTAAGAGAAATGATCCCTGAAATTTCAGAAGTCGAACAAGCTTTCTAAGATAGAGCAAACCCCCTCGTTGTTTCAACGGGGGATTTTCTTAAGAATTATCTTAAAAAAGAAAAGACTTTGCGATGCGGCCATTGCCCATTAAGATAGAACTCATCCCCTGATATATCAATCGTCCCTGAGTGCCAACGTGAAGCTCTTTGTCTACCATACTCCTGAACTAACGCCCCCTGATAGTTTACCTGATTGCGCTGTTGTGATTGATGTCTTGCGGGCAACAACTACCATTGCCACTGTTTTAGATGCGGGTGCTGAAGCTGTGCAAACCTTCAGTGATATCGACCAATTAATGCAGGTTAGCGAACAGTGGCTACCGCACAAACGCCTCAGAGCCGGAGAAAGAGGCGGCGCGAAGGTAGAAGGCTTTGAATTAGGGAATTCTCCCCTAGACTGTACCCCCGAACGGGTTACGGATAAGCGTCTCTTTCTGACCACTACCAACGGCACTCGCGCCCTACAACGGGTAGAACAAGCCCCAACGGTGATCACCGCAGCTATGATCAACCGACAAGCGGCGGTTCAGTATTTGCTGAAAACTCAACCCGAAACCGTCTGGTTAGTGGGATCTGGATGGGAAGGAGGCTATTCCTTAGAAGATACCGTCTGCGCGGGGGCGATCGCCTATGGATTAATTAACAATGATGCTGAAGCCATTAGCGTTGGCAATGATGAAGTGATCGCTGCCATTGCCCTTTATAGTCAATGGCATGATAATCTACTAGAGATGTTTCATCGCTGTAGTCATGGTCAGCGGTTATTACGCTTAAACTGTAACGAGGATTTAAAATACTGCGCTCAAAGGGATATTTTAACGGTATTACCTATCCAAAAATCCCCAGGGGTTCTCGTTAAACTCTCTGAATCATCCTAAAAGCTATTCACTGAGGACAGGGAAGTTATGAAAATTTTGGTATTGACTTGGGAATTTCCGCCGCGAATTGTAGGGGGAATTGCCCGTCATGTTGGCGAATTATACCCAGAATTAGTTAACTTAGGCCATGAAATTCATTTAATCACCGTTGAGTTTGGCCAAGCCCCCGCTTATGAAGTGGTGGATGGTGTTCATGTTTATCGGGTTCCCGTGGCGGGAGGAGATAATTTCTTCGCCTGGGTAGCTAATATGAACAATAGCATGGGCTATCATGGCGGTCAGTTAATCGAAGAACAAAAGAACTTTGATCTGATTCATGGCCATGACTGGTTAGTGGGAGATGCGGCGATCGCTCTCAAACATCTCTTTAAAATTCCCCTCGTTTCGACTATCCACGCCACAGAATATGGTCGTTATAATGGCATTCATACCGATACTCAACGCTACATTGCCAGCCAAGAAGGAACCTTAATTTATAATTCCTGGCGGGTCATTGTTTGTAGTGATTATATGCGTCATGAACTGCAACGGGCCTTTCATACCCCTTGGGATAAAATGGACGTGGTTTATAATGGCATCCGTCCCGAAAAAAAAGGGCATGATCCTGAGTTTGATTATCAAACCTTTCGCCGTCGTTTTGCCCACGATCATGAAAAAATTATCTATTATGTTGGTCGTATGACCCGCGAAAAAGGGGTATCTATCCTCCTGCAAGCTGGGGCCAAAGTGCTTTGGGAAATGCAGGGTAATGCTAAATTAGTGATTATTGGCGGGGGTAATACCCATCATTTACAGGTTGAAGCCTGGCATTTGGGTATCTCAAACCGCTGTTGTTTTACGGGGTTTATGTCGGACGAAGATTTAGATAAGTTTCAAACTATCGCCGATTGTGCCGTTTTTCCCAGTTTATACGAACCTTTTGGTATTGTGGCCTTAGAAAGTTTTGCCGCGCGAGTGCCTGTGGTTGTATCTAATACAGGAGGACTACCAGAAGTGGTTCATCATGGAACGACAGGTATTGTCACCTATGTTAATAACCCTGACTCTTTAGCTTGGGGAATTTTAGAGATTTTGAGAAATCCAGGTTATGGTCAATGGTTGGTAGAGAATGCCTATGAAGATTTAGGCCATCGCTTTAATTGGTTAAAACTGGCCCAACAGACGGAAATGGTTTATAAAGTTGTTGGTCAGCAGCGATCGCAAACAGTATGGCAGTAGTTTTTGATACCTTTTTCGGTAATTGTTTAAGTTTCGTATCAAAGTTTGCGAGATTTAGTTAAGGGAAATCTGAGAATTGCGTGAGGAAAAAACAAGTTTTCTATAGTTATAATAAATTTCCTGCCAAGGGGATGTCAAATCACTCTTAAATTGCTTAGTATTTTCTAGGAAAGTCTGATCAGAGATTCGTTCAGTCTCTGGAATCAACGAGAGATATTTGATGTGAGGACAACAGACGTGAATGCTGCAATAATCCGACAACTTTGGTCTATTGTCGAAGAAAGCTCCGATAAAACTGTCATGAGTTTAAATGACTCCGACTTAGTTAATCAATTACTCCATAAGCTTCAGGCGCGGCAATACCTCTCTGCTGAAGATTGGTATGTTATGAGTGCTTATCTCAGTTCTAGAACCCTTCTAATTCGGGAAATCGCCCAATCTCAATAAGGTATCGAGAATTTACTGACGGCAGAAGATTGCACCCACAAGATCGAGAAAATGTTACACAATGTAGAGAGTTGAACCCAGTTAACGAAGTCCTATGGTGCAATTTTCTTCAATCAATTCCCTGTCCCTGACGGATGAAAAAACCTGGATGTGGCGAGGGTTTCCCATTGCCTATCAAAGCTACGGCGAAACGGGGCCGGCCGTTGTTCTCGTACATGGATTTGGGGCTTCTTGGCGACATTGGCGGAAAAATATCCCCTTTTTGGGACAAAATTGCCGTTGTTATGCCCTTGATTTAATTGGGTTTGGGGGTTCAGCTAAACCCTCTCCCAAACAAGACATTGACTATACCTTTGAAACCTGGGGACAACAGGTGGCTGATTTTTGTCAAGAAGTGGCTGGAAGTCCTGCTTTTTTGGTGGGTAACTCTATCGGTGGTGTGGTGGTGATGCAAGCTGCTGTGAGTTATCCTCAATGGGTGTTAGGGGTTGCCGTACTTAATTGCTCCTTAAGATTACTCCATGAACGCAAACAGGCGACTTTATCCTGGTATCGTCGAGTAGGAGCGGCTTTTGCTCAAAGAATTTTAGCCAACCAGGGGATTGGTTCGCTCTTTTTTCAACAAATTGCCAAACCCCGAACCGTTCGCAGGATTCTCTTACAAGCTTATCATCGCTCAGAAGCTGTCACGGATGAGTTGATTGATATTTTACTCAAACCAGCCCAAGATGAGGGGGCCGTGGCGGTGTTTTTAGCCTTTATAGCCTATTCTCAAGGGCCACTACCAGAGGATTTATTACCGATTTTGCCCTGTCCTACCATTTTCTTATGGGGAACGGAAGATCCTTGGGAAAACATTGAATTAGCAAGAGAATGGGCCAATTATCCAAATGTTGAACAATTTATTCCTTTAGAGGGAGTGGGCCATTGTCCGCAAGATGAAGCCCCAGAATTAGTTAATCCGATTTTACAAGAATGGATTTTACGACATGGTTCATAATATTTATTTCGTCTTAACGTAAAGCTTTTGGCTATTTTGGTCTGGTTGGGGTACTTCACGCAGAAAGAGACTTGTGGATGGTTTCTTCATTGAGGAGATTAACCCCCTGACGAACCAGATCACAAAAATGAGCAATGGGAGGAATGGTTAAGCGATCGCTGGTGGTAACTAAGACCACTTGACGGGTTAAATTGACTGTAGGTTTTTCAGTTGAAATATCAAGAATAGGACTTAAAGAACGGACAGCCAAACTGTTATCTTGACGAGTTTCTATTAAGGCAGTTTCTGGCAATAACGCAATAATTTCCCCTTGTCTTACCACCCCACGAAAAGCATCTAAGGTATTTAATTCCATCACCGCATTAATGGTTAAATTTTGATGAGCAAACCATTCTTGTAAGAGTCTTTGCATTCCATAGCCATCTTTAAACATCACTTGAGGATATTTACTTAATTCTATGTGAGGGATAGTTTTATAGGCAGTTAAGGGATGATTTGCTGCCATTAAAACTTCGATATTTTCCTCATATAATAAACTGACGCTCATTTCGGGGCTAGTCGTCAAAAAACGATTATTCATGACAATAGCAATATCCACCAACCCATCCCGTAAAACCTTTAAAGCGCGATCGCTTCCCAAGGCAGTCACCCGCAACTGTACGTTAGGATAATTTTGGCAAAATTGTTGTAAAATTGGCGGTAAAAAGTGAGAACAGACAGAATGAATGGCAGCAACACATAAATCTGGTTGTCTTCCGGCCTGTAAATCAATAATTTCTTGCGTAACAGTAGCCCATTCTTGGCAAATCTTGCGGGCCCGTGGCAGCAATTTGTCCCCTGCGACCGTTAGTTTAGCTTGAGTTGAGCGATGAAACAATAATGTCCCTAAAGCAGCTTCTAGGGCTTGAATTTGTCGGCTGATGGTAGATTGGGTAATCCCACACTGATTCGCTGCCTGTCCAAAATTTCCCGTTTCTGCGATCGCTAAAAATGCCTGTAACTGCTCAATTCGCATTGATGGGGCTGTTTAAATCCTATATCTTCAACCATAACGGATTTGGTTGCCAACTTTGGTAGAAATTGATACAGCAAAAGAAAACCCCAACTTCTGTCTAATAAGTTGGGGTAGTTTCTCACCTAATCACGACCATTAATCGCAATCAGTAATCTTAAAATAAAGATAAATAAATTGATGTAAGTCAGATACATCGACAAAGCAGCAGAAAGATACTGATCATTACGGTAAGTACGGGGAAGAATGTAAAAATCTACCACCGCTGCGCCCGCAAACAGAAAGACACCTAACCCAGAAATGGCAATTTCTAACCAAGTGGGGGTAAAAACACCAAACATCGCCAAAATAAACTGGCCGAATACCACCACACACAGGGCAATAATACCTAATCCAATAGTTTTGGTTAGGGCCATACCATCTTCTTCAGACAAATTCGATCCCACACTGCGGGCCACAATAAAAGTGATACCACAACCCAAAGCAGCGATCGCAATCCCTTGAATACCCACATTTTGAGTACCGAGGGCTACATAAACAAGACCCGTGAGGGTATATCCCGTTAGTAGACTATAGAGCGTGAGTAGGGGTAATGCGGTGCTATTATTACCGTTTCTCGCAACATTTTGGGCTACAAAGAAGAGAACTAACTGTAAAACAATAGCTACGAAGAAACTGGGGAAAAACAAACCCGGATTGGATTGGATAATTCCTAATCCCCCATAGGTTCCTACAGCAGTTAAAACTAATCCACCCCCAACGAAGGGTAAAGCATTGGCGATGACGTTTGGGCCAACCAACTGTTGACCTTGGACTTCACGCATCGCTTGACGAAAGTTGCTGGTATTGCTCATAACCTTAATCTCTACTGATTCGATAAATCACGTGAAGGATTACTTAAGTTTTATAGCTGAAATTGAGAGCAAATAGCTAGTCAAGAATACCGAATAAGTCGGGGATAGGGAAGATAGGGGTTAAGTTTTAGGGATTAGACATGAATGCCACCCATCAACCCATAAGTTTTTTGGTTCATTTCAGATTAACCCTTGGTAAAGTACCCTTGGCCAATTTGCGTATTTACTCGGAGTTAGAAAATAGAGGTCTGAGAGATTTCCGTATAATGCCGATAGTAGGGAATTTCTCTGAGAAGGACAATAAGGAGATGTAGAGAACATTCCTTAGTGACTTGGCGATTTAATAAAACCTTATTATGGATGTAAGATCATGACGACTCAGTATAGTAAATCTTCTCAGAAAAATAACTTACATAATCTAGAGCTTCTCAGTGCTTATGCGCGTAATCCTTCTCTAGAACTGCGTAATCGTTTAGTCGAGCATAATTTAGGTTTAGTACGTCAAGTGGCCCACCGCATCAGTCGGCAGTGTTCTGAACCCTACGAAGATTTAGAGCAGATTGGCTATTTGGGACTAATTCGCGCCATTGAAAGGTTTAATCCCCAACAAGGATGTGCCTTTAGCTCCTTTGCCATTCCTTACATTCGCGGTGAAATGCTTCACTATCTGCGGGATAAAGGAAGTGTCATGAGAATTCCCAGACGTTGGCAAGAACTTTACAATCGCGCCAAGAAACTACGGAAACAATTAACCGCCAGTTTAGGTAGACCCCCGATAGATCTCGAATTAGCTGAGGCCTTAGGTGTACCCTTAGCAGAATGGAACGAATGCCAACTGGCCCTACAAAACCGTCTTTTAGTGAGTTTAGATGCTACGGTTAGCCAAAATGTGGATTGTTCCATCAGCTTTGGGGAAACCTTACCTGATCACGAATATCAAGCCAAACAAAAACTGGAAGAAGATCGCTTACAATTACAACGAGCTATGAGCCAGTTGGAAGAAAAAACCAAAGCGGCGATTGAATGTGTGTTTTTACGGGAGTTACCCCGCAAAGAAGCGGCCAAACAAATTGGGATGAGTCCCATGACAGTTACCCGTCATTTACAAAAGGGCATTCAACAGTTAAGTGCCTTATTAGAACCCCAAGTAGCTTAAGCTATCAATAAGGCAATTTTTCCGGTTGTTGAGCCTGTTTCTAAAGCTTTATGGGCATTAGTCGCTTCTTCTAAGGGAAAGGTTTGACTGAGATGAATGTTTAATTTACCCTCATCAATTAATGTGGCACATTGTTCTAGAATCCCAGTTTGATGTCTTTGGGCCTGCTCTAATCCCATCAAAGCGGGCGTTAACATCAATTCTAAGCTCAGCCGTAAATTCCGATTGCGGGCAACTTTTAAATCACCGATCGCCTGATCGGGTTGTAAAATTGTCACCAGATCACCGTAGACTTTAACGGCCCCACAAGTATCAAAAAAGGTTTGGCCGCCAATCGTGTCAAAGGCGAGATCAACCCCTTCTCCCTGAGTCCAAGTTAAAACAGCTTGTACAAAGTCGGTTTGTTTATACAAAATTGGCTCATCGGCCCCCAATTGACGCACTAATCTGGCTTTATCGGTGGTTCCGACGGTAGTAGAGACTTGGGCCCCTTTAAGCTTGGCTAATTGAATGGCTACATGACCGACACCTCCGGCCCCACCATGAATCAGAACGGTTTGCCCCTTTTCTAATCTACCGCGATCAAACAAGGCTTCCCAAACGGTAATTAAAACCAAGGGGGCCGCCGCCGCTTCCGCAAAGGAAAGGGTTGTTGGTTTTAAGGCCACTAATTTTTCTTCAACAACGGCATATTCGCCATAGTTTCCGGTTCCTGCTTTTCCCAGTCCTCCGGCACAAAAATAGACCTCATCCCCTGGTTTAAATCCCTTGACCTCTGCTCCAACCTTTTCGACAATTCCTGCCCCATCACAGCCCAAAATAGCGGGCATAGCATCAGGGTAAAATGTCCCTCGTTGTCGCAACTTGGTGTCAATGGGGTTAATTCCTGCTGCTTTGAGTTTAACGAGAATTTCGGTGGTGGTAGTGATCTGAGGGATCGGGATCTCTGTAAGGGTTAGGACATCAGGGTTTCCTGGTGTCGTCATGATTACTGCTTTCATAATTTTGTTCGATTATTTAGCAGCAACAGCAGCAGGTTGCAGTAAACTTAACAAATGTCCATCAGGAGTCCGTACCGCCGCAACTTTGCCAAAGGAGGGTTCCCTCACTCTTCCTTCTAGTTTTGCGCCCATTTCTTCTAATTTTGACAGCAGACTCATCACATCATCTACATGAAAACTGAGAATGGGTGAATATCCGGCTTCGGGATTTTCTGAGGCGGCGTGTAGGGCAATGGTTGTCCCATTGGCATCTAATTCTGCCCAACCTGGACTGGACATCTTGACTTTGAGTCCTAAGCCTTCACTATAAAATTTTACGGTGGCCGGAATGTCTTTGACCATCAACATGACGTGTCTAAATTCTGCGGACATCATTGTTTCTCCTTCGCTTGAGTCTTTACTTATCTTTACATTTTCTGATGATTTTTTTCAATAAACCCTAAAAGATATTCTATAAATGGTTTCGTTGCTCGCAGATAACAAGCGTGTCCGGCATTATTTAAAATTACTTTTTGAGCCTTGGGCATAGCCTTAACTAATTCTTCTGCTAAACTAACAGGAACGGTGCGATCATTACTGCCCCAAATGGCTAAAGTAGGTATTTCAATACCCGTTAATTTCGCTTTAAATCTCGTGATTCCAACGGGAGCAACTGCGACAAAACCTCCTAATTTTTCGGGATATTTAGTCACTAAAGGAAGGCTATAACGTCCACTCATAGAAGGAGAAACAACAATGGGATCTTTAAGGTTTAAACTATCAATTAAGCTCAAGAGAAAACTATTTTCAAAACCCGACAGACTTTGAGATTTACCATGACTCGGTAAATCAACAGCGATCGCATAATATCCCGCTTTATCTAAGGCTTCTAAGACTCCAATTTCTTGCCATGTTTCTGCCTGAAAACTCGCACCATGAAGTAATAATATCGGAAAATTCTGAGACTTTCCAACTTCTAAATAATGGATTTTGGCACCGTGAATCATAACTGTCTTGGAGAGCATAAGTCTTTTTTCCGGTGTTTTTCAGGGTCATTGTAGAGAAAATTAACTCAAAATTTACTAATATTCTCTACAATTTAATTTTAAACTTCTGCCAAATCAACCCAAATACTGCCTTCTTCTGCTTTAATTGGAAACACAGGTAAGGCTTTTTCTTGGGATATCATTCCTAGGGCTTTTCCCACTAATGGAGGCCAAGGTGTCCACTCTTTCACTGCCCCGGTTTTGAGGTCAAATGAACTACGGTGCATCGGGCAAACAATGGCACCATCATCAGTAATTTTTCCTTTTTTCATCGAAATTTTCATGTGAGGACAAGTATTACTCACTGCATATAATTGTCCTTGATGATTGAGTAATAATAAATTATAGTTGCCAACTTTTACGACTTGACGAGAATCAGTCGGAAGGGTATCAGCCGCGATTACTTTTGTCCAACTCATTGTTAATAATTTCCCATTGATAATGTAAGTTACTCTAACATTTTTTGCTCAACCTTTTAGCATTCTGTGATAAATTCCAAACAGCCCTGATCCCCATCTAATTGTACCTCAATCCCCACAGGCAAACAGGCATTAACCCCATCATGACCAAAGGGTAACTCAGACACCACCGGAATGCCCAGATCTCCCAGGCGATCGCGCAAGACATCTTCCACTGTCCAACGGGAACTTTCTGAGGGGCGATCGCAACGACTAAACCGCCCTAAAGCAATACCTTTCACCCCCCGAAATGCACCCATTAACCGCCACTGAGTTAATTGACGATCAATGCGATAGGGGACTTCTCCTACATCTTCTAGGGCTAATATGACCCCCTCTAATGAGGGTTGTAGGGGGGTTCCCAAGAGGTGTGTCCCTACGGTTAAATTAGCAGGAAGTAACCGTCCCTTGACTTGACCGCCTCCCCACCCTTGACCTTGCAAGGAGTCCAACGGATACCCTTGGAGATAATTAAATAATCTTTGCAGTGACCAGTCAGGTTCTTGAGCTAAAGTCGTTAAGACGGGGCCATGAAGGCTAGAAATCCCTACTTTGGCTAAATTCCAGAGTAATCCCGTAATATCAGAAAAGCCAACGAGCCACTTCGGAAATTCCGCAAAAATTGCCTCCCAATCTCCATTTTCCAATAACCTTGCACTACCATAACCCCCTCTGGTACAAATAATGGCCTTCACTTCAGGGTTTTTCCAGGCTTGTAGTAAAGCGTCTCGACGTTGTTGATCCGTTCCCCCTAAGTAACCATAATGGGCGTTCCATTGGTTGCCTAATTCTACCTGATAACCTTGCGATCGCCAAATTTCTAAGCCTTTTTCCAAGGCAGTAAATTCTTTGAGTGCGCCACTAGGTGCGATGACTTGTATTGTATCTCCAGGTTGAAGAAAAGGGGGTTTTTTCCAGGGGTTAATCAATCGTTTTCTCTAAAAATTATGATATTTTTCTGTTTATTAAACCACAAAATAACAATTAACTTTCAAGCTGTTTACTAGAACTTACCCAACCATAGTCTAACCAATCAAAAATGCGTTCTAATTGAGATAAAGTAATCAAGCCATAACGCCACAGCAGCATGGGAAAGGAACTGTAGGGAAGTTCAGGATGACGCTGTACTAAGGCAATTGATTCCGCAGGAATATCTAGTTCTTGCCTTAGGAAGTGGAGAAATCGTTGATGTTTATCGAAGCTGTTCATAGGACTATCCTCCTCTACCTCGAAGCTCTACTAGCCCGTTCGATTTAGACACCAGTGTAAGGTAGTCTGGATCAATCAACCTCCCCATAAAGGTTCACCCATTTGGGTGAAATTTCACGAAGACAGATCTCATTTTTTGAAAAACCCAGTTAAATCACAAAGAAAGAATAAAAAACGGCAACCAACCGGATTCTAGATTACCTTTGGAGAAAGTCAGCTATTTTTAAGGAAATTTTTAGAGCAATGAAATTAAACAAGAAATTGTATATTCAAAAAAAACTCAGAAGAGGCGATTGCAACCGGCCCCTTCTGAGTTGCTAAAATGCAGTTAAAATGGGTGTAAACTACCCAACTTCTAGACGATGGGGAGCTTGAACCGATGCTTCGTAAATAATCGTCTCATGATCATCTTCCAGCTTGATTTCAGGGTCTTGTCCTGGTGTGGTAATTAAACGTGCGCCCTTGCTTTCTGTGAAGTAACTCCAAGCCCACTGAATCATCACAATTAGCTTGTTGTCGAATTCCAGTAAGTAGAAGACATGGATAAATAACCAGACAAACCAAGCAAGGAAACCTGATAATTTGAGCCAACCCATATCAACAACGGCTTGGTGTTTCCCAATAACTGCCAAGTTACCCCAGTCTAAATACTTAAACGGGGCTAAAGGACGGTTTTGCAATCCATTACGAATAAAACGGGCCACATATTCCCCTTCTTGCATCGCTACAGGAGCAATACCAGGTAACAGGTTGCCTTCGCTATCAGCATAATGGGCTAAATCTCCAATCACAAAAATATTTTTGTACTTGGCTAGATTAAAATCAGGCTCCACCATAACTCGTCCCGCTTTATCGAGTTGAGCATCGGCACATTCCGCTAAAACATTAGCCATAGCAGAGGCTTTCATTCCTGCTGTCCAGAGAATGGTGCGGGCGCGAATTTGCTCTACCGTTTCACCCTGACGGTAACTAACCAATTGACCCTTAATATCGGTTACTCTGACCCCTGTTTTGACAGTTACGCCTAATTTTTCTAAGGATGCTTGGGCTTTGGCGGAGAGATGGGGCGGATAAGCGGGTAAAATACAGTTAGGACTTTGTAAGAGGATGATTTCTGCTTGGGAGGTATCAATATTGCGGAAATCTTCTTTTAAGGTGCCATGGGCTAATTCAGCTAAGGCTCCTGCTAATTCTACTCCAGCCGGGCCCCCACCGACTAACACAAAGGTTAACCAGTCTTTTCTTCTTTCGGGGTTGGGTTCTTTTTCTGCTGCTTCAAAAGCAATAAATATCCGCCGACGAATTTCTTGGGCGTTTTCAATGGTTTTCAAGCCAGGGGCCTTATCTTCCCAGTCATTGCCAAAGTATTGATGGGTGACACCTGTGGCTAAAATGAGGGAGTCATATTCAAGTTCTCGGTAACGCATTGTAACGGTTTGCCGTTCGGGATCAATACTGGTAACTTCTCCCATTAACACTTCAGTGTTTTTATTTTTACTTAAAAGAGAGCGTAATGGGGAAGAAATATCCGCAGGGGATAAACCTCCCGTTGCCACTTGATAAAGTAAAGGTTGGAAAACATGAAAGTTACGTTTATCAATTAAGGTGACTTTGACGGGGGCTTTAGCTAGTTTTTGGGCGGCATAAAGTCCTCCAAAACCACCACCGACAATGACGACATGATGAAGTTCAGTGTTATTATTCTGACTAACCATAAGTGTTTTCTCTTCCTTGGTTTGGCTTGGGGAAATTAAGGACAACTAATACTCAAACAAAATCAATACATCTTCTTTGTTATTCAGAAAAAGACGCACTAAGGATCGTGAATTTGCTTGAGGGAATTTTTGGGGATTTTAAGGGCTAGAATTCTACTTATTTAACAGCTTAATTTATCTGGAAAGATTTTAAAGTATAGATTAATACTGTTTAATTTGCAAAAATCTGATAAAAAAATAAGACCTACACTAAGGTCTTGCAGAGAATTAAGCTATTATTTAAGTTTGTTGATGTCGCAAACTGGGAGCAACAGCAGTAACCATTTTGCTTTCATCTAATTGATTATTGAGAATTTTATTCGGTTGTGCGGCAATAGTTTGAGGAGAAGCGATCGCCTCTTGATAATTAATGGGTAATACTTCAATTCTATGGAAGATACCTCTAGGGACAATTCATCAATTGTCCCTACAAAGAACTTGAATAAATAAACATTATTCAAATATTAAATTAATGATTTAATCTTAAATAATTATTAAAAAGCTATTAAATATACAGTTCTTGAAAACTTATTAAAAAGTCATAAAATATACAAAGGTTTTTTGAGAAATAACATATATTTGTAACCAAAGAGTTGAGAAATGTATTGACAGGTGAAGATCTGCCCAAAAGAATATTATGTTTAATTATCTTCCACCTTTGAACGACCACAATTTACCTTATCCCGACACCCTTCATCCGATTGTTGTACATTTCGTAATTGCAATGGTTTTGTTTGCATTTTTATGCGATGTTATTGGTTATTTTACTCAAAATCCCCGTTTATATGAAGTAAGTTGGTGGAATATGTTAATTGCCACTGCTTCTATCTTTGTTGCCATTATTTTTGGTCAATATGAAGCAGGGTTAGCCCAACCTTACGAAGTCGTACAACCCGTGTTAAATCTTCATACCCTGATTGGTTGGTCATTATCAGGACTTATTGCGAGTATTACCGGGTGGCGTTATGTCATTCGCTCAAGAAACCCTGAAAATCTGCCCATTCCTTATCTGGGACTGGGACTAATTTTAGTGGCCATTGTTGGGGTTCAAGTGTATCTCGGAGACGAGTTGGTATGGGTTTATGGACTGCATACCGTCCCTGTTGTTGAAGCAATTAAGGAGGGGATTTTACAATAATGAATCCTGAAGCGATTAACTTATTACAAGCCGAGCTTGGTGCCAATGGACTCCCCTATACTATCCCCATTCATCCTAACCTAGTTCATTTAACCTTGGGATTATTTATTATTGCCATTGTTTTTGATACTTTGGGAGCAATGTTTGGGTTCCAAAAACCCCTGTTCAAAATCTTTGCTATTCCAGCTATTCGGTCAAATTTCTTTGATGTGGGTTGGTATAACCTCCTTGCTGCCTCAATTATTACCGTGTTTACCGTCGCTGCTGGGTTTTATGAGATGATGCTGGCTAACCCCATCACTGATATTAAAAGTGCTTGGGGACTTGATGCCATGACTACCATGTTATGGCATGGAGTGGGGGGAGTCTTTCTCTTTGCTTTTATGGTTGGCATGACTATTTGGCGTGGGTTTCAACGATATATCTGGCGCAAAGAAAGAACCATCCAAGTGCAGTGGAGTTATTTAGGGGTGGGAATCTTTATGTTATTTCTCTTGTTCCTTCATGGCACTTTAGGGGCGCAAATTGCGGCTGAATTCGGAGTCCATAATACAGCAGATCAACTGTTAAAAATAGGACAAGAAGCCCAGTTGTTGCCACCTTCACAATCCTAACCTGGTATTAATGATGAAACCTCGCAATATTCTATTTTTGATTGCTTATGCGATCGCCTTAACAGGGATAAGTCTTTGGATAGGACAAGTATCCTATTCTTGGTTTCCCCCCCAAGCTTCGGCAGAGTCTGTCCTAATTGACAAATTATTTGCCTTCCTGGTGACCATAGGAGCCTTTATCTTTTTAGGGATCACAGGGGTGATGATTTATTCAGTCGTCTTTCAGAGGGCGGCCAAATATGATTTTAGTGATGGCCCCCATATTGAAGGCAATGTCACCCTAGAAATCGTCTGGACAGCCATTCCTATCCTGTTGGTGTTTTGGTTAGCTGGCTATAGTTACCAAATTTATCAACAAATGGCCATTCGTGGCCCCATGGAAGTAATGCACTTAGGGATGGGTCACGGAGACACCCCGACTGTCGTTGAAGAACAATCTATTGAAGAAATTGAGGTGATCTCCAAACAGTGGGCCTGGGTGTTTCGTTATCCTGGTAGCAACGTTACCAGTACAGAATTGCATCTTCCGGCTAACCGAAGAATTCGTCTAGCCCTACAATCAGAAGATGTGCTACACGGCTTTTATATTCCCGCCTTTCGCCTCAAACAAGACATTGTTCCCAACAAAACCACCGACTTTGAATTTACCCCGATTCGGGAAGGGACCTATCGTTTAAGAGACTCTCAATTTAGTGGGACTTATTTTGCAACGATGCAAGCCAACGTAGTAGTGGAGTCCCCTGAAGCTTATGAAAACTGGTTATCTGAGGCCAAAAAACGGCAACCTTTACCGGCCTATAACCAGGCAGCGTCTGAATATACCCAACAAACTAGCAAAACTGGCTGGCCTACCGTTGTTCCGGCGGCCCCTCCCGTAGTGAATTACCCAACGTAAGGCAAAAACCCATGACAGACAGTCAAGTAAAAAATACCAACATTATTACAGAAAGCTATCAAGATCTATCGGCCAGAGATTGGAGACGGTATTTTAGCTTTAGTACCGATCATAAAGTCATTGGCATTCAATACCTTGTCACTGCCTTTATCTTCTTTCTCGTCGGTGGCATCTTTGCGATGGTCATTCGGGGAGAATTAATCACTCCAGAAGCAGATTTAATCGATCGCACCTTCTATAACGGAATGTTCACCATGCACGGCACAATTATGCTGTTTTTGTGGACATTTCCTTCGTTAGTAGGATTAAGCAATTATTTAGTTCCCATTATGATCGGGGCCAAAGATATGGCCTTTCCTCGCCTCAATGCGGCCGCCTTTTGGATGGTTCCCGTAGTGGGAGTATTGATGATAGCGAGTTTCTTTGTCCCCAGTGGTTCGGCCCAAGCGGGTTGGTGGTCTTATCCTCCTGTTAGTTTACAAAATCCCACGGGACAGTTAATTACTGGGCAATTTCTCTGGATTTTAGCCGTTGCGATTTCTGGGGTATCCTCAATCATGGGGGCGGTGAATTTTGTCACCACTATTGTCAAAATGCGGGCCCCTGGGATGACCTTTTTTCGGATGCCGGCCTTTGTTTGGACGGTTTTAAGCGCGCAAATTATTCAATTATTTGGTCTTCCTGCCCTCACCGCCGGGGCAGTGATGTTACTGTTTGATTTAACCGTCGGAACCAGCTTTTTTGACCCGTCTAAGGGTGGAAATCCCATTCTCTTTCAACATCTATTCTGGTTTTATTCTCACCCGGCAGTTTATGTGATTATTCTGCCCATCTTTGGCATTTTCTCAGAAATCTTCCCCGTCTATTCCCGTAAACCCCTCTTTGGTTACAAAGTGGTAGCTATTTCCTCTTTAATCATTGCGGGAGTGAGTGGGTTAGTTTGGGTGCATCATATGTATGCCAGTGGGACTCCTGGTTGGATGAGAATGATATTTATGTTATCCACCATGTGTGTCTCTGTTCCCACGGGCATTAAAGTATTTGCTTGGGTGGCAACAATATGGGGCGGTAAATTACGACTCAATACCCCCATGTTATTCGCCTTGGGTGCGTTGATCATGTTTATTTTCGCAGGTGTCACCGGAATTATGTTATCGGCGGTTCCTGTGGATATTCATGTCAATAACACCTATTTTGTCGTGGGGCATTTCCATTATGTTTTGTATGGAACCGTGACAATGGGAATGTATGCTGCCATTTATCATTGGTTCCCCAAGATGACAGGGCGTATGTATTACGAAAGTTGGGGTCAAGTTCATTTTTGGTTAGCCTTTATTGGCACTAATTTGAACTTTTTACCCATGCACCCTTTAGGGTTACAAGGAATGTTACGTCGGGTAGCTTCTTATGACCCTGAATACACCTTTTGGAACGTAGTGGCGAGTTTAGGGGCATTTTTGTTAGGAATGTCTACATTGCCCTTTATTGTTAATATGGTGAGTTCTTGGATACAGGGACCGATCGCACCCAGTAACCCTTGGCGAGCCATTGGGTTAGAGTGGTTAGTGTCATCTCCTCCCCCCATTGAGAATTTTGAAGATCTTCCTGTGGTTATTTCTGAACCCTATGGCTATGGTAAGTCAGACCCTTTGGTAAGTAACCTCGAAGGAATTATCGGCCATAGTGAGTAAGGATGTAGAGACGTTTCCTGAAACGTCTCTACTCCTAAAAAAAATCCAAGTAATTTAATCATTAATAGTTCGGAGAAGATAGCAATGGATAGTTCAATTTCGTCAGAACAGCTACAGGAAGGGATCGGAGAACATGGACATGGCCACGAACATGATGCAGAAGGGAATAGTTTATTTGCCTTTATTGTTTTTCTCCTTTCAGAAAGTATCATTTTCCTGAGTTTTTTCACAGGATATATTGTTTATAAAACCACAACTATTGATTGGCTACCTGCTGGAGTAACGGGACTCGAAATTAAAGAACCTGCTATTAATACGGTGGTTTTAGTTTCTAGTAGTTTTGTGATTTATATTGCAGAACAGTTCCTTGAACGTCGTCAACTCTGGGGTTTTCGTATATTCCTCTTAGCGACGATTGCCATGGGAAGTTATTTTTTGGTGGGACAAGCCATAGAATGGCATGGCCTTGAATTTGGCTTTACTTCAGGTGTATTCGGTGGAATGTTTTACCTCTTAACAGGGTTTCATGGGTTACACGTTTTCACAGGTATTCTCTTACAAACTATTATGTTAGGTCGTTCTTTCTATCCAGGAAATTATGATAATGGTCATTTTGGGATAATGGCAACCTCTCTTTTTTGGCATTTTGTTGATGTCATTTGGATTATTTTATTTGTCCTTCTTTATCTTTGGCAGTAAACGGTTTGTAGTGAGGGCTTTAGCCCTCTAAGCTGTCATGCATTTAATTGACCTGTTGTGACTGCATGGGAGCAGGGAGCAGGGAGCAGGGAGAGGGGGTTTTAACATCTGTACCAAATCTCAAAATAAGAGGTTTAAATGCACAACAGCTTATAAAAAACAGCCCTAAAGGGCTTACTACAAACCAACACATTGAACATAAATCAACTAAAAAAAAGTAGAGACAATTATGATTATTGATGATCAACATTATGACGTAATTATTGTTGGTACAGGAGCCGGAGGTGGCACTTTAGCCAATAAATTGGCCCCCACAGGTAAAAAAATTCTCATCCTAGAAAGAGGGGATTTTATGCCATTAGAGGAGCAAAATAGAGCGAACGTTGATGTCTTTAAAAAAGAACGTTATCGCGCTTCTGAACGCTGGTATGATAAGGATGGTGAAACCTTTTCTCCTCAGACGAATTATGCCGTAGGAGGTAATACCAAAATCTACGGCGCAGCTTTGGTGAGAATGCGAGAAAAAGATTTTGATGCAGTAGAACATCAAGAGGGTATTTCCCCCGCTTGGGGTCTAAAATACAAGGACTTTGAACCCTATTATACTGAAGCAGAAAGCTTATATATGGTTCATGGTCAAACAGGAGATGATCCCACTGAACCCCCTCGTAGTGCTGATTATCCCTTACCTGCCATCGAAAATGAACCCCACATCCAAAAAATTGTTGAGGCAATCACGAAACAAGGGTTACATCCCACCACTCTACCTCTCAGTTTAACCCGTTCTGAAGATGACCCCACGGGAGACTCGGAAGTATTCGGCATTGTCCCCGCTTTAAAACACCCTAATGTTACTCTAAAAACTTTAGCAAAAGCGGTCTGTTTATTGACTAATTCCTCTGGAAAAGCAGTAAGAGCAGTAGAAGTAGAAATAAATGGTCAATCTTATCTCTTTTTCGGGGATATTATCGTTTTAGCCTGTGGTGCCATTAATTCAGCGGCCTTATTATTAAAATCAGCTAATCATAAACATCCCAAGGGGTTGGCTAATAGCTCCGATCAGGTGGGACGTAATTTCATGAAACACCATCAAACGGCCATGGTGGAACTCAGTGTTACCCCTAACTCTGGTCAGTTTTTGCGTAGTGTTAGCGTCAATGACTTTTATTGGGGTGACGAAAATTTCCCTTATCCGATGGGTCATATTGAGAATACGGGAGGACTACTGCAAGACATTATTTTTGCCGAGTCTCCCCCCATTTTATCGGTATTAGCGAAAGGAATGCCTGGGTTTGGCCTCCAACAGTTAGCTCAACGTTCTATTGGTTGGTGGATGTATACAGAAACTTTACCTGATCCTAATAATCGGGTTAGAGTTCAAGGGGATAAACTCTATCTTGACTATACACCCAATAATATTGAGGCCCACGATCGCCTGATTTATCGTTGGATAGATGTCCTCAAAGCGGGGGAAAAAAAGCTAGGAAGTTCTGTTTTTGAGAAACTAGCGATTTATCCCCGTGGTGAAGTTCCCCTACAAACTGTTGCTAACCAATGCGGAACTTGTCGCTTTGGGGAAGATCCTAATACTTCTGTTCTTGATCTTAACTGTCGCACCCATGATCTCGAAAACCTCTATGTAGTGGATAGTAGTTTCTTCCCCTCAAGTGCAGGGGTTCCCCCCGCTTTAACTGTTATTGCTAATGCCTTGCGAGTTGGGGATCATCTCAAATAGGGTTTAATGGTATTAAACCCCTACCAATGGTATCCCTGCTTATTCTGACTTCTGTCGGGGCGAACCGTTCGCCCCGACTTAGGGCTTGCTGAATAAGGACAAAAACTTTATGGTACACTAAGCATATTCTGTTATTGTCTGCATTTTTAAAGGGTTTGATAATGGAAGTGGTAGCTTTTATTAATGATTCCTTCTTCAACTTTTTATTACTGGGATTAATATTTTTTGGGATTTGTTGGACATTTGCTGTTGCCAAAAGTCACCCCTCTTCTACTCCAGTTTTGAACGGTCAACATAAACCTTTTGCCTGTTTATTGGAAGATATCCCAAAACATTACTTAAAAGGACAATTTTATCCTTTAGCAACTCCTTTACTTACCCCTTTAACCTGTTTATTAGAAGATGCCCCCTCCACTGCTTTAAAAGGACAATTTTATCCTTTAGCAACCCCCTTAATGACTCCTTTAACTTGTTTATTAGAAGATGTCCCCTCCACTGCTTTAAAAGGGCAATTTTACCCCTTCGCAACCCCTTTAGCTTGTGTATGGGAATTAGGATGGTTCTCATTTTATCGTCAACAAATGGGAAAACCTGGGATTAATTATTGGCAGTGGCAAAATGACCCTTTAATTCATCAATTTTCCCCTGAATTATCCGATTTATTAAGTTTAAAAGAGCCTCATTCTTTAGTGAAAGGAGTTTTAGAATCTTTAGGGGAAGAATATCATTCATTTTGGACTTGGGATAATCTTTGTGCCTTTAAACAATGGCATCAAGAAACGAGCAAAAGTTTAGGGTTAACTCGTTTACAAGCTATTTATTCTTTCTGTTATAAAATGTCTTGGAATACTTTAGAATTCTTACTTGTAGATAATAAAATAACCCTTGATCCTATCTTACTAGATGAAGCATCTCCTTGGTGGAAAGTTTTAGGAATTACTACATTTTCTCCCCCAACAAAAGCAGAAAAAGCCTATAAAAATTTACTGCGTTTATGGCATCCTGACCGCACTTTACACCCCCTTGCTCATCAAATTACAGCGCGGATTAATACCGCTTATGAAGAATATCAATTACGACAGGAAAAGAAAGCACAACGGATGAATTCACTTCAAAATTTTTTCAAAAAATAAAGTTAATAATTAATCATTGATAATTGATAGTTAATAATTGAGAAGACCCTTAACGTAACATTAACCTATTACCAAGAAAATTCAATGATACAATTCACAACAAACAAACAAGGTAAAAACTGTGATTAAAGCCTATGCAGTCCATGAAGCTCGTGGACAATTAAAATCTTTTGAGTATGATCCTGGCCTCTTAGGAGAAGAAGAAATCGAAATTAATGTCGAATACTGTGGGATTTGTCATAGTGACCTCAGTATGCTCAATAATGAATGGGGAATGAGCCAATATCCCCTAGTTCCTGGTCATGAAGTTGTCGGAACCATTGGGGCAGTTGGCAATAGAGTCAAAACCGTTTCTGTTGGTCAAAAAGTAGGGTTAGGCTGGTTTTCCCGTTCCTGTCTTACTTGTGAATGGTGTGTCGGGGGGGATCAAAACCTTTGCCAAACCGCCGAAAGTACGATTGTTGGTCGTCATGGCGGGTTTGCTGACAAAGTACGGGCCCATTACAGTTGGGTGTTTCCCTTACCACCAGAAATCAATCTAGAAACCGCAGGGCCTTTATTTTGTGGCGGAATTACGGTTTTTAATCCGATTATGGAATGTGGCATTAAATCAACTGATCGCGTGGGAGTGATTGGTATTGGGGGGTTAGGTCACATGGCCCTTCAATTTCTCCATGCTTGGGGTTGTGATGTAACCGCTTTTTCCAGTAGTGCAGACAAAGAAGCAGAAGCCAAACAATTAGGGGCCAATCATTTTGTCAATTCCCGTAACGACAACGCCTTAAAAGAGGTGGAAAATTCCTTTGATTTCATTCTTTCAACCGTAAACGCCGATCTCGACTGGAATGGCTATATTAACGCCCTACGGCCGAAAGGAAGACTGCATTTTGTGGGTGTTACTCCCAACCCCTTATCTGTGCAAATTTTCCCCTTAATTTTAGGACAAAAAACCGTCTCAGCTAGTCCTTTAGGCAGTCCCACCACCATTGCCCAAATGTTAGACTTTGCCACACGCCATAAAATTGAACCCCTGATCGAAGTCTTCCCCTTAGACCAAGTAAATGAGGCGATCGCTAAATTAGAAAATGGTCAACCTCGATATCGGTTAGTGCTGAAAGTCTAGAGAACTCAAATTAATCCCCAAAACACAACCATGTGAACGGAAAACCCTACCATGTATGACTGTATTGTTATCGGAGCCGGATTATCAGGACTTATCGCCGCCCGCAACCTATACCGAGCAGGTCACACCGTTCTTGTGATTGAAGCACAAGAGCGTTTAGGTGGTCGGATGTATGGCCAATATTTACCATCAGGCCAATGGATTGATAAAGGGGGTCAATGGGTCGGGCCGACTCAAGATCGTTTCCTCGCTCTCCTTGATGAATATGGCGTTCGTCGCTTCTCTTCTCCGGGTGATGGACAAAAAGTGCTGATCTTTGAGGGAAAGCGTTATGAGTTTGATGGTTTCTTCCAAGGCTTTCCTGAAGGTGAAACCCCAGGGGTCAGGGAGGAAGAATGGGCCGACGCGATGCAAGCTTGGGCACGTTTCGAGGCCCTGACCAAAGTATTTCCTCCAGGACATCCCACCCTAAATGATCACAATCGAAAACTAGATAGTCAAACCTTTACTCAGTGGATTGAAGAAAATACTCATACACCTTTTGGAAACTGGTATTTTTCCTATATGGCCCGTGCTGTGGGCTATCTTGGCCCCTCAGAACCAAACCAAGTATCCCTGTTGCACGTTCTATGGGGACAGCATTGCGCCCCACAGTCAGAACATCCAGAAGCAGAACTCCTGCATGGTGGCGCGGGACAAATTCCTGAAAAAATTGCGGCCGAATTGGGTGAAGGAATTCGTCTCGGTGAACCCGTTGTAGGCATTGCTCAAAGTCCAACAGGGATTACAGTACAAACCACAAAAGGACAATTCTCAGGGCAATTTGCAATTGTTGCCATGCCACCCCATCTGGCCGGTCGGATTATCTATGACCCTCCCATGCCATCTCTGCGGGAACAACTTACCCAAAGGGTTCCGATGGGTTGCTGTGCCAAACTTCTCATCTCTTATGACCGTCCATTTTGGAGAGAGAAGGGGCTTGCAGGTATTGGTTTAGGAAATTGTCAGTGGATTGAACTGTGCGCGGATAGTTCTGATCCAGAAACAGGGGTAGGGGTACTGGCCACTTTTGTGGTGGGCGATCGCTATAAAGATTGGCACGTCATGAGTGAAGAGAATCGTCGATCTGCCGTTCTTTCAGACCTAGCCATGTATTTTGGGAATGAAGCCTTATCCCCTGCTACCTACGACGAAGTTGACTGGCCGGGGGAACCTTGGGTTGGCGGTGGTTATGCTGCCTTTATGCCCCCAGGAGTATGGACAAGCTATGGGGAAGCCCTCACTGCTCCGGTTGGTCGTATTTACTGGGCAGGGACAGAAATTGCCGATCGCTGGCCTGGTTTTTTTGATGGTGCAGTACGCACTGGGGAATCAGCAGCAGAGGCAATCATTAATTGTTTTTAATTGTCAACCAAAAACGCCCCATCCTCAAAGGACAGGGCGTGTTACTCAGTTTAGGTTAACCGAGAATTAATAGTCAAAGTCTCCACCGCCACCTGCGGGGGCTTTGTCTTTCTCCGGTTTATCAACCACAATACATTCAGTGGTTAAAATCATGCCAGCAATAGAAGCGGCATTCTGTAACCCAGAACGGGTTACTTTAGCGGGGTCAACGATACCAGCCGCCAACATATCAGCAAATTCGCCCGTCGCCGCATCATAACCGACGTTGAATTCTTTTTCTTTCACCCGTTCAGCAATAACTGCACCGTTTTGACCGGCATTTTCAGCAATACGCTTTAAGGGGGCAGTTAAAGCACGGGAAACAATTAACGCACCGGTTAACTCTTCATTGGCCAGGTTGCCCTTAGCCCACTCTTCTAGAACAGGAGTGAGGTGAGCGAGGGTTGTACCACCACCAGGGACGATCCCTTCTTCAACCGCCGCTTTTGTGGCGTTGATGGCATCTTCTAAACGAAGTTTGCGATCCTTCATTTCGGTTTCAGTGGCAGCACCAACTTTGATCACTGCAACCCCACCGGATAACTTAGCTAAACGCTCTTGTAGCTTCTCTTTATCATAAGAAGACTCTGTATCTTCCATTTGACGACGGATCAACTCACAACGGGATTTAACTCCCGCTTCGTTACCTTCGGCGACAATAGTGGTATTGTCTTTGGTCAGAATAATCCGACGGGCAGACCCTAACATCTCAAGTTTGGTATTTTCTAACTTGAGGCCCGCATCTTCGCTGATGACGGTACCACCGGTCAAAACAGCAATATCTTCGAGCATTTGCTTACGGCGATCGCCAAATCCAGGGGCTTTTACCGCCGCGACGTTTAAGACACCCCGTAAACGGTTAACAACTAAGGTGGCTAAAGCTTCTTTTTCAATATCTTCAGCAATAATGACTAAAGATTTGCCTTGACGAGCAACCTGTTCTAATACAGGCACTAAGTCTTGAACCAGGTTGATTTTTTTGTCGGTGAGCAAAATGCAAGGATCTTCAAACACTGCTTCCATGCGTTCAGGATCAGTGACAAAGTAGGGGGAAATATAGCCTTTATCAAAGCGCATTCCTTCGGTGATTTCCAGTTCGGTAAACATGGACTTACCTTCTTCGAGGGAGATGACTCCTTCTTTGCCCACTTTATCCATGGCATCAGCGATCATTTTGCCCACTTCTTCGTCATTTCCCGCAGAGATCGAACCCACTTGGGCGATCGCTTTGGAATCTTCAACGGGTTTGGCGTGTTCAGCTATTTTTTCCACCAAAAATTCCGTGGCTTTATCAATACCTCGTTTGAGGGTAATGGGGTTAGCACCTGCTGCGACGTTGCGTAACCCTTCTTTAACGATCGCGTGAGCTAAGACGGTAGCTGTGGTGGTTCCATCTCCGGCCACATCGTTGGTTTTAGAAGCGGCTTGACGGATTAAGGAAACTCCGGTATTTTCGATATGGTCTTCTAATTCAATTTCTTTGGCAATGGTGATCCCGTCATTAATGATTTGGGGCGCACCAAATTTCTTTTCTAGAACAACGTTACGACCTTTGGGTCCGAGGGTAACGGCCACTGCTTCTGCGAGGATGTCCATTCCTCTTTCTAATGCACGACGTGCATCTTCGTTGTAGACAATCAATTTAGCCATAGTTTATGCCTCTTGTAAGTAGATCCTGAAAAATGAGTTGTTAGGAATCAATAAATGAAGTGAGTTGCCTTCATTTGCCTAGGCAACGGCTGCTAAAATATCTTTTTCTGACAGTAATACATAGTCTTCTCCCGATAATTTGACATCGGTGCCAGCATATTTGGAGTAAAGCACTTTATCCCCGATTTTGACATCTAAAGCAGATCTGGTTCCGTCATCGTTGCGTTTACCAGGGCCGACGGCGACAACTTCGCCAATTTGGGGCTTTTCTTGAGCGTTATCGGGTAGTAAGATACCGCCTGCTGTTTTTTCTTCGGCGGGGCTTACTTTTACAAAAATGCGATCGCCAAGGGGTTTAACTGTAGATACATTAATGCTGATTGCTGCCATGAACGAATCCTCCTAAGATTTGGTGATGAAGTTGAGGGCTGTCTCAAAAAAATTAGCACTCTCACCTTCCGAGTGCTAATTTAACGAAATAAGGCCTCCCCTGGCAACTGGTATAAGGGTACGGGTTCCCGAACTTAGGGCAGATTTTTCTATTAAAGTCAGCTTAAATCAAGGTTTTCCCTAAATGGTGGTCAATTCTAACTGTTCTATATTTGTTGCCCAAAGTTGCCAAAATTCCGCTAACCAACGGGTATTTGCAATCATTGGGAAGCCATCACTAAATTTCTTGTTGTTAAAGAAAGAATCAAGAGTTAAGTAATAAGCAATTAATTTTTAACTTTTAACTTTTAACTTCTTACTTACATCGTGCCTCCTAAAAACTCCTCAATTTCCTTATCTTTCAAATAACAGATTTGACTAGCATTATAGGCATTCTCTAAAGCTGACTGAGAACCTCTACTGGCTACTAATTCTCGTTCTTTTAATCTATCTTCTTGTAGTTGTTGAACTTGTTGTTCTAATGCGTCAATTCTATCTAATAGTAACCGAATAACTTTCCCTTCTGAGTCAGGCAGATTACCATGTTCTAGGGGGTTAACTCGGACTCCAGACTGATAAACAATGCGGCCAGGAATTCCTACCACAGTACAATCCGAAGGAACATCCCGCAGCACGACAGAACCCGCCCCAATCCTAACATTATTACCAATATTAAGATTACCAAGAACTTTAGCTCCGGCTCCCACAACAACATTTGTGCCAACCGTTGGATGACGTTTTCCGCTTTCTTTTCCGGTTCCCCCTAGGGTAACACCTTGATAAATCAAGCTATAGTCTCCCACTTCTGCGGTTTCACCGATCACCACCCCCATACCATGATCGATAAAAACACCTTTCCCGATTTTAGCCCCTGGATGAATTTCGATCCCCGTCAGAAACCGTGCGATATGAGAAACTAATCGGGGAAAAAAGGGAACACCAAAATTATAGAGCCGATGGGCGAACCGATGGAGTACGATCGCTTGTAGTCCAGGATAGCAAAAAAGAACCTCCAGCCAGTTACGGGCGGCGGGATCTCGTTCAAAAATGATGCGAAAATCGGCGATGATGGATGATAACACCAAACTGAATTCCCTGTTCAAAAAGTGCGTCTTATCCTCATTTTATCACTGGGGGAGGGCGACGGTTCACCCAAATGGTTGATTATTGTGGGGCTATAAAAAAGGTATTTTGTCAAGCGATCGCTTCAGGGCAATTTCTAGAAAGTTTTTCCCTTACCAACCTAAATCTGTATAAAGATTAATAGTGATAGATTTACTTCCTGCTGGAATGGCACTAATACAAGCACAAATAGGGGTTCCATCTTCTAATTCTACTTCACAAGCATGGCAAGACCCCATTAAACAACCTGTCGGAATGAGAATTCCAGCCCGTTTTGCTACTTCTAACATCGGTTCCCCTGCTTCAGCTTCAATGGTAATATCGTCCGGTAAGAATCGCACTTGAACCGTCATAAAATCATCCTCAATCTATCAACTATTTAACAATGGTGTTAAGTCCAAAAACTCTTCAACTAAATCAGCAAGCTTATCTAAATTAGCCTCTCGCTGTTCTCTATGATTAGGAATTCCTGTGGGTAAAGACCCCAAACCTCGTCGGTTTCTCAAATAATTTAACCAAGTTCTTCGCCAGGCCCCGTTATCAAAAACCCCATGTAAATAACAACCCCAAACTGACTGATTATCATTAACAATACCTAAACTAGCATCTTCAAATAAAGCATGGATCATGGTATTAGCCGGTTTCTGGGATCTTTTCGCTGCACGGGTGATTCCTTGGTGAATTTCGTAACCCGTGACAGGAAATCCTGGATAGGGATAAACCGAACAAGTTTGTCGCTGACGAACAATTTTATCAGGAGTAATTATGGTTTCTAAAGGCAGCAAATTTAACCCAGGATAAGATTCATTTTTTCCTTCTAATTGATCGGGATCAAATACCATTTCTCCTAACATTTGAAATCCGCCACAAATGCCAAAAACAACCCCTCCTGCTGCTAGATAATCTTGAATTTGTTTGGCCATTCCACTCTCATGAAGAGCAATTAAATCATTAATCGTGGTTTTTGACCCTGGAATAATCACCGCATCAGGATAACCTAAATTATCCTTAAGATTGAGATAGTTGATGGAAACAGTATTTTCAGCATCAAGGGGGTCAAAATCTGTAAAATTGGCGATGTGAGGCAGACGTAAAACACTGAGGTTAAGTTCTTTTTGCCCTTGAGAGGTTCGCCTATCTAATAAATCTAAAGAATCTTCGGCAGGAAACAACATCTCGCGCCAAGGAATGACTCCTAATACGGGAATTCCGGTGTAATTTTCTAACCATTCAATCCCCGAATCTAATAGAGATTTCTGTCCCCGAAACTTATTAATCACAACCCCTTTAATTAAAGCTCGTTCATCTTCATCTAATAATTGTAACGTTCCCACCACATGAGCAAAAGCCCCCCCGCGATCAATATCTACTACTAAAATTGTCGGAGCATTGAGATGTTTAGCAATTCTCATATTCGTTAAATCTCGATGTTTGAGATTAATTTCTGCTGGACTTCCTGCCCCTTCACAAACCACAAAATCATATTCTCTTGCTAAACGTTCTAGGGATTTTGTGATAGTTTGCCATCCCTTTTCAAAATACTTTTCATAATACTCTGATGCGGTGGTTATTCCCACTGCTTTTCCCCCCATAATCACTTGTGAGGTCATATTTCCTTGGGGTTTGAGTAAAATGGGGTTCATTTCTACCCTAGGGGTAATTCCCGCGGCCCAAGCTTGTACCGCTTGAGCATGACCAATTTCCCCCCCATTAGCAGTAACATAAGCATTAAGAGCCATATTTTGCCCTTTAAAGGGGGTGACGTGCCAGCCTTGACGGGCTAAAATGCGACAAATGGCAGTAGTAATAAAGGATTTTCCGGCGTGGGAGGTAGTTCCCACTACCATCATTGCTTTCATTAAATATTATTGACCTCTCGGTTATTCAGTTTTGGAATTTTGTAGGGGTCAACGGCCGTTGACCCCTACAGATGTTAAAACGGTAGACTAAACCAACGGGTAAACTTATTAACCAGTCGCTCCCACCAAGAGGGTTGAGGCAACTTTTCTCCTTGTGCTTTCCATTTTGCCACTAATTGCCGTCCTAACGGGGTTAAACGAAAACTATCCGTAATTCCTTGTCCATCTACTTCTCGTCGTAATAATCCTACCTGAATTAACCACATCAAGTCTTTTTCAACCCGTTGTTCTGATAAAGGTTTGAGGGTGTAACCTTGTTTAACTCCCCTTTCCCCCGCAATATTGGGCAAAGGGACACTGTCTGTCTTCATGGCTGTAAATAAGTTTAACTGAAAGGGAGCGCAGCCTAAAGCTCTTTCTGCCCGTTTTAGGGTGTTATTGGTATAGGTAAGGTTCAGGGGAGGAGTTGATGTTGTCATAAGGATCGCAGCTTTGAAAGCGTCTTCTAGGCCAATATCTTTATTATGAAAGGTTTCTTATTGTCATGTAAAGTTTTATGATCAAGAGTGACAACTCAAAATTCAGGAATGAGAAGCTATGGCTTTAGCTGTTGGAACTGTTGCACCTGGCTTTACCACCATTGATGATGAGGGCAAAACTGTCTCTTTATCAGACTATAAAGGTAAAATCGTCGTCTTATACTTCTATCCTAAAGATGATACTCCTGGTTGCACGAAAGAAGCTCAAAGCTTCCGCGATAATTATCAACAATATCAAGATAAGGATATGGTTGTCTTTGGGGTGAGTATGGATGATCAATCATCTCATAAAATGTTTAAGGAAAAGTATGGTTTACCTTTCCAATTGTTGGTTGATAAAGACGGAACTTTAACCAATGCTTATGATGTGTCTGGTGGTGCTTATTCTAAGCGTGTCACCTACATCATTGATGGGGAAGGTAAAATTAGTTATGTGGATGAAAAAGTACAAACTGCTACCCATGCTCAAGATATTTTAGGCATTGTGGGTTAATCTTTTAATTAACTCGAATTCATGTTTCCTCACCTGATGGTGGGGTTTTTTAATTTTAATAGTTCCTTTGAACTCATATCTAGTCCAGAATTTCTCTAGTGCTAGAGTTTTTTTGCTCCCGCGATCGCTAACTAATGTTTGAGAATTGTTATAATTTTCCTAGCTCTAATCCAGTCTTAATGAGGAGTGTAGTCGAGATGAAAAAGATCATACTTTCGTTACCATTTTTATTTGGGGTGATGGGAATACCTTCTCAAACCTTAGCCCATACCATGCAAACTAATTATTTGTTCTCTGATAAATTAGAATTTCAAACGGTTTACAGTACGGATGAAGTAGCGAAAAATGCTGATGTGATTATTTTTGCGCCAAATGATACGGAAAAACCTTGGTTAGAAGCGAAAACCGATGAACAAGGAAGGTTTTCTTTTTTACCTGATACCTCCATTCCTGGAGACTGGGAAGTACAAATTATTGATGAAGGCCATGGCGAAATTTTGATTGTTCCTGTTACTGAAAAAGGGGTTGAAGTGGATAAAATTAGCCATGAATCTCAACAAGATTTACATTATAGTTCTTTTCCTACATCTTCTGTTCAAAGTTTATTGATTACCGCAGGAGTCGGGGCTTTATGGTTTATGTTTCGACCTAAACGTTAAGCAGTAAAGTCAAAAATTGATGGTTAATTATTGGGTTGCTAATCCCAAACCATCAATTTTTTGGGGCTAATTAGATTTCTTGAATAACTTAAATATATTCATAAAAGCTTGATAAAAATCAAGTACAATCGCTTTATTTTGTTCTGTTAACATAAGAATGTTCCTTTTGACTGGGATTTGATTAGTAAGATAGGAATGCTAAAAAAACAAGATGGCAGGTTGCAAACTCTTTGACAATATGAGATAATAACCGTTTGTGTGTAAATTAAATTAATTGAGTGATTTGCTAAATTAAACTATGGCCAGCAAAAAAGGGGTTCGACTGATTATCACCTTAGAGTGTACAGAATGTCGGACAAATACAGACAAGAGATCGCCTGGGGTTAACCGCTATACCACCAGCAAGAACCGTCGCAACACCACTGCAAGATTAGAACTGAAAAAGTTCTGTCGTCACTGTAACGCCCATACCGTCCACAAAGAGATTAAATAATTGCCTAGCATAAAATAAGGAAAAAGTCAAGACCATGAGTTATTATCGCAAACGTCTTTCCCCAATTCCCCCCAAGCAACCCATCGACTATAAAGATACGGAACTGTTGCGGAAATTTATCACCGAACGGGGAAAAATTCTGCCCCGACGCATTACGGGGTTAACGGCCAAACAGCAAAGAGCCTTAACCAACTCAGTCAAACGGGCCCGGTTTCTAGCCTTACTTCCCTTTGTCAACAAAGAAGCATAACCTTTTTCTTTCTTAGGGTGTAAGGTGTCGTCAGTCAAAAACTTGTCCCGACACTTTACCCCCCGTACCCCTATGGCCGAGAGTCCAGTCAAGTTAGACTGGAAGATAGAATAGTAAAAGATCTGCATAAAACAATTAAGGCGAAAAGCGGGTGGAAAAAGGAAAACTCATTGAATTTAGAGTTAACGGAGAACGTCGTCTGGCGGTGGTTGATCGTCCAGAAGGCAAAAAAGACTGGATAGTGATTGATAGTGGGAGTCACGCCCATAAACTGCGGCCTCAGCGCGTAGAATATGAAATACAAGGGGGCCCCTACACCACAACGGATATTGGGCCTTTTCTCCGAGAAGTTCAACCCTATCTAGAGCCATCTAGTTTAGAGGTGGCCTGGGAATTATTGGTAGAAGAAGGAGAGGCCGTCAGTCCAGAGGAATTGGCGAATTTTCTGTTCTCTGAACAAACTCCCGTGCTATGTTATGCAGCCCATAGTTTGCTCTGTGACGATAAGATTTATTTTAAGAAAAAAGGCGACAATTACGAACCCCGTTCGGCCAGTCAGGTTGAGGAAATTAAACATCAACTCGATGTTGAACAACAACGTCAACAAGAAAAAGCGACCTTTTTTGGCCATCTTCAACAGGCGATCGCAAAAGAAGCTATTGACTGGACAGAAAGCGATCGCACCAGGTTAGAACAGTTAGAAAAATTTATTTTACAACCAGAGCAAACCCATCGCAATGCTCAAGATCTTCTCAGCGAAATTGGGCGACCCACGACCCCTGAAGCTGCCTTTCAATTATTGGTAGAGTTAGGATGGTGGAGTCGTCATGAAAACCTCTTTTTGCGGCGTAGCTCTTATCCGATCAATTTTCCGAAAAAGGTACTGGACGTGGCCTATTCTTGCTTACAAAATCTACCCCCCGACGCTGATAGTGATCGCTTGGACTTAACCCATCTGAAGGTTTACACCATTGACGATGAAAGTACGGAAGAAATTGACGACGGGTTAAGTGTGGAATTTTTAGACGGGGATAGGGTCAAGTTATGGGTGCATATTGCTGATCCCACCCGTTTTCTTACCCCAGGAGATGAGCTAGACTTAGAGGCCAGAAGACGCAGCACAACCCTCTATTTACCGACGGGCATGATCTCGATGTTCCCGACTGAGTTAGCAACGGGCCCCATGAGTTTGCGTCAAGGAAAAATTTGTCCTTCTCTGAGTTTTGGGATTATCTTAGATGAGAAAGGGGCAGCACAAGATTATTCGATTCATGCCAGTCTAATTAAACCAACTTACCGCCTCACTTATCATGATGTGGATGAAATGTTGCAGTTAGGCATTACTGCTGAATCAGAATTAGCGGTGTTGGCCAGTGCCGCAAAGCAACGACACCAATGGCGACAGTCTCAGGGTTCAATCACCATTAAAATGCCAGAGGCGGTGATTAAGGTCAAATCGGAAGATGAGATTATTATTGAATTAGTGGATAATTCCATTTCTCGTCAATTGGTGGCAGAAATGATGATTCTTGCGGGAGAAGTGGCCGGACGTTATTGTCAAGAACATAATATTCCTGTTCCCTTTCGGGGACAACCCCAGCCAGAATTACCCTCAGATGAAGAGTTGTTGGTCTTGCCAGCAGGGCCAGTTCGTGCTTGCGCCTTACGTCGTTGTATGCCCCGTAGTGAAATTGGTACTTTACCCAATCGTCATGCGAGTTTAGGGTTAAATACTTATACTCAGGTAACTTCCCCCATTCGTCGTTATACGGACTTATTAACCCATTTTCAGTTAAAAGCCCATTTACGGGGTGATCCCTTACCTTTTCCTTTGGATGTGATGCAACAGATTTTATATAGTGTCACTCTCTCAGCCCAGGAAGCAACCTTAGTGGAACGACAAACCAACCGTTATTGGGGGTTAGAGTTTTTACGTCGGAATGCGGATCAAATTTGGCAAGGAGTGGTTTTACGGTGGTTACGAGAGGATGAAAAATTAGGGGTTCTCCTCTTGGAAGAATTGGGGTTGGAATTGCCTCATCGCTTTGAACGCACGGTTTCTTTAGGCGATCGCTTGAATGTTCAAGTGAGTCGCGCTGATCCCCATCGTGATGAAATTCGTTTCCGTGAGATGCTTGAAAATGAAGTTCAGTCAACAATGATTTAGATTTTATGACTGAAGTTGCTTTATTTAGTCCTCATCAAATTGTTTGTTTAGAACATGATGATCACCGTCTTTATTGTGAAGTGATTCAAGTGGTTGAGTCACGTCAACGGTGTTGGGTTCGTCCTTTATTTTTGGCGGTTATTGCTGAAGATAGACAGGTTTATCATCGGTTATCAATGCCTAAAATTTTGATTGATGTTCGTTCAACGTCTGATTTATTATATCCCATAACTCTTTTTAGGGTGGCTTTAGATACAGAAGTTATTCCCTTATTAACTCACTTAGAAACTCAAATATCTTCCCCAGAAAGTCTACAAGAAGCTAAAGAAAAATTAAGGCAGTTTATTACTCAAGTTTGGCAAGATCATCCTGAAAAGTTTAGTAAATTATAAAAGTAAAAAGATCGCCCTTTTACTGTAGAGGACGATCTTTTTGAGGATTAGATGATTAAATCAGTCTACAAGGAGACAAAATCAGCAGAATTAATCACATTGGCATCAACTCCCGACAAATACCGCCGTCGATGTTGTCGTTACCGCTAGTGCCAACCAGGTTATCGTCACTATTACCATTACCGCCTGTAATGTTAGCACCAACAGCCACAGTAACAGCCGCAGTACCAGTCAGGCTAGCATCGCCAAGGGTGTAGTTAAAGCTGGCATTACCACTGTCAGGAAACGTCACCAAGCGTTGAATTTCATCCCCTTGTAACCCAATTGCTTGAGCTTGCCTTACCCCTGGCAACACCACCACATCAAACAATTCTTCGATCATCGTCTCAAAATACAGCCAATGGACAGGTTTTCCCGTTTTCAGGTCAATCACCATTAAGCCACAGCGCGGACTGTCTCCCATCTCCATCAGGCGTTTTTCTAAGCCTAACCCCGTAAAAGTCTGGGAACGTAACTGAGATAAACCCGAAACAATAATCTCATTTTGCGCCACATCTGATACCAAAATATTCTGAAATTCCCAGATTTGGTAACGGGTACTAAGGTATAAGCGTCCTGTATCGCCGTAGAGTCCCATAGGTTTATCTAACAGTCTTTCATGGACTTTCAGCCTGCCATCGATACCACTACCAATAAAACATAGGCGGTTGGTTTGATAGGTAGTAAAGGCCAAGCTTAAAAGCCTTTCCGTTAACCACTGAGGGAAATTAGGAGAGCAAGACAGAGTTAAACCTTGGTTGTCCATGTATTAATTTTTTTATGGTCAATTATGTCCATTTTTGCAAAACTTACCTTTTATAACATAAATTGTTTGATCTGTCAAGATTTAGTAAATTCTAGGTTGCGTAGGCAACCTTTGTTTGTATAGCTTAACTCTTTAGAGTTAAAGTCTATTTATTACTAAATATGTCAACAAATTAGTTAAAAATCTGTTTAATATTTTTAACTCCAAGAATGATTAAAAACAAAACAATCATTGTGATCCCTAAGATTAAACTATTTTGCTGTACTTTATCATTAGATGGTGTAACTTCAAATTGACTTACTATTTCAGGCTTTTGATTGAGAATTTCTGGGGTATTTTTTTCGATTTCTGCCTGAGAATAGGGGTTAATTCCATAGGTAGTTACTGTCAATTTTTGTGTTACTCTATCAATCTCGAATTCTGTCCAGCCAAAGGTATGAGTCGCCGTATAATTCCCTGATAAAAGTTTAGCATTAATTAATCCATCAGCAATCGGTAAATTATAATCTAACCCCACTGGATCATAACCTAATGGGATAATTTGTTGATTCAATAATTGTTTAACAAAAGCTTCTTTTTGTGCAATGGGTAAACTTTGATAAGTCTCTATTTGTTGAGGTTTAAGTAAATTCATTTTGGCAGCTATGTTGATAGCAGTAGGCCCTAATGGTTCATAAAATGCGATTGATCCTGTGGTAATTTCAAAGGCATTAATGGGAATTTGTTGACCCCCAGGAATCTCTTGATAGGTTAAATTATTAACAACAGTTCCATGAATATCTGCGGCAACAAAAACCACATTATTAATGTTATTATCTTTGATAAATTTAAGTATTTCTGTTCTTTCGGCGGCGTATCCTTCAAACCTATCAGAAGCAGCAGTTACCCCTAAATTTTGAATGGGTTCAGGAACCATGATAAACTTCCAAGTAATTCCTGCTTTTTCTGCCGCTAATAAATCATTTTTTAGGTCTTTAAGTTGTACTTTTCCTAACATAGTTCTTTGGGAATTAAAGGACGCTACTAAAAATTGGGCAACTTGGGCTTTATCTGTTGGATCTTGTATATTACGAAGGGCAGAATCTCGAAAAGAACGATTATCTAAGACAATAATGGCTGCATCTTTTCCATAGGTTTGAAAGCGATAGAGTTGTCGTTTATTCGCTGTTCTAGTATCACCTGTTACACCATAAAATTTATCTTCTAAGGGATGATATTCTTGAAATGCTTGCAATCCATTTTTATATAAACTACTTTCATTAATTAGGGTTCCTGGTTTATCTTTAAATCGAGGATCAGTCTTAACATCTGCACCTCCCGCAAAATCATTAATCACTTCATGATCATCAATAGTCGCTAAAATTGAAGTAGTTTCTCTCACTTTTTCCCAACTATTTACCCCAAACCTTGTGCCATAAACTTCACCATATTTTAAGCGAAATTCTTCTAAACTTTCTGCATTAGGTTTAGATAAAGCAAGAGAAGGATAATCAGCATAAATTGTATCTCCATGCAAGATAAAAACCGATAAATTCCTATTAGGAATATTCTCAATAGAAGGATAGGGACTTAATTCCCCTCGATTATCTCCAGACACCCCAAACCTTAACCCTTGATAACTATTTTGATCCGCAGCAGTAATTAATTTTCCTTTGTTAGTTACTTGCTTAGAATCTGTGACTCGATAATAATATTGTGTCCCTGATTTTAGTTGAGTAATTTTTACTTTTACAGGTATTTTAGCATCAGTTATTTTAGCGGTTATTTTTCCTGTAATTAATTGAAAATTAGGATCAGTAGAATATTCAAAAATGATGTCCCCAAGATTATCACTCTGTCCCCATAAAACCGTTGACTGTTGTGTGGTATCTCCACTAGCAATATTAATCATTCAAACTTTGTCCAAAATTGTGAGCAAACAAACTATATTCTATAATTTCAAGGATAACCTTTTAAGCCACTAAGCAATAAAACTTTAATTTTCTTATAAAAATCTCATAATGTTTCCCATAAACTGCTATATTAAATAATTCATGAGTTTAAATCGAGGTTAATTCCTTGCAAAAACTACTTCGTATTGCCAGCATTATCGACAGTATCAACGAATGGATAGGCCGACTCAGTTATTGGTTAGTATTATGGATGGTATTAATTGGGGTTTGGAATGTCGTTGGACGATATTTGGGCAGATTTCTTGGTGCAAGTTTAACCTCTAATGGATTAATTGAGATGCAATGGTATTTGTTTGATCTAGTTTTCCTTTTAGGGGCAGCTTATACTCTCAAACATGATGAACACGTTAGAGTTGATTTATTGTATAAAGATTGGTCGGTAAAACGCAAAGCATTAGTTAATTTTATTGGTGTTTTTATCTTTTTAATTCCCTTTTGTTTGATGATTATTTTTTATTCTTGGGGAACTATTATCAACTCTTGGAACAGTTGGGAAATGTCCCCTGATCCTGGCGGTTTGCCTCGTTATCCCATTAAATCTATGATTATTGTCAGTTATATTTTACTGATAATTCAAGGCCTTGCTGAAGCCATTAAAAATTGGGCTATTTTTACTGAACAATTAACCCCCCAGGAGGAACACCATGACCCTAGCTTATGAATGGTTAGGCCCTTTTATGTTTTTGGGGGCTTTAATTTTACTTTCCTTTGGTTATCCTGTTGCCTTTTCTTTGGGTGGTGTATCCATTCTTTTTGCCATAATAGGTGTGGTTTTAGGAGTATTTGATCCCGTTTTTTTAAGTGCCTTACCCAGTCGAATTTTTGGCATTATGGGAAACTATACCCTCTTAGCAATTCCCTATTTTATCTTTTTGGGTTCAATGCTAGAAAAAACAGGCATTGCAGAAAGATTATTATTAACCATGGGAATTCTATTTGGTAAACTCAGGGGTGGACTTGCTTTAGCAGTTGTATTTGTGGGGGCATTACTAGCAGCAACTACCGGAGTTGTAGCGGCAACAGTTGTGGCTATGGGGTTAATTTCGCTGCCTATTATGTTACGTTATGGCTATAACAAAGAATTAGCTGCGGGGGTCATCATGGCATCAGGAACCCTCGGACAATTAATTCCTCCTAGTGTTGTTTTAGTCGTATTAGCAGATCAATTGGGTATTCCCGTTGGCGATTTATTTATCGGTGCAATTATTCCAGGATTAATGATGGCTGGAGTGTTTGCCCTTCATGTTATTATTGTGGCATTTTTACGGCCAGATGTGGCTCCTGCTTTGCCCCCAGAGGAGAGAAATATCGGCAAAAAAGCCTTAATGAAACAAGTCTTACAAGCGATGTTTCCTCCCTTATTATTAGTTTTATTAGTGTTAGGAAGTATTTTTTTTGGCATTGCAACTCCGACAGAAGCAGGAGCCGTCGGGGCTTTAGGAACGATGATTTTAGCCGCATTTAATAAACAGTTAAGTTGGGCATCAGTTAAACAAGTTTGTGATGCAACCCTACGAATTACCACTATGGTCATTTTTATTTTATTTGGTTCCACGGCCTTTAGTTTGGTATTTCGAGGATTAAATGGAGATCACTTTATGTTGGATGTTTTAACCAACCTTCCTGGGGGAAAATATGGGTTTTTAGCAGTTAGTATGTTAACCATTTTCTTTTTGGGTTTCTTTATTGATTTCTTTGAAATTGCTTTTATTGTTATTCCAATTTTTAGGCCCGTTGCTGAAACATTAGGAATAGATTTACTGTGGTATGCAGTAATCATTGGGACCAATTTACAAACATCCTTTCTAACCCCGCCCTTTGGATTTGCACTCTTTTATTTAAGAGGTGTTGCCCCACCAGAATTAAAAACTGAAGATATTTATCGCGGGGCAATTCCTTTTATTTTGTTGCAAGTTTTAGTGCTGGCGTTAATCATTATTTTCCCTCCTTTAGTCAGTTTCTTGCCTTCTTTAAGTACCGCAGGACAATAATTGTAGTATTCTATTGACACTAAATGCTGCTTATACTGCCAAAGGTTTCAGAAAATGCTAGTTTAGTAAATATTCTCTACAGAGAAAACGCTAAACTCCGAACAATGGTGACTAAAAAGCGTCTCTTGTATTGAAGTTGCCTATTCCAAATCGCTAAGGAAACATTATTTTATGTATAAATCCATTTTAGTGGGAGGAGTGATGACTATTGTTGGGTTGTCAGTGCCAACAACCGTCATGGCTCAATTTCAAGTTCCCTTATCATCAACGGTAGAATCCTCCCAAGCTTCACAACCAGCAGTAAGTCCCTTAGAATTGCAACAATTTGTCCAAGTAATTAAGCAATTCCAAAAAATTGAGATGCAAACTCAACAACAAATGGCCAAAGCTATCGGTAAAGAAGGATTAACCCCCCAAAGATTTGTCGAAATTAATGAAAGTCAAAGAAATCGTAATCCCCAGGCGAATGTATCTTCTGATGAGTTAGACAAATTTAAAAAAGCTGTTGTTAAAGTTAACGAAATCATGAACGCATCGGAAACAAAGCGACAACGTACCGTAGAAACCCAAGGATTAGAGCTTAAGCGGTTTCTAGAAATAGAGTCCACGATTTCCCAAAATAAAGCCTTACAAGCGAGAGTACAGCAAATGTTAGAAAATTAATACCGTTGGTATAGAGACGTTATAGATAACGTCTCTACCTAATTAATTAAACGATTTATTCCTCAACAGCAACAGCTTCTGGTGCTTCTGCTTCCACTTTAGCTTCTACAGGTGCTTCTACAGGTGCTTCCACTTTAGCTTCTACAGGGGCTTGTACAGGGGCTTGTACAGATGCTTGTACAGGTGCTTGTACAGGGGCTTCTTCTTCTGGTGCTTCTTCTTCTGTCGTGTCTGAAGCCACTGTATCTAACTTAATTGTTAGATAACGCATGACTTCTTCCCCTAAACGCATCATTCTTTCTAAGGGCGCAATTTGTGTCCCATCTGCTTGATAGTTCATTTGAACGTAAATGCCATCAACCTTTTTTTGAATGGGATAAGCAAGACGACGTTTTCCCCAAATCTTGGTTTGAAGGTCTGTGGCGTTATTTTCAGTTAAAAATTCCTGATATTTGCTCACTTCTTGTTTAACCTGCTCTTCCGACAAATCAGGACGCAGGATATAAATCATTTCGTAATATTGACTCATTGAGTTAAACTCCTTATGGACAGGTTGGCTTCTTAATTGGTCATCACATAGACCTTGAGAAGCAAGGATCATGGAAACTAATCAAGACAGGAAGATGTCTTGGGAACAGATTCCTTTAAAATCATACTACGACGGCATGACTAATTGCTACTATATGGGATGGCATATAGTAGAAGTCAGAAGTTTGAAGTCAGAAGTCAGAAGTAAAACCCTTATGGGTAGTGGTTTTAAACCTAATGCTTTGTACCTCATTCAACTGCACACCGCTATATTCGTCTTTTCTTAACCTAACTGACTGCTCAATCTTATGGCGCAACGCTACGTTCGAGTAAAAACAACTCAAGGAAACATTCATTACGGCTCCCTTAATCTTAACCGCAGTGTCGCGGTTTTTGATGCTGCTCCTTGGGAGGGAGGACAACCGAGTGGAGTGGTTTTAAAAGCAGATACCTACGATTTCTTAGCTCCTTGCGCTCCCTCTAAAATTGTTGCGGTGGGCAGAAATTATCGGGCCCATGCTGCTGAGTTAGGTAATACTGTCCCAGAGGAACCATTATTATTTCTGAAACCCCCTTCCACTCTTATCGGGGAAGGACAAACCATTTATTATCCCGTACAGTCTCAACGAGTAGATTATGAGGGGGAACTTGCTTTAATTATTGGGGAAACGACAAAAGATTGCTCACCCCAAGACGCTCGCTACAAAATTTGGGGCTATACTATCGCTAATGATGTTACAGCCCGTGATTTACAGCAAAAAGATAGTCAGTGGACAAGAGCAAAAGGATTTGATAGTTTTTGTCCTTTGGGGCCTTGGGTGATTCGAGAATTAAGTGCTGGAGCGAAAATTCAAACTTTTATTAACAATGAATCTGAACCAAGACAATCCGCTTTGGTTCAAGATATGGTATTTTCCCCTCAAGCTCTTGTTTCTTATATTTCTCATATTATGACTTTGCTGCCTGGGGATGTGGTTTTAACAGGGACACCTGAAGGTGTGGGGCCGCTTCAGGTAGGGGATATCGTTAGGATTGAAATTGAAGGTATTGGTAGTCTAGAAAACTCTATCATGGCAGTGGTTGAACCGTCTTAACCTACCAACGCACCTGAGAATAGGCGGCCTCAGAAATCGTAGGAATTTCCGCATAGCGTCCTAATGCTGATTGAATCATGGAAAAATAGGACGCAGCTAGTCCCCCCAAGAAAATGACATTAAATAGGGTTTCCATGAGAATATTATTTAACCCTAATGCTGGGATGAGAACCCATTGCATTACCAAGTCTAATAGGGCTAAAAGAATTCCAATCAGAATGGATTGCATGGCATTATAACGGATAAAATGGCTGACTCTTTCGTTACGGACAACGGCCAAAAATAAAATCATAAACAGGATAAAGCTGCCAAACTGCCCAAAAAACTGTCCAAAAACCCCGTAAATAAAGCCAATAGGAACCGCAGGAATGAGCAGAAAATTGAACACGGGAAACTGATTTAATAAGAAACTGCCAAAAGACAAGGTGTCAAAAATGGCAAAACAATAGACTAATGTTCCAAAAATACGGTCTGTAATACCGATAGACCCACGCCACGTCATTGTTTATTGCTCCTTTACAAAATTATTACGGGCTATTCTTACAATGTACAACATTTGTTAGATTACGGTTAAGCTGTTGTGCATTTTACTTATTATTGATCACTTTAAATCTAATAATCCTTGTCCTTTCAGTTTTGGATTAAAGCGTATTTCCATTTGATTACCTCTATTTTTTAAAGTTTCTATGATTTCTGCTTCAACTCTTCTAGCAACTTGTTTTAAGAGTTTAGTTTGAGTCAGTTCATCGCTTTTATTATAGGTTTCTTTTTCTTCTGCTGTCATCCCAGGTTTAGCATCAATAGGTTGAGTCCAAGCAGCTTGATTTTTCTCATTATTGACACCCAAATCGCCGTTTTCTGCAATCCAATTATTTTTTATTTCTTCTAAAATGGTGCGACTGGGACGAGTAATAGTCTGAACTTTTAGCCAATAACAATAATTAGGTTGACGGATTAGATGCTGTTTTAAACTAGAATAAATATCACGGGAATAGCCAACAAATTTTAGGTTTTTTTCTTGATCAAAAATACTATAAACCCCAATTTTTCCCTGTAAATCTTCAGCAATTAGTCCATTTTTATCAAGATAGGGTAAGTATTCTAGGCTGTTGAGGGTGGGGATTTCAGTGTGAGTTGTCATAGGAAATAGTGAAGAAAATAATTAGAATTTTTAAGAGAAAATCATTTTATTTTACGATAAATAGCACAAAGACGACTGGGATTAAAAATCTTTGCCTTAAACATAAAATTAGGGGGAACATTAACAATAATGTAATCATCAGACTTGTAATACATTTCAAATTCTGGAGGCATTCCTTTGGGAGTTTGGATACTATAAGGAACAGGTTGAAACAAAAGTTCAGTAAATTCGAGGGAGGTTTCGGAGAATTGTTGACTAATTTGCTGAATAAAGTCTGAATTAGTTAATAAATTAAACAGGGTTTCTTTTGCTTCTGGGGTAAGGGTAAAACTAGCATCAAAGTTTTCAACAATTTTTAAACCCATTATTCTCAAGAGATTCAATATTAAGGAACTTTAGTTATCATACATGAAAACCATGAACCGATTACAAGCATTATGACTGATTTTGTAATGAGACTTAACATTATCTCGCTCTAGAGACGCTAGAAGTTGTCTAAAACGTCTCTATTTATCATCATTTCTTAAGTTAATTCATTAACTTTTGTGGGTTTCTGGATAAGTGGGAAAATCAATATAACCTTCTGCACCAAAAGAATACCAGTCTTTCATCTCAGCAGGAGGATTTAATGGCCAATTATTCGCAAATCTTTCCACTAAATCAGGGTTACTAATATAAGGTCTTCCAAAGGCAATTAAATCAGCATTGTCTGCTTTAATTGTTGCCTCAGCACTATCTTGACTATAACCACAATTTCCCATTAATGGGCCATCAAATACTTCTCGAAACTCCCTTAATGTCATGGGTTCTCCTAATTGATGAAAGCCAAATTCTAAGCCATCAACAATATGAAGATAACCCAATCCATAACGATTTAATTGTTGAGCAACATAGATAAATAATTCCCGATATTCAGGGGAACCCATATCATTAAAATTACCATTAGGAGACAATCTTACAGCAACTTTTTCGGGAGAAAATACTGTCAAAATTGCTTCAACAATTTCTTGTAAAAAGCGATAACGATTTTCTATCCTTCCTCCATATTTATCAGTACGTTGATTAGTTTTTGATTGTAAAAATTGGTCGATTAAATAACCATTAGCTCCATGAATTTCAATGCCATCAAAACCCGCTTTTTTAGCCCTTTCAGCACCTAAGCGATAGTCTTCAATAATGCGGGGAATTTCTTCTATTTCTAAAGCGCGAGGGGTTTCATAAGCTTGTTTACCAATAGGTGTATGAATATATTCACCATTCAGTTTAATTGCAGAGGCAGAAACAGGTAATTGATTGTTTTCTTGGAAACTGCTATGAGAAGCTCTTCCACAGTGCCAAAGTTGTAAAAAAACAGGAGTTTCTGTTTGATGAAGTGCCTTAGTTATCTGTTTCCAAGCTTCAGTTTGTTCTTCTGAATAAATCCCTGGACTTTGTACCCACCCACAACCTTGTTGAGAAATAACAGTTGCTTCCGTAATAATTAATCCGGCAGAGGCTCTTTGGGTATAATATTGAGTCATCAGGGCATTAGGCATCCTTTCTACTCCTGCTCTAGCACGGGTTAAAGGAGCCATAATTACACGGTTTTTTAGGGTCAAATCCCCTAATTTAAAGGAACTTAATAGGGTGGGTGAGGTTGTGGTATCCATATCTTATTTCGTGAATTAATTTAGTAAACATTTTAAACTAATTGGGGACAATGAATTAAAGAATATTTGAGATATTCAGTCCTTCAAACTCCCTCAAGATTAAGAATAAGTTATGATTGATTATTGATGAACTTTCTATGATTTATTTCTCAATTAAGCAGCATTATATTAGGATTCATTGTTGATGGTTGACCGTTGACGGATAACTGTTCACGATTCACGGTATAATAGGAAAACACCGATAAACCAAAGCCCCTGGAGAGGTGGCAGAGTGGTTGAATGCGGCAGTCTCGAAAACTGCTTTGTCGCAAGGCAACGAGGGTTCGAATCCCTCCCTCTCCGCTTTTTAGAAGTCAGAAGTCGTAGGGGCTTAATATTATTAAGCCCCTACAGGTTGTTGAGTAAACTTAAGAAATCCTATATATATTTAATGAGTCCATATAAAATAATTATTCCTAATAAAAGAGAAGACATTAATAAAGGCAGAACATTAAACATTCCCAAAATAATTAAAATTAATCCTAACCCATCAGCCCATAAAATAGTCAGCCGTTGAGATATTCCCCAAGATTGAATCATTATTTCTGCTGAGGGTTCGAGTTGAATTTTAGCAAATAAGTTAAAGAAAATTAAACTAACTAAAATAACGATAGCCCCCCAATATAGGGAAAAAAAAGCAAGATAAAAACCCAATAACTCTATAATTATCGTCACCATAGTAACGATAAAAAAAATATCAAGGCGATGATCTTGACATTTTTCTTTAACAATTCTAATATTTTCTAGGTCTACAACAGCCATTCTAGCTTGTTCTAAACACATCAAAAAAAGGGTAAGGGCTAATAATTGATGACTCAAAGGATTATTGAAAATTTGCCAAAGAATACCTAAACTTGCCGGAAAAAACAACAAAAACATCAATGATCTATGGTTAAACAAGGAAGAAAAAATAAATGAATTGTGTTGATTTTGCATGAATTTTAATCTGCGCTGACTTCTTTAAGGGCTTAATATTATCAAGCCCCTACTGACTTTTGACTTATTTAATCATCCATTTGCCAAGCTTCTAAAAGATTATTTTCATCAAAAATCTTCTTGGGACGTAACACAATAATCAGTTGACCCAATAAAGGAATGGATGGTTGTTCAGGAAACCATTGAAAGGTCAATTCTCCCTCATCTTCCACCAAAAAATAACTGTTATCATCCCAATCAGTTATGGCCAGATCAATTAATACTAAAACCTCCTCTGGTTTCCCTGGAATAGACTGAGGTAAGCGATCGCTTGAGGTAAAAATAGCGACAGGATTAACCGATTTTAAGACTGCCTGCCACCCTGGAAGGGGAACGATTGATCCTTCCCCAGAATAGGACACAGAATTAAAAGGCCCCACCTTGTCCAATGGCCTCACCCCTTCCACATCATTTTTGCTCAAGGGAAGGGTTCCCACCAGGGGAACGATGCAAGACATCTCTTGTTGCTCTTCCAAGCGGTAGAGGGGCATTAATGGTGCGCTACGCTGAGGAATTGCAGTGAAGTCCGTAAGCAATTTTTCAATCGCTTCCCTGGCTGTCATTGAATGGGCAAATTTTAACCCTTTGGCGATCAAACGGGTACGATCTTGGAGATCCTTTTTTTGTTTCCCTTGTTTCCAACATTGATAGGCGATCGCGTCCCCAGGATGAAGAGTAAAATTAGGGGGAAGTTGAGGCAGACGGGAAAAGGTTTGAAAGGTTTTGGCCACCTCTTTCGTATCAAGATAATCCAAACCCTTATCTTTTGCTAATTGGGCCACGATAGCTCGCTGTTCTTGGTTGAGAATGCGTAATTCGTAGAGAACATCACTTTTAGGGCCTCGATAATAAGTTAGCAGGTCTTCCGATACTTTCGATGTGACCAAACTTTCGTAAACTTGGGCCGCGACAATAATTAAGTTTTGCTGACTTGCTTGAAACCCCGTTTGTTCAAAGAGGGTTTGACTGTTATATCCTGCTTGTTGTAGCTGATGACAGGTTTTCCCCCAGTCTACCCAGGTTCCCTCTTTATGGAGGAGCGATCGCAACAGTTGATTAGCTTCTTCTTCGGAAATTTGGTTAGATGTCTCTTGGGGCTGATCGTTCATCAATTATGTCAAAGGTAATACTGCCTAATTTATATTACTCAAAGTTATCACAAGCTTGAGTAATCTTAAGCCATGATTAATGATAACGCGATACACTAAAGGATATGGAAACAATCTATTGACCGCTATAGATGCCTTGGAAACGCTTAATTTTCTTACATGACTAAACTAGCAGCTTCAAACCCACGCCAAGCCCCACGACAACGCATGAAATCATCTCACTTACCTAGTGATAGCGCCCTCGGACTTGTTTCAACTAAGAGCTTCCCTGCCATTGTGGGAACCGCAGATATGATGCTTAAGTCGGCAGACGTAACCTTAGTTGGCTATGAAAAAATTGGCAGTGGCTACTGTACCGCTGTGATCCGAGGAAAGGTGGCTAATGTTCGTCTTGCCGTTGAAGAAGGGGCAAAAACAGCAGAAAAGTTTGGTCAACTCCTTTCTAAGTTGGTTATTCCCCGTCCCATGCCTAATTTAGAAGCAATTTTTCCCATTGGTAGTCACTTAGTGGAAATTGCTCAACAACAACAGGGTTATAGCCGCTTAAGTAACCGTTCGATTGGACTGTTGGAAACGAGAGGGTTTCCGGCCATGGTGGGGGCAGCAGATGCCATGTTAAAGTCCGCCGATGTTCAATTAGCTTCCTATGAAATTATTGGGGACGGGTTATGTACAGCGATTATTCGAGGTTCGGTGGCTAATGTGGCTGTGGCGATTGAAGCGGGAATGCACGAAGCGGAGAGAATTGGGGAACTACACGCGATGATGGTCATTCCTCGGTTATTGGAAGATCTTGAACACACTTTACCTGTGGCTAGTTGTTGGGTTGACCAAGGGGACGCATTACCGATGTTAATGCCTACTACGGTGAAACAACGGGAATTAATTGCTTTACCAGAGTTGGAAAAAAGACCTTTGGTCATGAAGAAACCTGCCGAAATTGTCGAGCCTGTGGAAGTGGAAACCCAGGAAACATACGAGGATTTTTGAACCTGCTATGATAGCTAAGATCAAAATATTACAGATTAGCTTCCTAAGTTGTCCTACTATCATCAATATTCCGAAGCGTTTTCTCCCAAATACTTAAGTGAGTTACAAGGGCAAATTTTAGCCTCTCCTTATTTTACGGTTAATAATCTCAATCGTGATTTTGTGGGAACAAAGGGGTTTTCTCTTGCCTTTCAGCGATCGCATTTAAGCAATGTTATACAACGCTTTCCTTACTTCAAACTTTATCTAAACCGAGCCATACAAGAGGAGTGTAATGCGTTTTACCTCAACCCTTTATTACTAGAACAGGGTTCTCGCGTTGATCCTCATATTGATCGTTCTTTGCGTTCCTACTGTGACAAGATTTTGCCACCTCTTGTGGTTAGTGTTCTTTATATTCAGGTTCCCCTCAATTTAGAAGGGGGAGAATTGATATTGCGCTCGAAAAAACGCCAGTTAGGACAAATCTCGCCCCAAGTTAATACTTTATTATTTTTTCAGGGAGATTTAATTCATTCAGTTAATCCGGTTAAAACCCCTGGTATTCGTTTAAGTTTGGTTTGTGAACAATACAATCTTGATGAGTCACAATTAAGAGAAATTCCCGAAATTAAATTAGAATCAAGGGCAGTTAAACAGAAGCAAAAAGTAAAAAGTAAAAAGTAAAAAGTAAAAAGTAGATGCTGATATCCGAAAGGATTCACCTATCAATCCCCAAGCCCGCGAAGGCGGACTTTTTTTGTATAGCCCCAGGCTTTAGACTGCGGGAATAGGAAAGAATGAAATGCCCCTATAGAGAAATCATCAAACAAAACGAATATTATCTTCTGTTTCAGTCAAATGGGATGTATCTCCTTGTAATTCTATTTGCCAATTATTCCCTTCTTTTACGATTTTAACCAAACAACATAAAGAAGCTTTAAATGGTGGATTATCAGGCATTAATCCCTGAGTAATTCCTATCACTGATGCACCATGACCAACTAATAAAATATCCTCGGAATAATCAGTTACTAATTTCCCGACAATTTTAGCCATTCTCATCATCATTTTTGCTTCATTTTCAGGATATTCAGGAACAAGATAAGAGGCATAATTCCAGTCAATCCGAGGATAGTCTTTTTCTAATAATTCTCTGGGATGAATTTCTGGATTTTCACTCATCCACTCAGGATTATGCCATTCCCCTAACCCTGCTTCTAGTTTAATGGGTAAATCAAGCATTTCTGCCACTTGATTTGCGGTTTGAATAGTGCGTAAAAAAGGAGAGGCGAAAATATGGGCTATCTTCTCTGATTGTAGTCTTTTTCCTAATTGTTGGGCTTGAATTACCCCATCTTCTGATAAGGGGGGATCGTAACGTCTAACGGCAGTATTAAACCACTCAGGATTGACAAAATCAAGACGGTTTCCATGTCTTGCGATCCAAACAGTTTGTTGAAATGACATTGAACTATATAATTAGTAAAGGTGTTAGGAAAAATTATGTAACGAAAAAGAAACATTTCATGATTTACTAATTTTTGGTCAAAACAGGCCTGAGATTGTCATTTTTGATAATAGCACAAGGGGGTCAAATGGCGCAAACTCATTTGCTTATTGCTAATACTTCTCAGGAAGTTTTCCCCATCAAGGACTTAATTCAATAGATTAAAAATTTAAAACAGTTTCTAAGATTTAATTTAAAAAAATTATATTATCAGATTTTCTAGGGATGAAGGGGATCTAAAAATCCTGTGACCAAGTTGAGGTAAACTCAAAATGATAGTCATGTTTGTAATTATAACTTTTATGAATCAGACAACAACTTATTCCGCCAATCATCAACAGTTATCTCAACTGATGCAGTCAGCTAATATCACCAATTTTGATCAATTGAGTGAGGTTTCTGGGGTATCTCAATGGCAGTTAAATCGACTATTGGTGGGGTTAATGCCCAAACTACCTATTGAAACTCTATTAAAGTTATCTAAAACCTTACAAGTTACCTTAGAACAGTTGTTGACTTCTTTTAAAATCGATGACTCCTTAGCAGAAGATTGGCAAATAGGCAATCAATTAACCTCATCCTTTAGCCCCTCAAGTGCCGAGCATTTACAACAAGAATATCAACATCTACAACAACAACTAGAGCAACAAAAAGAAACCTTAGAACAAGAGTTTCAAAAATCAAGTTTAGCTGTCTTAGAATCTTGGTTACTTCAATGGCCAACGGCGGCAATTGTTTCTCAAAAAAATCCCCAACTTTCTGCGGTTAAATTATTACCGTTAGTTAAACCTATTTTTGAGTTACTGAAACAATGGGGACTAGAAATGAACGCCACCGTTGGGGAAACTATTCCCTACGATCCGCAATTTCATCAACTCTTAGAAGGAGGAGGAACCGCAGAACCAGGGGAGCTTGTTGTCGTTCGTTACGTGGGTTATCGCCAAGGAGACAAACTGCTACACCGAGCAAAAGTTAGTCCTGTCAAAAAAGATGAAGAATAGCGACTCAAACCCTCATTTTCGTTACAAAGATTCATAGAATGCTCAATTTTTTTCTGGGTTTGAGGCGTTTTTTGTCAGAATTAAATGACATTTAGAAGAAAAGGCTCGTTTTAGTTACATTTGATACTTACAGCAAGGACGACCTCTTTCTATGCTTAATGGCTAAGGTGTCTGATGAGTTTGTCTCTATCGGGCTTTTGCCTGAGTTGAATTGGGAATTAATGACCTATGGCCCATCATGGAATTTTCATGCTTTTAGAAAAATATCCCCATTTACGGCCAATTATTGAACAAGGTCGCTTTTTACTGGGATATACTGATGGCCGTGCTGATGCAAAACAAGTCCCTGTGTTTTTGCTGCGTTCTCCCTGGACTCAATTTTGTATTTGGGCCACCGCTAGTGATTTGCTGATTCCTGCGGGTGGGGTGTTAGTGCTGACAGATGATCCACAATGGAGTCTGGAGAGTCACTGGAAAGCCTATAGTTTAGTCACCCCTCGTCCTCACTCTCCCCTCGGCAAAAATGCTACTCAACGGCGTTATCGTGGTCGTCAGCGAAGGGAAAATACAGTTTCTCCTCTGACAACCTTAGCTGCTGAAATTGCCACAGAAGCTGTGCAAAAATCTTCATCCCGTACGCGGGAAATGACTTCCTTACACTGATTAACAAATTCTGGGTAATTGTTCCCCACTTAACATATCAACGATACGGTTTGCCCCAATTCTACTCTCTAAGGTGACTAAGCCTGTTTTGCTTTTTTCTGGGGCAACTTGACCAATAATACAAGCATCTTGAGCAAAAGATTGCATAATTTCTAAAGCTGTATCGACGGAATTTGGGGGAATAAACGCCACAAATCGGCCTTCATTGGCCACATAAAGGGGGTCAAATCCTAAAATTTCACAAGCCCCCTGCACGTCTTCTCGCACCGGAATCGCCGTTTCTTTAATGTTAATCCTTACACCTGCACTAACGGCGATTTCATTTAAGGCACTGGCTAACCCTCCTCGCGTCAAATCTCTTAAACAGTGAATGTCAACCCCTTGATTGATCATTGCTAGGATAATCTGATGTAGGGGGGCGCAGTCACTTTCAATGGTGGTTTCAAATTCTAATCCTTCTCTCACTGCCATGATAGCAATTCCATGACGACCGAGATCTCCACTGAGTAAAATAACATCTCCTGGTTGCACACTTTGGGGGGCAATTGTTTGATTATGTTCAATAATTCCCACTCCTGCGGTATTAATAAATATGCCGTCTCCTTTACCCCGATCAACGACTTTTGTATCTCCTGTAATAATCTTAATGTTAGCAGTTTGAGCCGCTTTTTGTAAGGATTGAACTACCCGCCATAGGCTTTCCATTTGTAGTCCTTCTTCCAGGATCAATCCTACACTTAAATATAGGGGACGGGCCCCACTCATGGCTAAATCATTGACGGTTCCATTAATAGCTAAACTGCCAATATCTCCCCCAGGAAAAAAGAGGGGATGAATCACATAAGAATCAGTTGTAAAGGCGATTTTATCCCCAGGAAGGGTGATTACAGCAGAGTCATGGGGGGGGGAATCATTAGAGGTTTTAAAGGCAGGAAAAAACATCTTTTCTAGTAACTGCTGCATGAGCTTACCACCCCCACCATGAGCGAGTAATACTTGGGGATATTGATCGAGGGGAATAGGACAGGAAAGGTTAAAATTGGTCATTCTTTCTTTTTAAACAGAAACAATTTCATTTAATAATTGGTTAATTAGGGAATTTTTTTACCCTGTTATAGTCATAATAATATAAATTATCAACTTTAAAATGGGATAGGAGCAATCTGATAATAATTAGGATTAGTTTTATGAAGGCTAATAAAAAGACACTCAATGTCTCTCTTGCGAGCTATTAAGCAATCTTGACCAATGAGTAGATTTTTCTCAATAATAGGAGGAAGTAATGGATAAGCTTGTATGCTAATGATGCCAGGGCGATAAATCTCAAAATCGTGCCGATTGATAACTTGATTTTCTAATTTATCAACAATTGTGGCGTTTTGCTGATAGTTACATAAATCTGCAATAACGATCAAACTGCCTGATGGTACCTGATTAATTAAGAAATTAAAATTGTCTTGAACAGTGGATAAATTGTAAATTTCATTAAGGCAATTTTGAAAAATAAATATTTTGCTTTCGCTGATTTTTTTATTTAACGCATACAAACAGTTAGATTTACATAAATCAAGTTGATCACTATGAAATTCTAATTGCCCTTGCCATATTTGAGGTATAACAAATTTTTCTGTAACTGCTCTACTCAAACTCCATTCATCTGAAGCAATATCATATACATTAGCAACCAATTTTTTAACGCCTTGATAATAGATTGACAATAGCTTAGCTAATCCTACTATTTCTGGACAAGGGCCAGCACCAAAAAAACAGATTTGTAAAACTGTATCCATTAAGTTTCCTAATACATTCTGGTTATGTAAAATATTGAAAATCTGCAAAGTCATATAAGCATAATGTGGATAATATCTGATTAAATAAGCAGCTTGAATCGAAGAATCAGAATACTCAACTTTTACTCGATCAAAGCGATAAGATTTCCATAGTTTTTTGGCAGGTTCTTGTAGTGATTGCAAATAATATTCAAATGTTCTATGGACATTTTGATCGTAGAAGTTACCTGAATTCTGTAGTCCTTCAATTATATAATCATATAATGTCATTAATTTTTTTAGCCTTTAATTGGTAGTAACTTTTTCTATCAACTACCAGTTTAAAGCTCTTAATGACTTTTAATTTCAGTATTTTTAGTAAAATAAATACATTAGCTAAAAGCTTCTCTCAGTAATGATACTGATGATCAGTTAATAATTCTAAATGTTAAATTAATTCTTGGTTTAACAGCTTGTTGAGTTTTAGGGATTTGATGTAACCAATGATGCTGAATTTCTCCTTTCATCAGCAAAAAACTTCCATGGGGTAATTCAATATCAACTTTTCGCTCAGGTATATTTTTATGTTTTAAGCAAAAGCGACGAGTACCACCAAAACTAACCGACCCAATAATGGGATTTATTCCTAGTTCTGGTTCATCATCACTATGCCATGATACGCTATCTTTTCCACTGCGATAAAAATTAAGTAAAACACTATTAAATTTTACATTAGCAACCTCTTCAATTCTCGATTTAATCTTTTTCAGTGTTGGAGTCCAAGGAGAGGGATGTTGTTCTATTCCTGAATAGATATAAGATTTTCCTTCATCTCCATACCAAGCTGTTAATCTTGGTAAATCTATAGATTTACCATAAAGTTTAATATGGTCTTGTCTCCAATTTATACTATTTTCTAACTCGCAAAAGAATTGATCACTTTCTTCAATCGTAAAAAAAGTACGATAAAAAATAGCTTCACCATCAAGGTTAATGACTATTTTTGCTTGACAGGATTCTTGCTCTCCAAACAAGTTTAGTTGCTGTTGATACATAACGTTAATTCAAATTAAAGAAATTTTTAGGATTTTCGATTTGAGTAATAAGTGGTAAAAGTGTACTCTGATATTATACCAAACTACAAGTGATTTTTTCAATGAGAAAATGAGGTTTTGAGACTTTTACTTGTGGCGAGTTTTCGACAAATTGCCTTATGTCGAACTCAGATTATAAAGTAAATGTTAAGGTGGCTGCAGGTTTTCTTGATGGTGGGTTACGGTGGATAATTAATTAACAACTTAGCTGCATAGGATATCCCCACCTAACCCACCCTACTCATCTAAATATGATTCCTAGACTTTCGCCCCAAATAACTATTAATCAAAATATTGCTGATTTTTTGAGCCGTTTACAAGATACTCCATTTTCTGGGGATATTAAAGGTGATTTTGCTAATCGTTTAATTGCTTCAACTGATAACAGTATTTATCAAATTTTACCCCAAGCAGTTGTATTTCCTCACAAGGCACAAGATGTGATAGAAATTTTTAAATTAGCCAATCAATCTCAATTTGAGTCTATTACTTTTTCTCCCAGAGGAGGGGGAACTGGAACGAATGGACAGTCACTTTCTCCTAGTATAATTATAGACTGTTCTAAATATATGAATCAGGTTTTAGAAATTAATTTAGAAGAACAATGGGTAAGAGTTCAACCAGGAATAATATTAGACCAATTAAACCAAATTTTAGCCCCTCACGGATTCTTTTTTGCTCCTTCCCTTGCTCCTAGTAATCGCGCTACCATTGGGGGAATGATTAATACAGATGCAGCAGGGAAAGGTTCACGTATTTATGGCAGAACGAGCGATCATATTTTAGCCTTAACTTGGGTTTTATCTGATGGCACTGTTGGGAGTTCTTCTCAAGTTAATCAAAAAAATTTAGAACAATTAAAACAACAGTCAGGACGGTTAGGTAATGTTTATCAAAAAGTTGATCAAATTGTTAGTGATAAAGCTGATTTAATTCAAGATATCTTTCCTAAATTAACCAGATTTATGACAGGCTATAACTTAGCTAAAGTTTATGATAATACTAGAAAATATTTTGATATAAATCGAATTTTAGCTGGTTCAGAAGGCACATTAGCTGTGATTACAGAAGCAAAATTAAAACTAACGAAAATCCCGAAAGCTACTCAATTATTAGCCATTCATTATCAAAGTTTTGATGATGCTTTAAATGATGCAGATATTTTGCTCAAATTTAATCCATCTGCCATAGAGACTATTGATGAAACCATTTTAGAATTAGCCAAGCAAGATAGTATATTTCAAGAGGTAAAAGACTTTGTCAAAGAAGCAAAAGCTATTAATCTAGTCGAATTTATTAGTGAAACTCAAGATATCATAAACCAGGAAACTGCTCCATTAATTAAACAATTAAATCAAGCAAATAAACCAGGTATTATGGGTTATTATTTAACCGATAAATCACTAGAAATCAAACAATTATGGATGTTAAGAAAAAAAGGATCTGCTTTATTAGGAAGTATGCCAGGCGATCGCAAACCCATTCCTTTTATTGAAGATACCGCCGTTCCCCCTTCAAGTTTAGCTAATTATACTCGTGAATTTAAAGAATTATTGAACAGTTATCAGCTTAATTATGCTATGTTTGGTCATGTCGATGTCGGGTGTCTTCATGTGCGTCCTGCTTTAGATATGAAGTCTCCTGATGATGAAAAATTAATTAGAGAAATATCGGATAAAGTTGTTAATTTAGTCCGAAAATATGGGGGTATAATGTGGGGAGAACATGGGAAAGGTTTCCGCAGTGAATATACAGCTTTATTTTTTGGGAAAGAACTTTATCAAGACTTACGAAAAATCAAGTCAGCATTTGATCCTAAGAATAAATTAAACCCAGGTAAAATCGTCACTCCTTATGAAAGTTCAGAAGAAATTGTCAGCATAGAATCAACCTTAAGGGGACACTTTGATCGTCAAGTATCTCAACAGTTAAGAAACGACTATGAAGCGGCCTTTAATTGTAATGGCAATGGGGCTTGTTTTAACTTTAATCCTGATGAAATTATCTGTCCTTCTGCCAAACAAACCCGCGAGCGTATTCATTCCCCAAAAGGTAGGGCAATGTTATTAAGAGAATGGTTAAGATTACTCTCAAAAACTGAACCTGTAGAGACGTTTCATGAAACGTCTCTACTACCCAAAAAACTTTGGCATACCCTAGAAAAATGGGGAGGAATAGAAGATTATTCCCATGATGTTTATGACGCAATGGAAGGATGTCTTGCTTGTAAAGCTTGTGTCAGTGAATGTCCTATTCATGTTGATATTCCTGCCCTTAAATCTCAATTTTTAAACCGTTATCATAGTCGTTATTTACGTCCCTTAAGAGACTATTTCATGGGGAATATAGAAACCTTAGCTTATTATCAATCTTTTGCTCCTAACTTTGTCAATTATTTTCTGCAAAATCCAGTAATATTGTGGTTAATAAAGCAAAGTTTAGGTATGGTTAACCCTCCCTTAATAAGTGTCAAGACGGTAAGACAAGAATTATCCCTAAAAAAAGCTCCTCAATTTAGTCTAAAAACTCTTGAAGACTTATCAATACAAGAGCAAAAAAATACAGTTATTTTAATTCAAGATGCTTTGACCAGTTTTTATGAATCAGAGTTAGTTATTGATATTTATAACTTTTTAGATAAATTAGGATACAATGTTTATGTTGTTCCCTTTTTTATCAATGGCAAACCGTTACATTTGAAAGGATTTTTAGCAAAATTTCAGTCAATTGTTAATCAAAATACTGAAAATTTAAAATATTTAACTCAGTTGAATATTCCAATTATTGGAATCGAACCCAGTATGACACTAACTTATCGAGATGAAGGGGAAAAAATTACTGAAACAAAAAATATTCTTAACCGAGTGCAACTAATTCAAGAATTCATCATAAATCAGGATAAACCCCTACCGAAAATTAAGACATCACAGTCTTATTATTTATTAGGACATTGCCATGAAAAGACCCTTGCTTTCAATTCACAAAAACAATGGCAAACTATCTTTAATAGGATGGGAATTAACTTAAATTTAGTTTCTGTGGGTTGTTGTGGAATGGCCGGAATGTATGGTTATGAAGTTGAACATTACAAGAATTCTCAAGCAATATATCAGAGCAGTTGGCAACAACATTTACCCGAAAAGATTGAAGATAGGCCCTATTATTTAGCAACCGGATATTCCTGTCGTTCTCAAGTGCAAAGATTTTCAGGATGGACACCAAACCATCCCCTTCAAACCTTGAATCAATTTTGAATATCAATTTCTATCACCAAAAATAATTCTTCCCAGACGTATCATTGTTGCCCCCTTTTGTATAGCGAGTAAATAATCATTAGACATTCCCATGGATAAATGTTCTAATTTTAACGAAGATTTTTCTGTAATAGTTTTCGCCAGTTCTCTTGTTTTGCCAAAGGTTTCTAAACAGTCTTTTTCTGATAAACCCAAAGGTAAAATCGTCATCAAACCTTCAATTTTCAGGTGTTGCAGAGCTTCTAACTTCGGCAAATCTTCCCAAAGTTCTGTAACCTGCCACCCATATTTATTCGGGTCAGGTAAAATTTTAACTTGTAAACAAACTTGAGGATAAATAGAAGATTTGGCGGCTAACTCATCAAGACGCTGTGCCAAGTTAAGACTATCCACAGAATGAATCCAATGAAAATGTTCTAACACCTTTTTGGCTTTATTTGTTTGTAAATGACCAATAAAATGCCAACAAATATCATTGTATTCCTGTAACTGTGCCTGTTTTTCTAACCCTTCTTGAAGACGACTCTCAGCAAAATCCCGAATACCAGCATCATAAGCTTCTTTAATTGCCTCAACAGGCATCTGTTTGCTAACAGCAACAAGACGAACTGAGGCCGGAATTTGAGGGTGAATGTGGTCAAGGTTTTGGGAAATCGTCATAAAACTTAGGGGAAACTCTGCTTATACATATCGTAGAAATCTTTATAATCTTGGGTTGTCCCTAGACGGCGCAGATTACGCAACCTCTTTTCTACTAATAGCCTAGCATCAGAGCGACTAATTGGTTCTAACGATGTATTCTGTTGTGTTGTTGTGACAATAAAAAATAACCGTTGAGCATACAGTGTCGTAAACAATTCTTGGTTATCATCAAGTACACACACACGATAGAGGAGTCCGAAGGTAGGATGATTAAAATAAATTTCGTTGCTCATTCTGTGCAGTAGACATTTTGGGACATTATAAAACCCATAGGTATAATTATCCTATGGGTTGTTGGTTGACTTTATGTTAACTCATTAACTAGCTTGTCAAATAAAAGTCTAGCTTGGTACGCTGCTACCTTCATTCTCACGAGTTTGATGAGGGTAAAAAACAGAAGCTAAAAACCCACTCAAATCTGCTCATTTTCAACCTTTGGGTTTCTTCATAGAGTGCGTCACTAATGTCCTCAGAATAGGGAACCTCTGTCTTTATCCACTGATAATCCCACATTCCCTCTACAAAAAATTGCCAATTCCTGTTATTGTCCATGGGTTTCCAGCGCACTGCACCTTCTCCTGTTCCCCGTCTCGCATTCGGTAAAATTTCCTGTCAAAATCGGTTCTGCTTCATTGGTTCCCACTCTTATCACGGGAATGCCAATAATATTATCCATGTTTATTTGTTATTTTTTAGAATTTTTTCTATTATTTCAAAAACTTCTCGAAATGCGCTAAATTCAAAATCATTAAATCCTTCTTCGTTGTTGTATATGTAGGTTGCAAAGTCATCTTTTGACAATGCTACATTATTATTTTCAGAATCAAAAACTTTATCATCTATTATTTTTATTTGCTCAGATTTGAATTTATTTATTTCAGTAGTATTTAAGTTGATATCATCTAAATGCTTACCACTTTCTTTATGAAATTCGTTGCTGAGAAAAAGTCTTCTATTGTCTTTGTCTTTGCGTTTAATTTCTAAATCTTGATAATAATGTTCAATACAAATCTCTTGTATATTTGCACGATGGTTAGGGATAGGTAACGCAAATGAATAGACTCCATTTCCCCAATTTTTGAACCCGTTAGAGTCATCATGAACTTGCTTGGTTATTTTTTGTTCATCTCGATCAAAAATTGCAATTATAGGAATATGTTCCTTTTTCTTACAATACTGTTTACATACCTCAAGAAGTTGACTACTACATTGTTTTTCAGAAGGTAAATCATCTTTAAAATCCAATTCAAAAGGATAAACGTTACCCTGTTTTTGTAACCATCTAAAAGCTGCTTTTAAATGTTTAATATCTGTTTTTCCTTCAGTCCAAATACTTGCTTGAAGTAAGTTACTTTCTGAATTAACATTGGAAGGACTATATTGCTCAATAATAGATTTTACTTCATATTCAAATGCTTTTGTTTTTTTATAATAGTCAAAGGATGTTTTAAACTCTGAGAATCTTTCAATTGTAATTTCTTGTCCTTGAGGCATTTCAATTACTTTAAAATCTTTTCCTTGATATTCATTTTCCATCCCTAAAATAAATAAAGGTGAATGAGTAGTAACAATAAATTGTACTTTAGGGAATAATTTAATTAGTTTAGGCAAAATTTCATACTGTAAATCAGAATGTAGATGAACATCAATTTCATCAATGATAACAATTCCTTCTATTTGATCAAGTTGAATACTTTTATTAATATCTCCTTTATCTGCATAGCGAATAATCGTTGCAAAAAGATTGAATAAAATAGATTGACCAGAAGATAAGTTATCTAAACTTGGAATAAATATTTTATCTTGTTTGGTAAGACATAAACGATAAGGTGAAATTTGTCTATAGTTAACTGCTAATTTAAGAGAGTTATCTTGAAAAATTGATTGTAGAATTTTCTCTATATTTAAGCGACTTTGTGTGAGCAAATTTTTATCATTTAATATTTTTTCTGACGCATTTTTAATTAAATTTGAAGATGATTGAAAGTCTCTAGCTATAAGTAGCTGATATGTTGGAATATCTATCATTGAATCTAAAAAAACATCAAGTATCCATGACTTATTATCTTCTATACTACTTTCTATATAAATAGGTTTATTAAGTACCCCAGAATGTTTAAGATCTAATTTAAAAGAAGGAGATTGATTAATTCCTTGACGGTTTAACCAATGGGGACACTCATTACGGTTAGGTGGAAAGTAACAAAAAACATTTTTATCAAAACAAGTCTCAAAAACTTGTTTATTTTGAGGATTGATAATTTTTTGATTTCCGTGTATATCCCATAATTCAATTTTTTCAAAACGATTTTTTCTTTTCTCTATGTATAAACTAGGATCTATATTTCCTGATTTATCAAGATAACAATATGTTTCTTTATTACTTATAAATTCAAGTAACCCAATACTAAATTCTGAACCAATTTTTTGATTTATTACTCCACAAATTTTAAAATAAGGAGAATCAGTAACAGATTGTCCAGGAACAATATCAGTATAAGCTGTCTTAGCAAATTCAATTAAAGCATCAGCTATATAAGACAATAAAATGCTTTTACCTGAACCATTAACCCCAACAATAATAACAGGTTGTGGTGTCCCATCATCATTAAAAGGTAAGGTTACATCCAAAAAGTCAATAGATGCGACATTTTCTAGCAAAATCTCTTTTAGATACATTATAATATAACCTGATTAAACTCTCAAAAATTGACCTATTATTATCATAATATAGCTCTTTTTCTAAATTACGGGATTAATCAAAATCTATCTTTTAGTAACATTGAGAATAGTTAACCCAATAATCTCATCTCCTTGATAACGAATAATAATATCATCATCAGTTAATTCACTATCATCAGCAGACAAAGCAGGTTGATGAAAATTAATATAAAGCACATCTGCTTCTGCATCATAAGCTGTCCAGAAATCTTGTTTAGGAAGATAACTAACAACTTTAGCAAGCTGTAGATAAGATTGTAGATCAATACTGGTTACGGCCATAATTGTGTTCTCTTTGCTAATGAACGAAGACGACGGGTTAAATAAGCAGTAATAATAAATCCATCATTTAATAATTCTCGATAAACAACAACTAGATATTTACCTATAATTATTTCTTTGATGGCTAACAATTCATTCTGATTACCTTCTAATATTTTATCAGGGTTTTCAATTGTTGTTAAAACTTCCAATTTATAACTAATTAATTCACTATGGTTATTGGTAATATGTTTCCATCTTTCCTCTGTTAAACGAATTAAAATTCTGTTTTTAGAAATGGCATTGATAGTCATATAATCATTCTCTATTAGACTAGGAGTATTGAAAATAGCAATACTCCTAAGACTATCAATCTTATTCCACTGTAACACTCTTAGCTAAATTACGCGGTTGATCCACGTCTAACCCGCGTCTGGCAGCAATATGATAGGCTAATAATTGCAAGGGAATCACTGCAATAATAGGTGATAATAATTCATCTACATGGGGAACAAATAACAGATCATTAAACGTTGATCTTGCTTCCGTATCATCAATAGATGTTACCCCAATTAACCGCGCATCCCTTGCTTTTGCTTCTTGGGAATTGGATAATACTTTATCATGAACATTCCCAGGCATAGCGATCGCAACTACGGGAACTTTAGCATCTAATAAAGCAATAGGGCCATGTTTCATCTCTCCTGCGGGATAGCCTTCTGCATGAATATAACTGATTTCTTTTAATTTTAAAGCCCCTTCTAAGGCAATGGGAAAATTAATACCTCGTCCCAAAAAGATAAAGTCTTGCGTCTCAGCAAAATCATGGGCTAATTCTTCAATTTGTTCCCCTTGTTTTTCTAGAATTAATTCAATTTTGGCTGGTAATTCTCGTAACCCTTTAATTAACCCTTCCAGCTTATCTAACCCTAACTTACCTCGGCGATAAGCTAAATGCAAAGCTAAGAAATAAAAGCCCATTAATTGCGCTGTAAAACTCTTAGTTGCCGCGACTCCAATTTCGATCCCTGCTTGAGTATTAATAATTCGATCTACCATGTGAGCGAGGGTACTTTCGGGACGGTTGGTAATGCCTAAAATTCGGGCATCATGAGGAAATTTTAAGCCCATTCTTCGCTGTTTTTCCATCTCCAAAGCGGCCAAAGTATCGGCAGTTTCCCCTGACTGTGTTACCCCAATAGTTAAGGTATTTGCTAACATGGGTGCAGGAGAATAACGAAACTCTGAAGCATACTGTACCATCGTGGGAATTCCTGCTAATTGTTCTAGCAAATATTTCCCAACCATACTGGCATTCCAACTGGTACCACAGGCCACAATTTGAATATAATCTACATTCTCACAAATGTCTGCTGCTAACCCTAAATCAATGGGACTATTTTCACTCCCATCTTGAACATTCCAGCTAGGATTAAGATAGGTTTCTAGACAACTTCTGATCACCGAAGGTTGCTCATAAATTTCTTTGAGCATGAAGTGACGAAACCCTTGTTTCTCAACCGTCGTCAAATTCCAATCAAGGGTACGAGGCAGCTTTCTGAGACGTTTTAGGTTGAAATCGTAAACTTCTACCCCCAGGGCGGTTAAACGGGCAATTTCCCCATTCTCCAGGGATAAAACCGCAGGGGTATGAGGGACAACTGCTGTCACATCAGACGCACAGAAAAATTCCCCTTGGCCAAACCCAATAATTAACGGGGCCTGATTTCGTGCCACAATAATCTCATCAGGGTAGTCTGCACAAATAACGGCGATCGCAAAGGAACCATTAAGACGATGAATGGTCTTTTGTACTGCTTCTAGGAACCCTTCATAATCAAAGGTTTCAGGGAGATGTTGAGCGATTAAATGGGGAATAACTTCTGTATCGGTTTCTGAGGCAAATTCACACCCTTTACTGATTAATTCTTCCCGTAATTCTTGATGGTTTTCGATAATGCCATTTTGTACCACAGCCACCCGTTTGTTATTATCAGTGTGAGGATGGGCGTTATTTTCTTCGGGTTTTCCATGGGTGGCCCAACGAGTATGGCCGATACCCATTTGAGAGGGGTTGACTTCCCGTTCTAATTTTTCCTTTAAGTTATACAGTTTACCTTTGGCTCTGGTACAGTGTATATTACCTTCTAAAACGGTGGCAATACCCGCCGAATCATAGCCTCTGTATTCTAACCGTTCTAAACCCCCGATTAATACCTCGGTTGCTGTTTGAGTGCCAATATAACCAACGATTCCACACATAAGTTTAATTTAGAAATTTATAATTTTATTAATTATCAATGATTCGGTGAATCATGACCATGTATTTTAGAACATCGTAGGGGTCAACGGCCGTTGACCCCTACCTTAACCTATGAAGACGTAAACTATCAATTTTGGGTTTCATCGAACTTTTAACAGTTGCGATCGCTGAATTTTCAATAACCATAAAATTAATTATACTCACCTAACTTAAATAACACCAGCATTAATGACTGTAATAACCTTAGATAGTTGTTGTGGGTAGTGCATCGGCCTACAGTTCTTATCCAATTAATTATACTCACCTACTTAAATAACACGAGAATTAATAACGGTAATAACCCCTAGAATATTCCGTTTTTAAACAAATAATTGACAAAATAAGCGGGGGGGTACGATATTAGGGTTATTTGCCATAACATCAGGTCAATTCTAGTTTAAGGGTTATTTTGCTCTTAGATCCTGACTAATTTAACAATTTTATTTATTTCCTTTGAGGACTTGCATTGAATGAAAACTTTAACTAAACTTGCATTAGGTACTGTCGCCGCTTCTACTGGTTTGATGGTAGGTTACGCCCCTGCTCAAGCTGCTTTAATCGGTGATACTGTAATGGCAGAATATGTCTTAAATGGTAATTTATTTGCCAGTGGAACTGAGGTTGTCGTTGATCCAGGAATTGAGTTTGCTTTTCCCACTGGTAATGGTGGTAATATCAGTCTTGATGTTAAAAATGATTCTTTTGATATTGTTTTTGACTTGACTGGTTTTTCTGGAATTGGCTACTATCCTGAAGATCGGACATTTGATAGTGCGTTATGCCGTGCGAATAATGATTTAAAACCTAATTATACACTTAACCTTGGTAATGGCCCTACGACTGCTGGTAAGACAAACCTTCTTCCTAGTGAAACTGTGGAGTGCAATGTGGCCACTGAAACCATTAGATAACCTGAGTTCGGTGTTAGGAGTTCGGAGGTGGCGAAGTTATGATTTTTTCAAGGAGAGAATCAGGGTTATAGACTCCCACTTGTGGCGAGTTTTCCACAAATTACCTTATGTCGAACTCAGGTATTAGATAATACTTAGATTTTGCACCTCCAAATTTTATCCTAGCTTCTGCCTCTGATAATTAAGTATTTTTGTTCTGGTGCAAGATCTAAGTTAATTGCGAAATACATTAAAAAAGTTAAAGAAACCCGTCAAGGCCCCAATCGGACTAAAGACAGTAACTAAAGTATCTGAGACAGTTGTCAAAATATTGCGGTTAACCACCACTACGTCATTATTACGCAACGTGGGGTTATCCGTTTCCGTGATTCCTTGAGCAAAATCCACATCAATCTCCCGTTTTGTCACGCTTCCATTAGGATTCAGGCGAATTAGTTCAATGGTAGCCTCATTGGCCCTTCTGGTGTCAAAGCCCCCGGCCGCTAAAAGTCCTTGGTTTAAGGGGGTATTAGGGGGAATTTCCACGATTCCTGGTCTTCTTACCTCTCCGACTACATTAACTCGGATCACACCAGGGGAAAAACTAGCGGCCGCTAAGGGTTCAGATTCTTCCGTGGGAATATCTTGGGCCACCGGAATAACAATGGTATCCCCTTCTTGCAAAATAACGTCTTCTTCAATATTGCCCGTTTTCAGCAGATTCCATAAATTAACTGCAATCATTTGTTGGGAACCATCGCGGTTGAAACGACGAATTTCTACCTCACGGACATCCGCTAAGGGTTTAATTCCCCCCGCTAACTGAATGGCCGAGGTGAGTCTAGGGGGTTGTCTGCGGGTACTGTTACCTCCCGTATTACTGCCTCCCGTTTGGGGAACGACTCGGTAGGAACCCGGCCGGTAAACTTCCCCCACAATGGCCACGTTAATTTCTTGGTTTGCCGATAGGCCAAAATTAGCATCGGATAACAGTCGCGTTTGGGCCAAGTCAATGGTTGTTTGGGTAGGAATCATAATTCTATCCCCATCTCTTAAGGTGATATCTTGCTGTAGTTGTCCGTTTTTGAGCAAGTTCCACAAATTGAGGTTAAAAATCCGATTTTCTCCCTTAAATTGTCGCTGAATTTGTACTTTACCCAGATCGGCCACCGTCGTCAGTCCCCCTGCTTGTTGTATTAGTTGGGTAACACTGGGGAATTTTTGTCCGCCTTCAATGGGGAGAACATAAGAACCAGGACTATTGATTTCCCCGGCGATCGCTAATTTGAGGGGACGAGGAGCGGTTAAACTAACAGTAACGACCGGACGTTTGACATATTGGCCGTATTGTTGGGTTAATAAGTTAGTCAGTTGGGTTAAGGTTTGTCCTTCGACGGTAAAGGTTCCCATCAGTGGTAAGGAAAGGGTTCCATCCACTAAAACTTGGTATTCCCCACTAAATTCTTCAACAGGAAAAACGCTAATTTTAAGGCGATCGCCTGGCCCCAAAGTATATTCAGTTTCCGCAAACACCTCAGATGTCCCAAATCCTTGGTCTGGTAAGGGTTTTAAGGGGGGTATAGAATCTAAGGGGGAAGTTTGGCCCCAGACGGGAACCAACATCCAAGGTGATACTATCAACCCATTGAGACTCATCAAAGAACAAAGAATTCCTCGACACCATAAACGCTTTACAACCATTAGATTAAACCCTATCACCACACGATCAGCTAATGACTGATTATAACCATTACTTTTTGGGAATGGCCTAACCTCTACTTTGACTGCTCAGCAGTTTAAATGTAGAATAACTTAGACAAGAAGAAACGATTAAAAAGCAGGATTAATTGAGGTAATTCCCAGTAATAAACCAGGAATTAAAAAGAAAACACAAACGATATAAATAAAGGCTAGATATTTTCTTTCACTCGATATATTTGCTAAAGTTGTCGCTCCCAAAATGGGCAGATTTCTTAACCAAGGAATCCCATAAATAATGATCACACCAGTCACATTATACAGTAAATGTACCAGGGCAATTTCTAGGGCCGCAATCTGATTTTCTGTCACGGCAGTAGCCGCCAATAATGCAGTTATACAACTGCCAATATTAGCCCCTAAAGTAAAGGGATAAACTTGTTCTAAAGTGAGTAAATCTGTCCCCGCTAGAGGAACAATTAGACTGGTGGTGGTTGATGAAGATTGTACTAAAATTGTGACCAGGGTTCCAGCAAAAATTCCAGTCATTGGCCCTCGTCCCATAGCCATTTTTAAGATTACTTTTGCTTGTCCAACCATTAATAATTTAAGCAGTTTTCCGATATAAAAAATTGCAATAAATATTAAAACAATTCCGATACAAATCGATCCTGTTCCATCAAACGGTTTAGGAAATATTCTGGTAATTTTTTCAAAAATATTAACCAGAGGAAGGGTTATTATCTGAATAAAATTAAACTTGTCCAAGTTAATTGTTTCGCCACCAATAAAAAAATTAGATAAGAATAATGCTGTTTTTTCTAAAAAATGAGTTGTAATTTCTAAAGGTAAGAAAATAATTACACTAAGTAGGTTAAAAAAGTCATGAATAGTAGCAGCAGCAAAAGCTTTTTTAAATTCTTCTTTGCTATGAATATGACCTAAACTGACTAAAGTATTGGTGATAGTTGTCCCAATATTTGATCCCATAATCATCGGGACAGCAACCGTGACAGGTAGACCACCAGCCACTAAACCCACTATAATAGACGTAACCGTACTTGAAGATTGAATTAAGGCTGTGGCCATGGTTCCCACAATTAACGCCGCAAAGGGATTAGTCGCAAAGGCAAATAATTCTTTTGCTTGTTCCCCGGCTGTTGACTTAAATCCTAAACTAATTAAACTAACGGCTGTAATTAGTAAATAAACTAAAAAAAGAACCCCTAACCATGATAAAATGGATTGCAGTTTGCTAATTAATGTTTCTCTCTGTCTTTTATCAACTAATTCTAATTCACTCATAATAAACTGCTCTCAATTAGTAATTAATTTATTTGCTATTTCATGGTAACTTCATTTTGCATAAACAGGCTATTCATCTTAAATTCATTAAGAAAATTTGCCGACATAATGTAGCTGGCTAAACTATCAAAAATTTAATTCTTTATAATAGGTAAGACTATGGCTAAAAAACAAAAATTTCCTCACCTATTAGGCTCAAAATGGACAGCCAAACAAAAAACTTGGGGATGGCGACATTTTCAAGTTATTAATCGTAAAAATCAGGGACAATGGGTATTTGCTGAAATGATCGCATCTTGTGATTCTCAAGTGCGTTTTTGGATTAATGCTCAACAATTTAAAGACCGTTCTTTATGGCAACCTGGATGGCAAACCTTAGAAGAAATGAATGACCCTGAAGAAGAGTTAGAAATTCTTTGATCAGACAAATTTATAGTAGTAGGTTGATAAAATATTCTTCTATGTTTTATAATTATAGAAGTCTAATTAATCTTTAATTTGTCATGGTAACTGAGAAAAAAATCCCAGAAAACATCAATGATTTTCAAGCCAATTGGCAAGAAGAAGAAAACCTATTTCAATGGACAAAACAATGGTATCCTGTCGCTGTTGTTGAGTTCTTAGATGCTGCTCGTCCCCAGGGTATTCAATTATTAGGTAAATCCTTAGTAATTTGGTGCGATCAGACGGGAAAATGGCACTGTTTTGCTGATTTTTGTCCCCATAGAGGAGTTCCTTTGTCTGAAGGAAGAGTGGAAGCAGATGGGACATTATTATGTGCTTATCATGCTTGGCGTTTTAATGGTGAGGGTAAATGTGTTAAGATTCCTCAGTCATTTGACACAGAAAAAGAGTCCAAAAATTGTGCTAATTCTAATGCTTGTGTCGTCACTTATCCCACTCAACAAAAACAAGGATTATTGTGGGTTTGGCCAGAATCAGGAGAGCAAGCAATCTTAGAAAGTCAGTTAAGATTACCACGAATTATTCCTGAACTAGAAGAGAAATCTGAGGGCGTAGAAAAGAAATTTTGGAACATTAGAGATTTGCCCTATGGTTGGGATTATTTCCTCGAAAATGTCGCTGATCCCGCCCATGTTACTGTCTCTCATCATGGACTCATGGGCAGTCGCTATTCTGAGGGAAAATACTACGATATGATTCCCACCAAAAAGTTATCAACTCAAGAAGGTTTTGCCTTTGAAATTGTCCCAACTGCCTCAACCATTGAACAGGCAATTCATGATTTTCAACCCCCTTGTCACATGAGAATTGTGTCCACATTTAAAGATGGGGGAAAATTCATTTTAGCTTTGTATGTCATTCCCACTCGCCCTGGATGGTGTCGCCATATTGGTTGTCAAATTTTGGTTAAAAACGATCAAGGTAAATTGCCGAAAGGAATTGCTTTTTTTGCCTTACCAATGCCCATTTGGTTAGGACATATTTTAGCCTCTTTATTCTTACATCAAGACTTAGTTTTTCTACACTATCAAGAGAAGAATTTGGCCCAACAAAGTCACCAGAAATGGATTGAATCTGTTTATACACCTAATCCTCAAGATAAGATGGTGATTACCTTTCGTAAATGGTTAGAAAATAGAGCAGGTGGGGGCATTCCTTGGGAGGGAAATAGTCAACTTCCGACCGCAGAATTAGACAAACGAAAATTATTTGATGTCTGGGAAACTCATACGAAAGATTGTCAAGTTTGTCAAAAAGCTTTAAGCAATCTCAATCGTTTAATTTGGGGATTGTGGATAGGGGCGATCGCATCTCTTTGTTTAGGATTATTGCTTGATGCGCGTATTGTCGCTGTGGAAAAAACTTTCGCCCCTAGTGCTGCTTTTTTGTGGGGATTAGCCATAGCATTAATATTAGCAGGAGGGGGATATTTTCTGAAGAAACTAACCCGATTATTCTATGTTTATGAATTTGAACACGCTCATAATGATTAGAAGTTGATAAGTGGTAACTTCCTAACCACGAGAGACGAAATTATCTCTTAATGCTTCAAAATAAAGAGCCATGGGAAACTGATAATATTCTAAAATCAACCACACAATACAACCCAAATGAGCGAGAAAAGTAAAGCCAACCCAAAAGTAAGGAAACCAGCATAGGGGACTATCAGGTAAAGGGGGGAATAGATAAGCCCCTAAACCAACAATTGTTGTTGGTAAAATCACAAAAGCAAGGGCAAAAAAACGATATCCCCATTGTATTCTCTGAGAGGAGCGAATGCCTTGCCAACTTTCTCCCGTCCAATACCAAGTTAAAGGAACTTGACTATCCGCAATTGTAATCGCCTGTTTATCTAAATTAGCTGTAAAAATATGACGGCAAAAGTTACAAGCAAAAGCTTCCATTAAAGGTAAGGTAGCAATTTCACCATGACGACAAACAGGACAGTGATAAGCACCGTAATAGTTCAATGAAGTTCGAGATTGAGAGGAATGAGACATGAGTAAACTTGAAAAAATCTTAAGCCAGATTAGGAGGAATATTAGTTAATTTTGCAGGAATCGTCAACTTTAAGCGGCGTAATTGTTGCTGAATAATATTATGGAGTTTATCTCGCTGAATCTCGATTTGTTGTTCCTTATTACCAGGGGTTTCCCGAAAAATGATACTGTCAATATATTCGACCGAAAACAGTTGAAATAATAGATGAGTGACCGGAATAGAAATAATCCGAATGTCAGGATTAACAATGCCTTGAAAAGTTTCTGCATCCCTTCGCGTCGCAAACGCATAAATGACCCGTTTTTCCTCTTGGGGCTTTTTACGATTACTGAGGGTTGTCACTAACCAAGAGCGATTTTGCCCATGTAAAACATAATATTTACCATATTGCAGTTGACTCGCAAACAATTTGAGGGTGGGAGCGACTGCTTTTTCCATCACGGGGGAAGGAACACCGTGTTGAGGAGCTTCGTTAATGAGAATTTCTAATTGCTCGTCTAAATACATAGGGGACTTTCAAGAATATATAATTGTTTTGGGAGTTTAAGGAAGGGTGTTTCCTTTAGATACATTATCTGCAATCGTTTTGAGAATCAGGTTAACCATTTCCGGAAATTTTACTAATTCTTGCGCTAAGGTTATCTTTTCTTCAGGAGAGAGATTGCCAATCATTTTGAGGATTTCAGTCAGACTTGACTCTGATGGTAGCGTATCTTGGTTGACATCGATAACCAGGGTCATATTTTCTTCATGAAATAATGACTCTCCCAGTGATTCTGATTGATCTAAGCCAGGGATTTCTCCGTCAGACGCTTCAGGGGAGTCAATGTCAGAAAGTTTAAAGGTTTCAAAGACATTGGGTTCAACCTCAGGGGGACTTGATGACTCAGGGGGCTTCTCAACGACATTATCCAGTTCAGACAGCAAGGAAATCAAAGGTTCAGAAGAAGTTTCTGGTTCAACGGACAAGTGAGGGGGTAGGTTCAAGGCCTCTTCCCAGGGCAATTTTTCCACGGCTCTGGGATCAAAAGTCTGTTCTAAATTTACCTTACGACAAGCCATAAGAGGCGGCAAGCCCCGTAAATGCCAGCGATACATTTGGGCTAAATTTTCTTCATCTCCTTGCCATTGTAGGGCGATCGCATCTCGCACTTCTAGGGGAATTAACGCTCTTAGTTCTGAGAGAGACTTTTGTGTCCACTCATCTGGTTCAGTCGTCAGTTGACGATAATCTTCCTCGGTGGCTTGATTTCCTTGTTGTATTAAGTGAGCGATCGCCAAGGAAAAGGATTGAGAAACTGATCCTTGATGTTCTGGTTTTTCCCGACCTAATGCTTCTCCAATACACCGTTTTACGGCTGATTTCGCGGGGCGGTTTTGGTCTGGTGAAATCCATTCTAAGGAAATTTTTTCAAAAGAGCGCATTAATTTAATCGCAGTACGATAAAGTCTGATTAGTCTTTCTTCTGTCACAGGGGTTAACCCATTGACTTGATTGAAAACCAGATCGCTGTCACCTTTAATTTCTAGACCACTAAGTCCCAGTTTTTGAGCCTTTTTTAAGCCAATAATTAAGCCAGTGTATTCTGCTTCCTCTTTACTGGTAACAGAAATTAACTGACTGACGGTGTATCGCCTACCGTTGGGCATCAATAAGATGGCGGCCGCTGCTCCTTGACCTGAATTTCCCTGAGATGCCCCATCAAATAGCATGATCGGTGTATCCTTGGCGATAATAGGTTGGTTGGTATAGCTAGACATCGTAGGTTGCTCGAATGGGGATAGTGATGAGTTAACCAGGCATTCATGAAGTCAGTGGTTCGGCTGATCGCTCACCAACCAGTGAGAAGTAACAATTAGTTAATTGTTCGTATCCCAATTTTAATCGTTGACGACCATCCTAGGAGTTATTTATCTGATCAAGAAGGCTTTGGGAGGAAAAAAACCACAAAAAACTCCCTCAAATTGATTGGAGTGAACTTGAGGGAGTTTCATGATAATGATTAGTTTATTCTTCTTGCCAATGGGATCTGATAGAGAGTTTAGGCATATTTTGACGGTCAGAACGAGGCCGAGTTGGGGCAAATTGTCGGTCAGTCTCCTGTCGTCGGCGATGATTGGGGCGTGAGTTTTGATTAGTGGAACCTTCGTAAACATCGAGGCAAAGAGATTGACCCGCCGCCATCGCTGCTTTGGTCAGGACTGTGCGAATGGATTGCAGGTTGCGTCCTCCTCTTCCATACACTCGCCCTTTGTCACTGTCTTCAAAGGCCAACCGAATCCAAATACGCTGATTATTGTTAACCTTTTCACAGTCAATGCTCAGGGCTTCTGAAGCTTCTAGTAAAGGTTTCACCAAAAACGCGAGCAGCCCTAAGTAGTCAGGGGTGGGGGAATTGTTTGGATTATTCCCATTCGTAGATTTAGGCATTAACTTGTTCAAATACGTTCGCTTTTTGGAGAATGCTCCGCACTGTGTCCGTGGGTTGCGCCCCCTGCTTCAGTCTGGTGACAATGGCTGGCACATTTAACCTGGTTTCATCGGTTCTGGGATTGTAAAAGCCTAATTCTTCCAGGGGACGACCGTCCCGACGGCTTAAACTATTGATGGCCACGATCCGATAACTGACTTCTCGCTTTTTGCCGTATCTTTTTAAGCGTAATTTAATCATTTGGGTTTGTCTGACTCCTTGTTCAACAGTCGCTAATGGTGATTAGATGTCGTTATAATCTCCATTGTGAACTTCTAATTCTACCATAAAATCTCTCGGTCTTGAGCCGAATCTTTAGCACTGTCTCTGACGTTTTCTCCTGGATTAACAGGGTTAAACTAATTAAACGGTAGTGATAATCTTACTCTTTCTTCTGGCTCAGGTTGTTCTTGACGAACATCAATGGCCGGTGAACCATCTCCCCCAAATAATCTTACTCTGGTTTGGGGTCGTCGTTGTTCTTCTATACCGACATTTAAGCGACCATTGTCTTCTATGACTCGGACATTCGTTCTTCTATGACGATCATTGGATAAGTCTACTCTGACCCCATCCCCTAGTTCAATGATCTGTGCTTTAACCGGAGAAACGGCTAACCACATTGAACTCCCTAAACAGCCAGCTGTGACAAGATTAATTATCCAAATTCCTTTCATGGGAAAGATTCTCCTAAAAGACAAAGAGTCAAACGGCCTACTTTCTAGTCTAAGGGGCTTGCTATCCTGATTACTTCCCCTAGATGGATGAGTCGTGATCCAGGTTTCATGAGATAAAAAAACTACACAGAAAAGCACTAACTAAGATATGATAGGTCTTGCAGCAGTTTAAGATTTTCTGAAATTTTCCCAGACTCATGAAGGACATCGCCCTAAGTCAACCTGTTCGGGATCTTAGAAGCGAGTCTATTTCTCAAGTTGATGGGATCAAAATACATTTGGCATGATATAACATTTTCAAATCTTGTCTGCTGTTAAGGATTAATCCAAATTCAGACTTTATGCCTCCCTAGAGAGGAAATTACCCATTGTTAGGAGAAATCATTGTGATGAAAACTGTCGTTCGTTTGCTGGCTGTTGCCCTCGTCATGATCAGTTCTTTCGGATTCATCGGACAAGCGATCGCTGCCAGCACCCTTAACCCCGTTGATGCGAAACTGACCACGGAATTTGGTCAATCTATTGACTTAAACAATAGCAATATTCGTGTTTTTCGTGAGCTACGGGGTTTTTATCCCAACTTAGCCAGCAAAATCATTCTAAATTCCCCCTATGACAAGGTGGAAGATGTCCTAGAAATTCCTGGACTCAGTGAACGTCAAAAACAACGTTTACAAGCCAATTTAGACAAGTTTGTTGTTACCCCTCCTGCCAGCGAACTCATTGAAGGCGATGATCGTCTCAATCCTGGTGTTTACTAACTATCCTCATTGATAGTTTTTTTCTGTGAACCCGCTTTTTAAAAGAGTGGGTTTTATTTTTTTGAGCAAAACTCGTTAAATTATAGACATAACTCTCTGAGACATCATTCATTTATGAGCAGCGAAACTGAGTATATTAAAGAAGCCGATGCCACTCGCGTAAGGGTTTTAAGTGAAGCCCTTCCCTACATTCAACAATTTGCTGAACGTACCGTTGTCATTAAATACGGAGGGGCTGCCATGAAAGATAGTTCCCTCAAAGATAAAGTAATCCGAGATATTATCTTTTTGGCCTGTGTTGGCGTTCGTCCTGTCATTGTTCATGGGGGTGGCCCAGAAATCAATAGTTGGCTCGATAAACTAGGCATTGAACCTCAGTTTAAGGATGGTTTACGGGTGACTGATGCACCGACAATGGACGTAGTGGAAATGGTGTTGGTGGGTCGCGTCAATAAATCATTAGTTTCTCTCATTAATCAAGCTGGGGGGCAGGGCGTTGGACTCTGTGGAAAAGATGGCAATTTAGTCAAAGCTCGCCGGGTTGATCAAGAGGGAATTGGCTTTGTGGGTGAAGTCAGTAAGGTCAATGCCAAAGTTGTTCACTGTTTAGTCAATAATGGCTATATTCCCGTTATTTCCAGTGTGGCCGCTGATGAAACGGGACAGGCTTATAATATTAACGCTGATACCTTTGCCGGGGAAATTGCCGCAGCCTTGGGGGCAGAAAAATTGATTCTATTGACAGATACTCCGGGAATTCTGGAAAATTATCACGATCCCTCCACTTTGTTGCCTAAATTAGATATTAAACAAGCTAGAGACTTAATCGGCCAAGGCATTGTGGCCGGGGGCATGATTCCTAAAGTGAATTGTTGTGTGCGATCGCTGGCTCAAGGGGTGCGGGCCGCTCATATTATTGATGGTCGCATTCCTCATTCTATCCTGCTGGAAATCTTTACCGATCAAGGGATTGGCTCAATGATCGTCGCCTCAGAATACCAAGCTTAAGGGTAGTCGGTTCGGCTGATGGCAGGGATGATTAGGTAGTAATTACCGTACTTCTAGGTCAAAAGACTTGCCAAAATCGAACCGATCAGGTAACAATAAGGAGATGAAGATACTTCTCACTGTCTCTGTTTAGATAAATATCTACAACCTAATAAAACACACCCATACAAGAGAAGTATTGCTCTTAGAGCATTTGTACAATTTAGTAAACGCAAGTTGATTGAGTCTATGACTAAACAAGTCGCTCATCCGATGTTGAAGTTTCAACGAAAGGTGTCTTCCCTTGTGGAATCGAAAGTCCTTAAATCCAGTGATAGTATTTGGAAAGTTGCCCTACTCTATGGAGATGATTGGGCCTATTGGAAAAGGGAACTCTTAGAATTTGGCTTTACCATGCAAGATCCCGTCAGTGAAGTGCTAGTGGTAGAAGGTTGGGACGAAGATTAGTCCTCATTGCACCTAAGGGATGCAGATAATTGTCCCAAGTTTTCTAGGGAATTTATCTACATCCTTGCAATCTTCCTATCACTCCCCAGGTGAATGATAGGAAGGCCTTATTTTTGTCCACAAAGAAGGCCGAAACGGATTAACCCTCGTTCATATCCATGACGCATTAATCCCAAGGATAATGCCCCTTCTAGGGTTGTCCGGCCGCTGTTCAATAAACCAACGATTGCTGGTAAGTCTAAAGCTGAATCGATTACCACCTGCCAAAACGGTGCAACAGCTAGGGACCAATCATCAACCCGAATATTATTCAATCCACAGTCGCGGGCAATAGTTTCATACTCTGGCAAAGAAATAACATAGGGCAAACAATAAACCCGATAAATTTCTTGTAAATGCCGTTTTTCATCCGGTGTCAATTCCCCTGCCCAGGAATTGGTTGGACGATGACACCAAGTAGCACAAATAAAGGTTCCCCCTGGTTTTAAGACACGATAACATTCTCGGAAAAATTGGTGTTTGTCGGGCATATGTTCGCCGCTTTCTAATGACCATACCAGGTCAAATTGATTGTCGGGAAAGGGCATATTGAGGGCATCAGTCACGCGGAACTGTACCTTTTCATCTAATTTGACCTCATGGGCCCGTTCGGTGGCTCTATTGGCTTGTACGGGTGAGAGGGTAATTCCTGTGGCGGTGGCGTTGAATTTTTCGGCCAAATAGAGGGTACTGCCGCCAATTCCACAACCCACATCTAGGAGATTATCAACCGTTTTAATATTAGCCCAAATCAATAATTCTTCAATTAAATCAATTTGTGCTTGACGACGATTAATTTTATAATTTCCGGCCCTTCCATAGTAGCCGTGGTGCATATGTTCACCCCAAATTTTTTCCCACAGTTCACTAGAAGTATCATAGAATTGGGCAATTTGTTGAGATAAAGTTGAAGTCATCTATCAGTCCTATTTTATACAATTAATTTTAATTGATCCCTAACAAAAAGTGGGTTAAATAATAGCCATTTCAGCGATTTAACCCACTCAGTTGTTTGAGGCACATTGCCGCAGTATTAAGCGTCTTCTGACATTAATATGTTATGCGGAATGATTTTCTTAATTATTCTCAGTTTGATCGCCATAAAGTTCTATTAACTTAATTAAGCGTTCATCTTGCCAATAACTATCAAAAACAGAGTTATTTTTGGCCAATTCAATACAAATTTCAGGACAGATATCAATGGCTTCTTCTAAACAATGAATTGCTTCATCTCTCTTGTTTAAAATTGCCTGACAACACCCTTGATAATACCAAGCATACTCATCATTGGGTTCAGCATCAAGAGCTTTTTGGTAACAATTAACTGCCTCATCTAGACGGTTTAACTGTTGTAAAATTTGTCCCTGTTGATACCAAGACCAATAATCACGAGGTTTTGCGTCTAAGGCTTTTTCGTAATTATTTAATGCCGCTTCTAATTGTCCGTCATTGCGTAAACAATCTCCGCGACGATACCAGGCCCAATAATCATTAGGCCGAATTTCGAGGGCTTTGTCAAATGCAGCGATCGCCTCTGCATATTTTTCTGATAAACGATAGGCTTCTGCAATGCGATATTGCGCCCAATAATCGTTAGAATAAACCGATAACGCTTGATTAAAGCATTCAATGGCTTTGTCATACTCTTTTAATTCTTCGAGATGAACACAGCCTTGATCATACCAAGCCCAGTAATTGTTCGGTTGAATTTTAGCAGCGTTTTCATAGCTGTCGACAGCTTCATCATAGCGTCCGAGTTCTTCTAGTGTCATACCCCTTTTATACCAAGCCCAATAATCATTTGGATAATATTCTAAGGCTTTTTCGTAACACATTAACGCATCTCGATAAAGTTGTCCTAAACGGAGTCTATTTCCTTGCTGATACCAACTAAGATAACTGTCAGGACGACATTCTAAAGGAAGGTAAAGAGTGGCTTGAGTCTGTATCATGGCTGTTAGAGATGGGGTGAGATTTATTTTATGATGATTCGTTAAGCAATATGCAATAATTGCATTAAAGCGATTGAATATTTACACAATACACAATTTCCGTTGATTATTATTATTTTATGTTACCTTCTGATTTACTAATTTATCGCTATAGTGGGGAATCAATTGTTCCGAAACACTTACCCCTAAATTCTACCGCGATCGCGTTAGCTTCTGAACAAATTGATTGTTTTCAGGATTCTTTGGGAAATACCCAAGGACAATTAGATCAAAAACTTTTAGAATTAGAAGGAGACAGTCCTAATTATCGGGTAAAAAGAGGTTTGGCTCATCTTTTAAAAAATCATTTTTCGACTTTTGAAATTGTTAGTCCTCTGGAACCAGAAGATTTACGAAAAAGAGTATTTAGTCGTTCTGCTGAATCTGTACCTATTCCTCAAAATCGTCCCCATTTACTAGAAAATTTAGCTAGTTTACTCAGTGAAGAATTAAAGCGAGAAGTTTTACCCAGTGAAATTGAAAGAGGATTATATGCAGATTTAAAAGAGAATCGTATTTTAGTAAGCTTTGAACCACCAGAACCTGAAACTTTGATTCATCGTTATAATTTATCCCAAATTCAAGGGGTTTTTTATCGAGCAACTTATATTGTGATTAATGCTCATCGTAATGATCCAGGGGAATATAAACTCTTGTTTCGCTATCTTAAATTATTCCAATTAATGACCTATATTGAAGGGGATGCGGACACGGGATTTACCATTACGATTGATGGCCCTACCAGTTTATTTAAAGCCAGTACCCGTTATGGGTTATCCTTAGCAAAAATGATTCCCGCATTACTTCATGTCAGTAAATGGAGTCTCAAAACTAAGCTACAAAGTCGAGATTCTTATACAGGAGGCATCAAAACCAGTTACTTTAATTTAGACGATCATTGCGGCTTAACGACTCATTATTCTAGGGGTAAAACCTATGATAGTATGTTAGAAGAATCCTTTGCAAAACGATGGGAAAAATTAAAAACAGAGTGGAAATTAGAACGAGAAGTAGACTTAATTCCCTTACCTGGAAGTGTGATGATTCCAGACTTTCGTTTAGTTCATCCTGATGGCCGAGATTTCTTGTTAGAAATTGTGGGTTATTGGCGGCCTGAGTATTTACAAAAGAAATTTTATCAAGTGCGTAACGCTGATGTGAATAATTTAATTTTAGCCGTGTCTGAACGTTTAAATTTAGAGAAAGCTGGCGTTAATTTTAATGATACTCCTGCCAAAGTTATCTGGTTTAAAGATAAGTTAAATCCTAAAGCTGTTTTGTCTCTATTGGAAGAGAATTTATCGAATAAATGAAACATGATTACTTTAAAGAATCTACAGCAGTATATTTATATTAAGAGATGCTGGCAATCCTAATTTTGCGATTATTGATTTTAGTTTGTTTGGTGGTAATGGAACACAAAAAAGTATTACAGGCGATCGCTTTTTTATCAATTTTAATAAAATAAAAGGAGTACCCTATTTGCTAAGATCAAATCTATCTGGAGTTTAACCTATGAATCAAGATCCCCCCCCCATCACCGTCACTTATACTCTTGAAGAAATGTTCTCTAGATTAGAACAGAAAATAGAGAAGCAGTCAGAATTAACAGCAACGAGTCTCAACACACTATCAGAGAAAATAGAAACGGTTAAAAATGAACTAGAGAACAAAATCGACAAAATAGAGGACAAAATAGATAAAATAGAGGACAAAATAGATAAACAATCAGAAGAAATAGCAGGAATTAAATCTACATTCATTACAAGCACAACAGCCATTAGTTCAAAAAATACCTGATTTAGCTGAAAAAGTAGGAGAATTAAAGAATTGGAGGCAAATCGTCTTTATTCTGGCAACCGCTACAGTGAGCGGTGTCATCGGTTGGTTTATTCGAGGGGGAAATCTCAAACCTTAGCTTAATCTATTTCAGAACAGTCGAAAACGAACAAGACAAATGCACTACTCTAGAGGGAACTTGGGAAATTTTGACCAAGGGATCAATAATTTGCATTTGGCAAACTTATTTACCCTAAAACCCAACTATCCTCTACAATAAAGGAAAGCAATAAGTAAATGTACTACGGAAAAAATACCTATGGCGAGTGGTAAATTTGAAACCCCTGCGTCCCTATCTGGCCGAGAAATGGAAATTCTTGACCTACTTTCTACAGGTTTAACCAATCTGGAAATTGCTGAGAAATTAGACATTAGTAAACGGACAGTAGATAATCACATTAGCAACATTCTGACCAAAACGAAAACAGAAAATCGGGTAGAATTGGTGCGTTGGGCTTTGCAATGGGGTAAAGTGTGCCTCAATGATGTTAATTGTTGTTTGTTACCATCAAGTAGCGAAATGCTATCATAAATGGGTTAATGTTGCCTTAACAGTCCTTGTCAGCAGTGTTGCCATCAACTTGAGTGGTTGCACAGAAGGTACTTTTGTGACACCCCCAACGCAACCCTTAGGAAATACCTTAAATAGCACATCAGCAGAACAGCATCCTCGTTTATCCTATGAGGGTCGTTATATGGTTTTTGCCTCGGATCGTCAGGGAAAGCGGAGTATTTGGTTATATGATACTCAAAATGGCCGTTTGCTACCCTTACCAGGACTAAACCAACCTGGAACAGTTCAGGATCAACCTGATATTAGTGCGGACGGGCGATATATTGTTTATGTTTCTGAGCAAGAAGGTAAATCTGATATCTTTATTTATGATCGCCAAAGTCTAGAGGGTAAGAATATTACCCAAGATTTGCTCGGAGAAGTTCGTCATCCTACTATTAGTGGTAATGGCCGTTTTATTGCTTTTGAGTTTAACCGTTCGGGGCAATGGGATATTATTATTTATGATCGGGGTTTAAATACACCGTTATCGTTACCAGGGAACCCAGAAACTGATATAAAATGAACTACCCTATAGCCAAGTCCCTTCGCTCCAATTCAAAATTATTAAGTCACAATATCGGGGTTCATTGTCTAAATTAACACTATTTTGAGTAACTTTGGCAATCATTTATTCCAATTTTTTGTCCCTTTATTGGGGGGAAATATTAATTGTTGTAACCTAATCCAAAAACCAAACAACCGCCTCATTATACTGATAGCAGAAGCATTATAAGTAAAATTGTTAGACTCGATTTTGGTAAGCAGTTCTCAAACTCAATAAGTTTAATAGGTTCAATCAATGGAGTGATGAAATTGCATCTGTTGAGCTAGGAGAATGTCCAGGTTTTTCCACTTAGCTCTAGCTACTTTATTCATGATGCAGGACAAGTTGATCGAGCATAAGCATTACATCAACAAGCACGGCGAAGACTTGCCGGAAATCCGCAACTCGAAGTGAGAGAAAGGACGGAATGTCGAGGTTTGGAAAGAAAGGCAGGCAGATCCCAGTCATTCCATCTGAATATTAAGCCAATCACAATTACAACAGAAGAATATCATGCAAATCCAAATTAATACTGGACATAACATCGAAGGTCACGAAGCACTAGCCACTCAGGTTAGTGATGTAGTGGAAGATAGCCTAAGCCGATTCAGCGATCGCATCACTCAAGTTGATGTTCACCTGAGCGATGAGAACAGCGACAAGAGGGGCGGCGGTAATGATATGCGGTGCATGATAGAAGTCCGTCTCGCAGGACACCAACCCCTCGCGGTAACACATCAGGCAGCGACCTTAGACCAAGCTGTTGAGGAGGCTGCGGAGAAAGTAAGCCACTTGATTGAGCATACTATTGGGCGACTTGAGCATCAAGCGAGTCATCGGACTGACCCACCTCTGTCTAGCTGAATGAATAGTTAATAAATTTTCCCAGGAGTCAGAGATGAATGTAGAAGACCTGAAAGGAAATAGATCGAAACCTGAGACAAGCTTGAGCAAAAAATTTACGAAAGAGGTACACCATGAACTTATTAACGATTGATGAATTAACCACTTTAACCACCGCATCAAACCCAACCTGTATCTCGATCTATGCGCCCATTGTGCGTTTAGGAGTTGAAACTCCGCAAAATCAGATTCGACTGAGTAATCTACTACGGCAAGTGGAAGAAAAATGGGTGGCACTGGGACTTCGGGGACAAGATATCAGAGATTTGCTTCAACCCATTTATGATCTAGATAATGATGACTTCTGGCGACATCAAAGCAATGGATTGGCAATTTTTCTCTCTCCTAATTTTTTCCGTTATTACTGTTTGCCGATCACTTTTCCTGAATTAACAGTTATTGCCGATCGCTTTCACCTCAAACCACTACTGCAACTAATGTCGGGAGATGGGACGTTTTATGTTTTAGCCTTGAGTCAAAAGCAAATTCGCTTATTCCAAGGAACCCATTATCACCTTAATGAAATTGAGTTAACGGATGTACCGACCAATATGGCGGCCGCCTTGCAATACGATAATCCTGAAAAAAGCCTCCAATTACATACAGGTTCCTCTAAGGGGAGTAGTGGCGATCTCAGTGCCATTTTTCATGGTCAGGGAGGCGGAAACGAGGAACATAAAGATGATTTATTGCGTTACTTGCGCGAAGTTAATAACGGTCTAGAGTCTTTCTTGAAAAACCAGCAAGCACCGCTAATTTTGGCAGGGGTTGATTATCTATTGCCTATTTATCATGAGGTAAACACCTATTCCCACTTGCTACCCTATGGTATCTCTGGTAATACAGAAACCTTGCCCCTAGAAGAACTGCATACCCAAGCATGGGAAATTGTACAGCCCTATTTTGATCTCACCAAAAAATCAACAATCTCCCACTATCAGGAACTACAAGGCGGCGATCAAACCGCCAACACCATCGAAAAAGTTGTCCCAGCCGCCTATTTCGAGCGTGTTGAAACCTTGTTTATTCCGATTGGTGAAAACGTTTGGGGAGTATTCGATCCAGAGAAAAATTCCGTTCAGATTCACCCTCAAAGGGAAGTTGGGGACGAAGATTTGCTCGATCTAGCTGCACTACATACCCTAACCAATGGGGGAACTGTTTACGCAGTAGCGCAGGAAGATGTTCCTGAACATCAAGCGATCGCTGCTGTTTTGCGTTATTAAAACTTAGATGTTTTATCCCCTCTTTCAAAGGAGACTAGGGGGGATACAATACTGCTCGGTTAAACTGCAAAACATTCTAGAGATGGGGGGGTGTGGGAGGTGTGGGGAGCAATCTTGTAATAGTCAGGTTTTTATCTTCCCCTTCTTCCCCCCCTTCCCACCCTTCCCTATCCCTGCCTCAACCGACTTTTTTTGTTAACCGAGCAGTATTGAGGCGGGATAAAGTACCTTGTCGAGTAATCTTCGGGAATAGGATTGAGGAGATTTCATGTATTACATCGTTGAAACCAGGAAATCATTCAACCAAGCATCGACAGACCTTGAATTGGCGGTTATACATCATGGCTTTGGGGTTTTATGCGTCCATGACTTAGGAACGACACTTCGTGATAAAGGTATTGCCTTTGATGAGGAGTGCAAGATTTTTGAAGTTTGCAATCCGGGACAAGCTGCAAAGGTTTTGTCCACCGATATGCGCCTCAATATGGCGTTACCGTGTCGTATCTCAGTGTTTACGGAGAAAGGCAACACGAAGATCGGACTGATTAAGCCTGTGCAAATGCTTTTAGCTCTATCTCAGGATGTGGCATTAGCTCAAATTGCCAAAGAAGTTGAAGAAAAGACTATTCAGATGGTTGACGAGGCGAAATGAAGACTCGCAGCCTTAATCATCGAAATTTGTACTGTGAAATTACAAACCATTACTCACGATGAATGATTAGCTAAAGCTTTGATAACTTAGATTTAAGGGGTCATTCTATGACTATAACTCTCGATCAAGAAAAGCTTTCCGAGCTATCCTTAGAAGACCTAAAAAAGAAGTTAGGTACATCTAATCAGGGATTAAGCAACACAGAAGCAATCCAACGACAATCTCAAGAAGGCTATAACGAGTTACCCGAAGAAACCGTTAGTCCAGTGATGCAGTTTCTCTCCCACTTTTGGGGGCCGATCGCCTGGATGATTGAAGCGGCGGTTGTTCTGTCTGCACTGGTGGGCGACTGGGTGGATTTTGGCATTATTTTGGCCCTGCTCATTGGGAATAGTGTGGTGGGGTTTTGGGAAGAATTTCAGGCAGGAAATGCGATCGCTGCTCTTAAGGCAAAACTCGCACTTAAAGCTAAGGTTAAACGAGATAATACTTGGACAACGATTCCATCTCGTGAACTGGTTTCTGGCGATCTGATTCGATTGCGTTTAGGAGATATTGTTCCGGCGGATGTGCGGTTTTTAGCAGGTGATCCTGTAAAGGTTGACCAGTCGGCCTTGACGGGGGAATCCCTACCCGTAGAATGCAAGGTGGGAGGGGTTTTGTACTCTGGTTCTATCCTGAAACAAGGAGAACTTGATGGCATTGTCTATGCTACTGGGGTTCATACTTATATCGGCAAAACTGCCCATCTGGTACAGTCTGCCCATACTGTTAGTCATTTCCAACGTGCGGTCTTAAAAATCGGCGATTACCTGATTTTAATTGCGATGGTGCTGGTAGTCCTAGTGTTGATTGTGACGTTGTTTCGGGGTGATCCCTGGCTAACTACTCTGCGGTTTTTATTGGTGTTGACGGTGGCTTCTATTCCCGTCGCTATGCCTACAGTTTTATCGGTAACAATGGCTGTCGGGGCCCAAAAATTAGCGAAAAAAGATGCCATTGTTAGTCGTTTAGCCGCGATCGAAGAAATGGCAGGTATTGACATTCTTTGTTCCGATAAAACCGGAACTTTAACTCTGAATCAGTTAACATTAGGGGAGCCTTTTTGTCGGGAAAATACGACCCCAGAAGATGTTATTCTCAATGCCTCCCTTGCTTCTCGTGAAGAAAATGAAGACCCTATTGACCTAGCAATTCTTAAGGAACTGAAACCTGCTCAACATTTGGATAATTATCGGATTGTCCATTTTCAGCCGTTTGATCCCGTCAGTAAACGCACAGAAGCCACCGTTGAAAACTCTAATCGTGATCGCTTTAAGGTGAGCAAAGGTGCGCCTCAAGTTATTCTCAAACTTTCAAGTAATGTGGAGCAGGTACAGCCTCAAGTTGATCAGGCGATCGATGAATTTGCTCGACGGGGATTTCGCTCTCTGGGGGTTGCTCGTACTGATGCTCAGGGAAATTGGCAATTTTTGGGAATTTTGCCCTTATTTGACCCCCCCCGCAGCGATTCTCAATTGATGATTCGGGAGGTACGCAAACTAGGCATTAGCTTGAAAATGTTGACGGGAGATCAACAGGCGATCGCCAGCGAAACAGCCCATCAACTCGGACTCAAAGGAGACATCCTCGATGCCAGTTTACTAGAAAAAGCGGCTCCCCACCAAGCCGGACAAGTTGCTGATAAGATCGAAGCCGCCGCAGGTTTTGCCCAAGTTTTCCCAGAACATAAATATCACATTGTAGAAGTCTTACAACAACGGGGGCATCTCGTGGGCATGGCTGGTGATGGGGTTAATGATGCTCCTGCCCTCAAAAAAGCTGATGCTGGTATTGCAGTTTCGGGGGCCACTGATGCCGCCCGTGCTGCTGCTGATATTGTCTTACTCACTCCTGGACTCAGTGTCATTGTGGAGGCAATACAAGAAAGTCGCCGCATCTTTCAGCGCATGAATAATTATGCCATTTACCGAATCACCGAAACGATTCGGATTTTGTTGTTTATGACCCTTTCTATTCTGGTCTATAACTTCTATCCTGTGACGGCTATCATGATCGTGCTGTTGGCTTTATTGAATGATGGTGCGATTATCTCCATTGCCTACGATAACACCCGTCCCGCCAATCGTCCCGAAACCTGGAATATGCCCATTGTTCTTGGACTAGCAACTATTCTGGGGGTAACTGGGTTAGCCAGTTCCTTTGGGATGTTGTATTTGGGGGAACGCTACTTTAACCTCGATCGCAGCATTCTGCAAACGCTGATTTACCTGAAGCTCTCCATCGCTGGACATCTCACCATCTTCGTAACACGCACTAAGGGGCCTTTCTGGTCGATTAAACCTGCCCGAATTTTGCTAATAGCTGTACTAGGAACGCAATTTTTAGCAACCCTGATCGCAGTATATGGCATCTTTATGACTCCTCTCGGATGGGGTTTGGCTGGCTTTGCCTGGATTTATGCGTTGATCTGGTTTTTGATTGCAGACTGGGTGAAACAGCGTGCCTACGGTGTGTTTAATCATGCCAAACCTGTCTATGTAACCAAGGGTTTTAGAACCTTGACTCAATGGTTTTCTCATTTTCTTTTTAACTGATCTGAACTCAATGAGTGTACCAACTCAAAATCAAATATCTTACTTCAAAAATACATTTTTAACATGAACCATGAACCGAAAAATCAAAATTATTTTTAATAGCTTGTTAGCAATAATTATCACCGTACTACTTGTGACTTGTGCATCACACCCGCCGTCGGTTGTGTCAAGTGGGACAAATACCTTTCAATCAAACGGTGAACGCATTTATTTCACGGCCACGAGCGATCGCGGCACAAACATTACTTATACTTCGGGGCCGGATTTGGGCGGGTTCAGGGGGGATAATGGCTCATCAGGTGGCACAATGGGGGGTTCATCAGGTGGCATGATGGGGGGTTCGTCAGGTGGCATGATGGGTCGTGGCTACCTGACTTGTGCTTCCTGTCATGGTCCCAATGGTCGTGGGGGTATACATACTATGATGGGAATGCAGACAATGAATGCACCCGACATACGCTGGTCAACATTGAAAGATGAATTCACCCCTGAGAAATTCCGCTTAGCAGTCACGCAAGGGCAAGATCCTGACGGAACACCATTAAATAATTATATGCCGCGTTGGAAAATTGGCAAAGACGATCTAGCTGATTTGATGGCTTACCTGAATACATTACCTTGAATAGAAACAAGAATAAATTTACATAAACTTAGGATTAAGGAGTCAGAAAATGCTGAATATACTCACTGATTTACCGGATCAAGTTTTAGCTTTTTCAGCAGTAGGAAATATAACTGCTGACGACTATGAAACACTTCTCATACCAATAGTCAAAGAAAAATTAAAAAAATACGGCAAAGTCCGTCTACTCTATCATCTTGGAACTGAATTTAACCATTTTTCTATGATGGCACTTTGGGATGATTTAAAATTTGGGTTAGCACATTGGAATGAGTGGGAAAAGATTGCCGTGGTCACTGATTCAAGGTGGTTGCGCGGGATGATTCAAATTTTCCGGTGGCTGATTCCGGCCAGATTCAAATTGTTTCAGAATAAGGAACTAGAGCAAGCACGTCAATGGATATCTAAGTAAAAAAAACTCTATTAGATATTAATCAAATAGTCTGAGAAAGAGTTTTCCTTAATTTTTTGCCAATTCCTGACGGTTACGCCACCAAGCGAGGAGGGTACTCGCAATAAAAATACTGGAATATGCTCCGGCAATAAACCCAATAATTAAGGCGAGGGCGAAATATTTTAGGGTTTCTCCCCCAAACAAGAAAATAGCAATTAGGGGTAAGATCGTGGTTAAGCTAGTATTAATAGAACGGGTTAAGGTTTCATTGACAGAAATATCAATCACCTGATTAATAGAAAGATCCGGTGAACCTTCAAAATTCTCTCGAATGCGGTCATAAATTACTACGGTATCGTTAACAGAAAAGCCCACAATTGTCAATAAAGAAACGAGAAATAAACTATCAATTTCTACCCCGCCTACTAATCCTAAAATAGCAAAAATACCCGCAGTCACTAAAACATCATGAAACAGGGCCACAATGGCAAAAAACGCATAATCAAACTTAAAACGGATACTAAGATAAACAATAATGCCAAAGAAAGACACTAATAAAGCTAAAATTCCCGACTCAAATAATTCTTTCCCAATGGTAGGGCCAACCGTATCAATTTGAATAGTTTCAGGATCAAACGGCCCAATTTTATCGTTTAATTCCTGTTGTAATTGAGTCCTTTGATCCACATCAAGAGTTTTGGTACGAATTGAAAGAATATTTCCTTCTAAGACTTGAATGGTACTTCCTGCCAAATCTTGGGCGACTAAAATATTTCTTACCTCTCCCGTATCAATCGGTTGATCACAGGTTTTCTCAACAGCACAAGCTAACTGTAATTGTAGTCTGGTTCCCCCAATAAAGTCTAATCCTGGACGTAATGGGGCCTTAAAAGTTGAATAAGAAATCACCATACCAATGAGCCCAGCTAGGATGATCAAAGAAGAAATTGACCACCATAACCGTTCCCATTTAATGACATTTAATTGCATAATTGTTCTAAGATTTCGTGGGTAAATTAGGGCAAAATAGTTCAGGTTTTTTACGAACTGCTGGCAGTCCCAAAACCGTTATTAATAGTAAGGTACGACTACAAGTTAAAGCAGTAAACATACTAACTAAAATACCGATCGCCAAGGTAAGAGCAAACCCTTTAACTAAGCCAGAGCCTAACCCAAATAAAGCAGCACAGGCGATCAAAGTAGTGATATTACTATCTAAAATACTAGAAAAGGCGCGATAAAATCCCGATTCTACCGAACTATAAAGAGTTTTACCAGCACGCAATTCTTCACGGGTTCGCTCAAAAATCAAGACATTAGCATCCACTGCCATACCAATACTGAGAATAAATCCGGCAATACCAGGTAAAGTTAAAGTGACACCAATGAGAGAAAAACAGGCTAGGGTTAATAACGTATAAACCCCCAAAGCTAAATCAGCAAGTAAGCCAGGGAGACGATAATAAACCACCATAAAGATTAATACTAAAATTAATCCGGCCACCCCTGCATAAATACTGCGTCGGATACTATCTTTACCTAAAGTAGCCCCAACGGTACGATTTTCAACAATTTCCACCGGAAAAGGTAAGGAACCGCCCTTTAATTGAACTGCCAATTCATTAGCGGTTTCTGTGGTAAAATTCCCCGTAATGACAGCACTTCCCCCGGTAATTCCCGTATTAGCAAATTGGGCCCCAACCACAGGCGCACTAATTAAAATATCATCCAAAAAAATGCCAATACTGCGACCTGTTCCCGCAATATTTTTAGTCAGTGCAGCGAACTTTTTACCCCCATCACCGTCAAAATCAAGAATGACTTCCCATTCCGTGCCTTGGGACGGTCCATAACGAGCATTTTTCAAGTTTTTTCCCGTTAAATCAACAGACTCAAATAAGTCTAAGATCGCTTTATTAGATATTTCTAAAGATTGGGTTAATTCCTCTGCCCTAGCAACATTTTCTGGGGTTTTCGTCGCCAATTTTAAGACGGCTAATTCTGCTTCTTTTTGCCGTTTAATCGTATATTCAGCATTAAACTGCCCTTCTGTTCCCTGACGTTGTTGACGAAACTCTAATTGGGCCGTTCCCCCTAAAACCCGTTCTGCTTGTTGAGGGTCTGTTACTCCGGGTAACTGCACCACAATTTTATCCTGGCCAACGGTTTGAACAATAGGTTCGGCCACCCCTAACCCATTAACCCGATTTTCTAAGACACTCTTTTCTGCGGCCAAGTCTTCGGGACTAATATTGGGAACTTCTTTGGTGGGTTTAACTTGGATGGTTAATTGGGCCCCACCCCTGAGATCTAATCCCAATTGTAAAGGCAGGGCGGCCAAAACGGCGATCGCACCAACTACGAGGGCAAGAATTAAACCGATCAGCAAACGCTGTTTTTGCATGGTAAGTCCTTGATATTAGATTCGCAGGGTCATTAATTTTTCCACTGCTTCAACGATTTTCGGGGGTTGAACAATGGTCAATCTTTCTAACATTCCATTGTAAGGGGTAGGAATGTCTTGAGAGGATAATCGCACCACGGGGGCATCTAATTCATCAAAAAAGTTATCATTAATTAGGGCAATTAATTCTGCGGCAATGCCCCCGGTTTTCATACATTCTTCCACAATAATCACCCGATGAGTTTTGCGTATGGAGTCCCCAATGGTTTGTAAGTCAAAGGGTTTGAGGGAAATTAAATCAATAATCTCCGGATCATAGCCTTCCTGTTCCATTTGTTTGAGGGCCTGTACACAATGATGACGCATTCGAGAATAGGTAAGAATGGTTACATCTTTTCCTTTACGGACAATTTCTGCCTTGTCTAAAGGGACAATATATTCAGTTTCAGGGAGATTTTCTTTGAGGTTGTAGAGTAAAACGTGTTCAAAAAAGAGAACGGGGTTATCATCCCGAATAGCTGCTTTGAGGAGTCCTTTGGCATTATAAGGCGTAGAACAAGCCACAATTTTTAAGCCGGGAACCGCATGAAAATAGGCTTCTAACCGTTGAGAATGTTCGGCCCCTAATTGTCGGCCTACACCCCCTGGGCCACGAATTACCATGGGAATTTTGAAGTTACCACCGGAAGTATAGCGCAACATTCCCGCATTATTGGCAATTTGGTTAAAGGCTAACAATAAAAAGCCCATATTCATGCCTTCAATGATAGGCCGTAAACCTGTCATCGCGGCCCCGACTGCCATTCCTGTAAAGCTATTTTCCGCAATAGGGGTATCCAAAACCCGTAAGTCTCCATACTTCTTACAGAGATCTTTGGTAACTTTGTAGGAACCCCCATAGTGGCCCACATCTTCCCCTAAGACAAACACTGTCTCATCTCGTCCCATTTCTTCATCAATGGCTTGACGAAGTGCATTGAATAATAAAGTCTCTGCCATATCTTTACCAATAACCCACCCTTGTCATCCTATCATCACAGCCTTACATTTTATCGTTTTCGGGAGCGCATGGCCATTTTTTCTGATCCGTTAGACATTAACCTAAGTTGGGTGAAAATTCAGGAGCATAGATCGCAATTATTCAGACAGAAAGCATAAGCAAAGCTTATTGATATGATTTGAAAGTTGTTTTTGCTAAATAAATACTTCCTTAAGATTTTGCTATAGAATAACTTAGATTGAAAAAGTAAGTTGCATCGAAAAAACTCTATGAATTGTCTAATTCGATCGAGCAAGATAGGCGATCGCTCACTTTTACACAGGTGGGCATCACCTTCTATCGAACAAACTTATTCCCGAATATGAATCGCCACTGATTAACGCGATCATTTGCACTCACCGGAGCGATACCCTATCTCCCAGGACACGACGCACCGCGATGCAGATGCAATGGAGTGGCGGGTTGACTCGCTGCTCACCCGAATGCGTAGAGCCAGCCATCTAGGATTCGAGGCCCCACTTGCCTGCAGTCCTGACCCCTAATATCTGAATTTGAGGAGTAATTACAAAGTGGAATTCTTATCTGATTTCTTGACAAAATTCGTGGCGCAGTTGCAGTCCCCGACACTCGGCTTTTTGATTGGTGGCATTGTCATTGCCGCCCTCGGTAGCGAACTGACAATTCCAGATCCGGTCTATCAGTTCATCGTCTTCATGCTGCTGATGAAAGTCGGACTGACTGGTGGACAGGCGATCCGCGACTCCAATCTAGTGGAGATGCTGCTGCCCGCGTTGTTTGCCGTTCTAATTGGTATCCTTATCGTGTTCATCGGGCGCTATACGTTGGCAAAGCTGCCGAAGATCAGGGTCGTGGATGCCCTTGCGACTGCGGGTTTATTTGGAGCTGTAAGTGGCTCTACCATGGCCGCCGCCCTGACGATTTTAGACGAGCAAGGCCTTGCATACGAGCCCTGGTCCGCCGCCCTCTATCCCTTCATGGACATTCCAGCACTTGTGACTGCGATCGTCGTGGCCAGCATTTATCTCAACAAGAAGTCCAACAACTATCTCAGCAAGGAAGAGTCTCTCAGCGATCGGGAGTATCCCGCCACCAGGCAAGAGTATCTCAGCAAGCAGCGCGGTACCGGAGGCAACCAGGTCGAGATATGGCCTATTATAAAGGAAAGCCTCCAAGGATCAGCCCTATCAGCACTGCTACTCGGCCTCGCTCTAGGCCTGTTAACCGAGCCGGAAAGTGTCTATAAGACCTTCTACGAGCCCCTCTTCCGAGGCTTTCTTTCGGTACTGATGTTGATCATGGGTATGGAGGCATGGGCAAGGCTCGGTGAGCTACGCAAGGTAGCCCAGTGGTACGCGGTATATGCTTTTGTGGCACCTCTGATCCATGGATTTATCGCCTTCGGTCTCGGCATGATTGCCCACAAGTTAACGGGATTCAGCCTTGGCGGCGTAGTGATCCTGGCCGTCATCGCTTCCTCCAGTTCAGACATCTCCGGTCCGCCCACGTTACGCGCAGGTATCCCGTCGGCCAATCCCTCCGCCTACATCGGCGCTTCCACGGCCGTTGGCACACCGGTTGCGATTGCCTTGTGCATACCGCTCTTTACCGGGCTCGCCCAGGCACTGGGCGGCTGATACCAAACAGGTTGCGGTCTATTGGGCTAAGATAGCATCGACAGATCGAGTAGATTAATATCTGTCTTGAAACTTTACGATACACCTATGTAAGGAGGTAACCAAAATGGCCAAGCCAGCCAAAAAGCTCGTTATCGTCACGGAAAAGATTCTGCTGAAAAAGATCGCCAAGATCATCGATGAAGCAGGGGCAACCGGTTATACGGTGTTGGAGACTGGCGGTAAAGGCAGTCGCAACGTGCGCTCATCAGGACAACCCACCGTTTCTGACATCGAGTCTAATGTAAAGTTCGAGGTGCTTACCGAAAATCGGGATATGGCCGAGAAGATTGCGGACGAGATCGCAGTGAAGTTTTTCAACGATTATGCGGGCATCGCCTATATCTGTGACGCGGAGGTACTGTATGGGCACAGTTTCTGCGGGCCAGACGGCTGTTGAATCGACACGACGCAGACCGAAAAAGCTGGGGTCATGTCCCAGCTTTTTGTGGTCTTCTCTTAGACCTTACTGTTAGGTTTGAGTGACTTAGTCTTTCTCCTTAAGACACTCTCTATTCACCAGTGAATTTTCTGACAGGTGTTTCCATAGCAGCGGGCACTTGCCCGCCACCGCCACACACATTCGATCGGCATGGAGCGGACATCATGAACAAGTTTGACCCAACTAAACTACGAACCAAATTTGACAACACCAGCGAAGGCTGGCTAGTGCAGGTATATAGGGGCGATCGCCGCCTGCTCTGCGTACTCGATTCCTCTCACACCTGGGCTTTTTTGTTGGGCTGTGGGTTCGGTCTTCTCCTGGCGGTGGGGTGGTTTAATCTCGCCAGTTACAGTCCGTCCAGGACTTATAAGCCGGCAACAACTCCCCCCGAAAAGTGGATTGATTAGCCATTCGTGACGGCTATAGCCAGATGTCAAGCCAGGGCAAGGCCCAACCTTACAGTAATCAACTCTGTGCTTCTTCTGCCATTTTTTCCTGAGCTTGAGCAACCCTAGTAGATGCAGTGGCCATCACTTCATCAAATTTCTCAAGAATTTCTCCCGGATAATTTTCGAGGATTTTTGTGGAAAGAGAAATGCGATTTTTGTATTCATCAATATTCAAAATCATGACCTGAATATCTTGGCCATATTGAAAAATTGTGGTCAAAGCATCAACGCGAGAACCACTGACTTGAGTAATATGTAATAATCCTGATACCCCATCAAAATCGACAAAAACCCCATAAGGTTGAATTTTTGCCACTTTTCCACTGACTAATTTACCTACTTCCAGTTTATTCATACTTGCCGCTGCGATCGCCCGACGTTGAGACAAAACTAATTTATTATTTTCTTGATTCACTTCTAAGAAAGTCGCGGTGAGCAACTGGCCCACCAAAGAACTCAAGTTTTCTTTTTCCTGGAGATGCGATCGCGGAATAAACCCCCGCAACCCTTCCACCTCACCAATAACGCCCCCTTTATTGGTTCCCGTCACGCGCACTTGGACAGAATGGCCCATTTCAGCGATTTCTGCCAGATTTTCCCAAGCGGCTTGTAGTTGTAATTGACGACGGGAAAGTTGAACTTGTCCCTCAGAATTTTGCTCGCTAGTGATGAGAAATTCCCAGTCTGTATTTAGGGGAAGAACCTCAGCCAAATTGGGTTCAAATTGCAAGTCAGCTTCTTTTAAAGGCACATAGGCGATTGATTTGCCACCAATATCAACATAAGCCCCATCAGTAGTATGTTGAATCACCTTACCCCGAATAACTTGTCCCTTTTCAAAATGATAATCATGTTGTTCAAGGGCCTTAGCAAAGTCATCCATTGAGAAGGAAATTTGGGAACCTTTAGGGGAGGTAGAATCTGAAGTCATGGTTATTAAATGAACAGGAAAGATCAATTCGGACTAACATCATCAACCATCTATTATGAGTCATCAAGTCACTCAATCAGAAGATTTGATTACCTGAGTGTTTCATTTCAGGCAGTCCAAATCAATTATAGTTCTCCGTGATCCCCTTTGATTATTACGCTTTATTGATTAGGGGGCGTAGAATTAGATGGGGCTGAATTAGGGATTGGTTGTGTGGGTGTGACTGGTAATTTAGGTTCTGGTTCGCGGACTTCGGGAATAGGGACAAAATAGAAAGCAAAGGCTGCCAGGACGACACTGATAATGCCCAAGGTTGCGGGAACCACCCGTTGGGCGAAGGGTTCATCAGGGGGACGATAGCGACGGGAAACGGGCTGTAATTGTAGAGTTAAATCCGGTAAGGTACGACTATCGGCAAAAAACTGATCGATCCCTTCTACTAAGTCGAATAATTGCACCGTGGTTAAGGTGATTTCCACCGGATTATTATTGTCCTCGGCAGGATACCAGGTCAAACGATGGAGATGTTTGCCCGCAATTTTTTCTAAGCGAATCCGATCTTCTTTGGTTTGGAGATCGACGGGATGAGGAATACCACTCAAATATTCTTGGGCGTAGGCACTCACAACTTTGACTAAATTTTCTAAGAACACGCGCCCCCCATGCAAAGCTTGAGGAATGCCGACAAAGCGACATTCCGCATTAACCAAAATGGAGAGGAGGGGACGACTATCTTGAGCATCCCCAGGAGCAAAACTATCCCCTAACCCTTCTAAAATCAAGGTGCAATTTGGCAAACTATAGTAACGTTGAACGCTCATGCGACTTCCCCATCAAACAAACTAATCCAAAACCGTTGCATTCCGGTGGTTCCTGTACAAAATAACAATTGTTTGAGCAGAAATAGGGCCAATTCGTTTAACTCATCTTCTGACCCTAGATAGATAGAAACTTTAGCACGACGGGGGTTCATCCGACTCTGAAAATGGGAACGAAATTGATCTAAATATTCTGCCAAGAGAAAGTGACAACTGACCGGTAGACCTTTCTCCCGCATTTGTTGTTCAGCTAATAACAATTGTCGAATTTGAACGGTTAAGGGTTTAACTCGATAACTGGCGATAATGACTAGGGATTTTGCTTGTTCTAGGGTTAGGGTATCACGGTTATAGGAACGCCGCCAGGGATTAGTAGAACGCAACCGCCACAAGGCTATTCGACCTCGAATGATCTCCTGCAAGTTTAACTCTTTCAGGGTGGCTAACATATGCTCTGAAGCCCCCAATTCTAAGGCTTCGAGGGCCAGCAACAACAGGTCTATTTGTTGTTGAATACGGGCGGCACATCGCTGCCCAGAAATCGTAAAATCTGGCAGAACATTTAAAATAGTTGGTTTTGAGGCAACTGGAGAACTAGAATCGGACATTAGGTTTACAGAAGGACTCATCCTAGAATAGCTTAGGGGCAAAAGGGTCGATTTGTTTTGTTTTCAACAAAATGTCTTGATCCATTGATGGTACAGGGCAGGTTTATTTAAGCTATTGATAAACCATTGTCAAAAACCCGCCCCTCGAAATTTATGGCTTATCTTGCTCTTATTATCCCAAATATTCTTCAACCTTAGCGACTAAATATTCTACCCAGTAACTGGCATCCTCTGCCCGTTCTGATTCAACCATGACACGAATTAGGGGTTCGGTACCAGAGGCCCGCACTAATACCCGGCCTGTGTTTCCCATGGCTTTTTCTGCTTGGGCGATCGCTTGTTGTAGGGGTTCGCATTCTTGCCAATAACGGCGAAGTTCTCGATCTTCAACCCGCACATTGCGTAAAATTTGGGGATAGGTTTGAAAACTGTCTTGAACTAACTCAGCTAAGCATACCCCTGACTGACGCACTAAGGCCGCTAGGTGTAATGCTGTTTGTACTCCATCTCCTGACACCCCATAATGATGACAGATGATGTGTCCTGACTGTTCACCTCCAAGCATGGCCCCAGTTTCCCACATTTGGGCTTGAACATGGCGATCGCCAACAGCAGTCCGCAGGAATTTACCTCCTAAAGCTTCCCAAGCTCGTTCAAACCCCAAATTGGCCATCACAGTCCCAATTAACAGGTTATCGGGTAATTCTCCCCGTTCTAGGAGGCATTTTCCCCAGAGGTATAAGATATAATCCCCATCTATGGCTTTTCCGCTATTATCAACGGCCATGACGCGATCGGCATCTCCATCAAAGGCAAATCCTAGATCAGCTTGATGGTCAATCACTGCCTGTTGTAACAAATTTAGGTGAGTTGAGCCACAATTAACATTAATGCGATCGCCGTCTGCTTGGTCATGTAAACAGATTACTTCAGCCCCTAATGCTTCAAACATGGCGGGGGCAACTTTAACAGATGCACCCCAAGCTAAATCTAACACCACCCGCATTCCTTGCAAGTTTAAGGACTCTGGTAAGCTTTTCTGAAGGAATTGACAATAATGCTCAACAAAGGCGGGTTGATGTAAGGTTTTGCCCCAAGTCTCTATCTCGTCTCCTGGGAGGAAAATATTGCCCCGTAACCCGTCTTCAATTTGTTGGGCGAGGGTTTGAGATAATTTAGTGCCATCTGCGTTAAAAAACTTGATTCCGTTGTCTTCTGGGGGGTTATGACTGGCAGAAATCATAATTCCTCCTATGGCCTCAGTTTTGCGGGTAAGATAGGCTACACAGGGCGTAGGGCATAGGCCGAGTTGCCATACTTCTAACCCGGCTGAGGTTAGTCCCGCGGCGATCGCCATTGCTAACATATCGCTGGAGTTGCGGGAGTCTTGCCCAATAATAATGGGGCCAAGTTTGATATTATTTGATTTTAAAATTTGTCCGGCCCAAAATCCCAATTGAAGCGCAAAGGGGGCCGTTAATAAGTCTCCTGCTTTACCCCGAATGCCATCAGTCCCAAATAAGGGGGTATTCGGTAGATGGGCTAACTGACCGAATAAATTTGTACTCAGTTCCGTATGGGGACGGTTCAGACGACTACTGCCGTTTGGAGATAGGGAGATAACCATTAATTCACTTCCTCACAACTCACTCACCTTTACAGGATATAACGTTACTACAGATTTGTGGAAAATTTATATTTACCAGACTGTTAAACGCTTAGAGTTGCCCAAATGTTCCTGATCTATAACAGTTCTCTTAATTATTAACTATGAATGGCTCCAAATTTAATCATATTTTTTCGAGATGGTTTCCTTTGGCAGTGGGGGGAATTTTTTTCCTGTCATTGATTTTGCGGTTTTGGCATTTGGGACAGTTTAATCGTTTGGTTTTTGATGAAGTTTACTATGCTAAATACGCTAATTATTATTTAATTGGTAAAGATTTTTTCAATTCTCATCCTCCTCTCAGTCAATATATTATTGCTATCGGAATTTGGCTAGGTTCTCATTTTCCTGCTTCTCCTGATATCACCAATAATTTAACAGGTTCTTTCAGATCAACCCTGAGTTACCGATGGATAAATGCTTTTGTTGGATCCTTTCTTCCTTTAATAGTTGGGGCGATCGCTTATCAATTAACTCATCGTCGTAGTTACACAATAATTGTGGCTTTTTTAGCGGCAATGGATGGGTTGTTTTTAGTCGAATCTCGTTATGCGTTGAATAATATCTATTTAGTGATTTTTGGTTTATTAGGACATTTGTTATTTTTATTGTTTCTCAATAGAACCAATTATTTATATTTAACCATTAGTGGTATCTTTTTTGGAACTGCTGCTGCGGTTAAATGGAATGGTTTAGGGTTTTTATTCGGGATTTATTTAATAATTTTTCTAGTTTATTTCAAAAGTATATTAAATAAATATTTTAGGAGCAATAAATTAATTATCAATAATTGGGGTGTTTTTGAAATAATTAAATCTCTTAAAATATCTCTATTGGCTTTTAATTTATTAATCATTCCTTTGTTTATTTATAGTATTCTCTGGCTACCCCATCTATTAATGAATCCACAATATGATTGGTGGGAAGTCCAACAAAAAATCTGGAAGTTTCATCATAATATTGGTGCTGATTCATCGGTACATCCCTATTGTTCTAAATGGTATACTTGGTTAGTTATGGTTCGACCCGTGGCTTATTTTTATGAACGCACAAAGACTGAATCGGGGACTATTATTCATGATGTTCATGCAATGGCTAATCCAGTTTTGTTATGGTTGTCTACCGGAGCTATTTTAGTTATTTTATTGGTGTTTATCCTAGGAAAATCAAAGAAAATATGTTATAAAAATAATGGTTTATTTATTTATATATTAATTAATTATCTAACTAATTTACTCCCTTGGATTAAAGTAAGTCGCTGTACATTCTTTTATCATTATATGCCTTCTTATGTGTTTTCTTGGTTAGCTTTAGGTTGGATAATTGAACAATGTTTAAATAGTAAACTTATCTTTTGTCGCCGTTTAGGAATTGTCATAATATTATCGATTTTTATAGCTTTTATTTATTGGTTGCCTATTTATATAGGATTGCCTTTATCTCAACAAGGATTTAATATGAGAATGTTATCAAATTGGATATAACTTATTAAGTTTACTTTGCGTATTGATAATCATAGGTTTCTTCGACATTGCTTTGATTCGTATAGTTTATCTTATATTTATCCATTAGATAATGCAGGGACTGGTTTTTGACCAAACTCATTGGCCCTAACAAATATATTAGATAAAATTGCCTTATAGTTCATTTTTTAAGCTAATTAGAAATTCTCTTCATCAGTTTCCTCTGGACTAAAATCAGGCATTTCTTCCCCAAACTTTTGTTGAGGAGGAATAGCAGCAATAATAGCATCAATCACCTTAGCAACGGGAATAATTTCTAAGCCAATATCATCAGCAAAACTCTGTCCTTTTGGCACAATTGCGCGTTTAAATCCTAACTTGGCAGCCTCTTTTAATCGTAATTCCATTTGAGATACTAAACGAACTTGTCCCCCTAATCCTACCTCACCAATTAACACAGTTCTAGGGTCAACAATTCTATCTCGAAAACTCGCTACAATAGCAATAGCAACCCCCAAATCTGCGGCTGGTTCTTCTACCCCTAAACCCCCCGCAGAAGCGACATAAGCATCTAATTTTGATAAAGGAATTCCTACCCTTTTTTCTAATACTGCCAAAATTTGTTGTAAGCGACTATAATCAACACCAGTAGTCGAACGACGGGGAGAGGAATAACTCGTAGGACTGACTAAAGCTTGTAATTCTACTACCAAAGGACGGGTCCCTTCACAAGCAACAACAGTAGCAGTTCCTGGGGCAAATTCATCTCGATTTCCCAAGAATAATTCCGAGGGGTTAGCTACTTCAACTAACCCATGTTCTGCCATTTCAAAAATACCGATTTCATGGGTGGGGCCAAAGCGATTTTTAACGGATCTTAACAGACGATGGGACGCATAGCGATCGCCTTCAAAATATAAGACTGTATCGACCAAATGTTCTAAAACTCTTGGCCCTGCAATCGCCCCTTCTTTAGTCACATGACCGACAATAAATAAAGTAATATTATCCCGTTTTGCTACTTGCATTAAAGCAGAAGTACATTCTCTGACTTGAGCAACGGAACCAGGGGCAGAAGTTAAAGCAGCAAAGTATAAGGTTTGAATACTATCAATAATAGCCACTTGGGGCTGTAAAGATTCTAACTCTCTTAAAATCTCCTCTAAATCCGTTTCTGGTAAAATAAAAAGGTTGGCCCCACCGTCTACTTCTGGAGTCTTTTTTGTGGCTTTTCGTTTGCCATTTTTCCCATTAGTTTCTGCTTCTTTCGCCTCAGTTACACTACTCGCTTCTGCTACCCCCAAGCGAGATGCTCTTAACTTAATTTGTTGTCCTGATTCTTCAGCCGAAACATAGAGAATACGTGGTAAACTTTGAGATAATTGATTAGCGGTTTGTAATAATAAGGTCGATTTTCCGATACCAGGATCACCGCCAATTAAGACTAAAGAACCGGGGACAACTCCTCCCCCTAAAACCCGATCTAATTCCCCATAGCCTGAAGGAAACCGCGCTTGTTCCTCTTCCGTAATATCATTAAAAGGAACAGAAATACGAGGTTTTGGGGCAACATTCCCCCGATTTTCCCCACGATTATTCGACTGCCATCCGCCTCGTGCCGCCCCCGTCGGGTTATTAGGGGCTAACATTTGCTCTTCTAAGGTACCATAAGCTTGACAAGCCTCACATTTACCGAACCATTGGAGAGATTCGGCCCCACAGGTACTACAAATATAGACAGTTCGTGTTTTAGCCATGGTTAATTGGAAAGAAAGGTTAAAAAACTTAAAAAAATAGGGGATCTCAGAAAACAAGACTGAGAAAATGATTGGGAGTAGAAAGACAGTAGTGAACCTTAAATCCGTATTATGTTTGGAGTCGTTACTCAAGAATTTAGGCTTAATGATAACGAGAAAAGGATATTCTAGATCCTATAAAGATCGATGGATCACGACTTAACTTAAAGGTTAGCAATTTTACTTAACGAGGGAGCGTGGGAGCAATTGGAAATTCATAAGGAAAAAATTCTCGTGGTTGATGATGAAGCCAGCATTCGCCGGATTTTGGAAACCCGTCTTTCCATGATTGGCTATGATGTTGTCACAGCCGCTGATGGAGAAGAAGCATTAGATATCTTTCACGATACCACCCCTGATTTAGTGGTTTTAGATGTAATGATGCCTAAATTAGATGGCTATGGAGTTTGTCAAGAATTACGCAAGGAATCGGATATTCCTATCATCATGTTAACCGCGTTGGGGGACGTGGCTGATCGCATTACAGGATTAGAATTAGGGGCTGATGATTATGTAGTCAAACCCTTTTCTCCCAAGGAATTAGAAGCCAGAATTCGCTCCGTTTTAAGACGGGTGGAAAAAAATGGCGCACCGGGAATTCCCAGTTCAGGGGTGATTAGTATTGGTTCGATCAAAATTGATACTAATAAGCGTCAGGTTTATAAAGGAGATGAACGTATTCGCCTGACGGGGATGGAATTTAGCTTATTGGAATTATTAGTTAGTCGTTCGGGGGAACCGTTTTCCCGTTCGGAAATTTTACAAGAAGTGTGGGGATATACGCCTGAACGTCATGTGGATACTAGGGTAGTCGATGTCCATATCTCTCGTTTAAGGGCTAAATTGGAAGATGATCCTAGTAATCCTGAGTTGATTCTTACAGCTAGGGGAACAGGTTATCTTTTTCAACGAATTTTAGAACCTGGTGAAGAATTGTAAAGATTAATCATCCCTCACCATGAAAAACTAGCCCGCCAAGGCGGGCTTTGTGGGTAAAATTAATCAAAGAACAAGTTCTAGAACCCCTGGTAAAACATTAAGGGTTAATTCATTGGGTAAGATTCCTGGAAGGTCAATCCCTTGGTTATTACCCACATCAAGGAAAGCATGGCCAGCTTGTTCAATTAACTTGACAGCATTGGGATCAATATTAGTCAGACGCAGTTTATCCCCCGCCTCAAAATCTTGTATAGTATCTAGCCCATCACCAGCTTGATAATTAAAAATATCGGCACCGGAACCACCCCTAAGAACATCATTACCGCGGCCACCTGTGAGGTTATCTCCCCCGGAACCCCCTGTCAAGGTATCATTCCCCCCGTCACCTGTTAAGGTATCATTGCCTGAACTCCCATCAATGAGATCATTACCCGTCGTCCCATTGATGAGATCATCGCCTCCGGTTCCAGTGATAGTATTGGTTACGGTTGAGGAATTGTCGGCGGTTTGAACCGTTGCAATAGTTTGAGAAGGAGATGGTACTGTATTCGTTGGGGTTGAGGTTGGAGTACCGATAAAAACATTATCGATGGCTTGAAATTCCGTAGCCGTAACCCCCCCTGTGGTAAAACGTATGGCAATAAACTCGTATCCATTTTGAAAGTCAACTTGATCAAAAGTCAATGTCTTCCAGTCAAACTCACTTGTCGCAACATTACCTGTATCAAGAAGGGTAGCAACATTAATTGCTTGAGTTCCATTACTAACCGGGGTTTTAGTATCCCAATTACTCATTTTGAACTGACCATCGATACCATAGACTTGTAAACGCAGTGTATTCCCTGAACCCGAATTTTTAGCATCAAAGCTGATAGTTTGTAACCCTTTAGTATTGGTGTTGTTCCCAATGATTTCCGTTAATCCTGATGCCCCATCATTATCAGCATAAGCCCATTCTTTGAGAGCATCTTTGTTCCATTTGCGAGCATTAGGACGAATCCAACCTTTATCAGCATCCTGCCAAACTGTAGTTCCCCAATTTTGTACAAAGGTATCCCCACTAGCAGCACTAAAAGTAGCGTCATTGACTATATTGCCATTACTGCCATTAACGGTTAGGTCAACTGTTGCTGTGCTTATACCACCTTTTCCATCAGCAATTGTGTACTCAAAACTATCATTTCCTACAAATTGAGATTGGGGTGTATAAGTTAGAGTTCCATCTCCATTGTCAATTACTGTACCATTGGTGGGTTTAGTGACATTATTAACAAAAATAAAATCTCCATTTTCATCACTATCATTGGCGATAACATCAATAGTCACTGACTTATCTTTATCAGTTTTGGCAATATCATTAACCGCTAGGGGAGGAGTATTTTGAGGAGTATAGGGATTAGATAAATTACCAATAAAAACATTATCAATGGCTTGAAATTCAGTTGCACTAACTCCTGTTGTTCTGAATCTTAGGGCAATAAATTCATAACCAGCACCAAAATCAATATTTTCCCACTTAAAGTTTGTCCAGTCAAACTCACCATTGGCAATATTTCCTGTATCTAGAAGAGTAACAGACTCAAAAGGAACGGTGTTGCTGACATTTTGGGGAGAATCCTTACCATTATTAATCAATGTAAATTGTCCATTAACACCAAATACTTGCAATTGTAAGGTATTACTCAATCCTAAATTTTTAGCATCAAAGCTGATAGTTTGAAGTCCTCTATTAACTGATTGATTATAAATAATTTGGGTAAGTCCATCGGCTCCACTATCATCAGCATAAGCCCAACCGTTAACTAGATCTTGATTCCAGCGATGACCGCCAGGAATAAACCAAGTTGACTCTGATGGTGAACTTTTACTATCAAGAACGGAATTATACCAATAAGTAGTTCCATAATTACTACTAAAGCCTGTGTCAGCACTATTAAAACTCCCATAGTGAACAATATTTTGAAAAGGTTGAGATTCAACAGTAATATTTTGAGCAGTAGTTGCTGTATTTCCTTGTAAATCAGTTACTTGAAGTTCTACAGAATAAGTTCCTGGATTTTCATAAACATGAGTGGCGTAACGACCAAAATCATCAAATTGGCCGTCGTTATCAAAATCCCAAGCAAAGGAGGCAATGGTATTATTGCCAGCAGTATAAGGATTATTGGTTGAGTCGGACCAACTAAGAAGATAATCTGGATCAAAAGATTGACTCCCATCAAATTCTAGAGCTAATCCCCCTTTTGAGATAGTTTTGAATTGAGCAACGGGAGCTTTATCATTAGAGGGGATTTCAAAGATAGGATTACCCTGAATTGCAAAATAAGGAGTTATCGGTATTTGATCTGTTCCTGGCGAGAGTGGAGTATCATTTGCAGCATTACCTATACGACCCGCTCCTGGAGCAAGATTATAGATATTATTAGCATAAGTTCCACCGATTAACTGAGAACTCCCAAACGAAGCTTCAGAATTATATGCCTGTGTACCAGTTTGCGGAATGGTTACGCCAAATTCAAAACCTTCTACATGAAGATTATCGTAAATAATATTACGAGCATTCTTATCACTATAAATTCCGACCCCTCTTGGTTGAGAGATGTCAACACCTTCTCGCAAAATCGGTGAGTCAGGATTGCCAACAATCAGAGAATCCTTCAGAGTAATATAGGAAGAGTAAGAAATCTGAACGCCATCTTGACGAACTCCCCAAATTTCAAAACCTTCAAAAATACTTTGTTGATCGTGTCTAATTCCCAACTGATCAAAGCCACTATCATCACGAGTGACTCCTCGAATTTCTATACCAGCATCGGCATTATAAACCGTATTATTTTTAAAGTCCTGAACGGGAACCTTCCAAGAATCAATAGTAGTTGCATCGCCCGCGATTTCTTGCAAACCTGTCGGCAGATTATCAACAGATATTTGAGGTTGGCTAAAAATATCGTTGTGTCCGTAGACAATAATCCCAGAATCTTTGGTTCCTGTTACGATGTTGTTTTCAAAGGCGGTGGCGGAATAAGGAGTTTCCAACCAAAATCCCATACCTTCAGTGCCAAAATCTTTAAGTAGGCCTCTAGCATCGTTAGGTTTAAGTAAATCTGCTGGTTGATCAGTAACTGCTCCTGCTGCTTTAATGGCAATATTACCGCGAAAAGTTGCTTGTTCATCCCCATTTTCAGTGACGTAGTGCGCTCCTAAAACATCAAAAGAGACGTTTTCTTCTACAATAGCTCGACTACTATGGATTGCAACTCCCCAACCTGGACTGCCCCAAACTGCATTTCCGCTAATTTCAGCCGCACCTGTCCCGTTAGGATCATGCTCAAAAACTTCATGGATATGAACAGGATAACGTCCTTTGGCATTAGTTCCTGTGCCTGGAATTAAATTTCCATTACTATCAAATTGAGGATCATTAAGAATAAGATCTTTATTAGTTCTTCCTAAATCATAAAAACCAGCATTATCAATGACTGTATTGTGATCCATAAACATCGTATGTCCCCGTTGGGAGATAGGAGTTTCCTCACCTCCTTCGGTTTCAAAGCTGACATTGCGACTTAAATTGGCAACATAAATATCGAGGCCAAAGCCATCAGGGGTTGTATGATTAAATCTTAAAGCATTGCTATTAACATCATTATGTTTAAAAGTAATTGTATTGCCATCAATCGATTCAATGGTTAAAACTTCATCTTCAGTTTTACTATTATCATCATGGGAACCTTTCTTATTCCATTCGGTTCCAGTGAGAACGATTTTATCACCCACTTCCCAGTTAGTAGGTACAGGGTTAGCAAATGTTAATTGTGTGGCTCCGGCTAAATGATTACCAGATAAGGTGATATAAGGCGTTTTTTCTTCCCCCACAATGCTAACAGAAGCTCCATGATCGGCGACTAATCCGCGACTAAATTGATTAGGGTCCCAATCTAAATCAATCTCGCCATTCCCAGGATCAACAGGGGCAAAAATAATCTTAGCTTCAGCATTAATTGGGTTAATTTTTGTTCCCATCTCTAGGTTTCCTGTATCAGAAATTGCCATGAAATCAACCACCATTTGGGTGTCTTTATTCTGATCAAAGGACAGTTTTCCATCAACTCTTACTGTATGTAACCGAGCGTTGCTGATGCCATCGTAGTGAACTTCAACCCCTTGGGAAATTAAAACATCAGCATTGTCGTTAGGAACGACTCCATTTTGCCAAGTATGAGGATCGAACCAAGAACCATTATTAATCGCTATATGAGTTGCCTGATCTTGGGGAACAAGATCTAAAAAGCTAGAATGTATATCCATATTCATATTCATATTCATATTAATTCACTAATAAAAAATGCTTCCTTAATCTAAATAGTTCCCATTCAAGGAAAAATCAAATCACTATTTACCAGGAATTTACTATATTGTTTGTATTTTCTATTCCATGTATTTTCTATTGGTGAATTTACAGACAAAAGACTTCCTGGTATATACTGAAATCTATTTCTCTGACCAAAAGCAAGTTAAGCTAACAGGCATTTTAAATGTCTGTTAGCAAGGTCAAAACCAAGACTAACCTCAGCAACCAATAATGGATTTAAAAAGTCAAGAAAATGTCAATAGTTTGTTATAAACTACTACAAAAATTTTTTCTTTTATCAATTTTTTCTTAAATACTAAATATTCTTTGTTCTTGGCAAGCTGTCTAATAAAGCAGGAATTTTACTAAATCAAACTGAATTAAGTGGGATCGTGATACACTTGTTGACAAGTAATGAAACTTCCGTGATAAGATGTTCACAAAATATTGACTTTCCTAGAAGGAGAATGATTTTTATAGCATTTTTTCGGACTTATCAACTGCACCCTACTTTATTCCCTATTCCCTAAAACTAGAACATTTCGTACCTCATCAGTATGAGAACTTGTATACTATGTTATTAACTGGTTAAATTTTAATGTCATCAACCAAAAAACAGGCTATTAACGGTACTATCTGGACATTAGTGGGTTATGGAGGCTCTCAAGTCATCCGTCTTGTCAGTAATATTATTCTGACTCGTTTGTTGGCACCAGAATTATTTGGCTTGATGGCTTTGATGAATACTTTTATTCAAGGACTTGCCATGTTTTCAGATGTGGGGATTCAGCCGAGTATTGTTCGCAGTCCGCGAGGAGATGACCCTACATTTCTTAACACGGCTTGGACTATACAAGTGATTAGAGGGTTTGGTTTATGGTTAGCTTGTTGTCTGATTGCTTGGCCAGTTGCCCAATTTTACGGAGACATTCAACTACTTTGGCTACTTCCAATTGTTGGTTTGACAACCATAGCCGCAGGATTTAACTCTACTGCTTTGGCAACCTTAAATCGCAAAATGAAAATAGGCAAGTTAACTATATTTGATGTGGGCATTCAAGTTTTTTCTCTAACTTTCATGACAATTTGGGCTTATTTTCAGCGCACCATTTGGCCTTTAGTTGGAGGGAGCCTATTAGGCAGTTTCGTAAAGAGTATTGGGAGTCATTACCTCGAACCAGAGATATCGAACCGATTTACTTGGGATAAAGAGTCAGTTAAGGAACTTACATCTTTTGGTCGCTGGATATTCCTATCCACAATGATGACTTTCATTGCTTCCCGTGCTGATAGACTAATACTGGCAAAGCTTTTCTCTTTAGAAGTACTGGGAGTATATACCATTGCGATAACATTTGCTGAAATACCCAAATCAATCATCCAATCAATAGCGGGAAAAGTTATTTTTCCGGTGATTTCTCAAAATATTGAATTACCCCGTCATCAACTGCGAGCCAAGATTATCAGATCACGAAAATGGATTTTGATCGCACTGGCATTTGGAGTCGCTATTTTGGTTAGCTTTGGAGACCTGCTAATTTTTGGATTGTATGACCAAAGGTATGCTCAAGCAGCTTGGATGTTGCCATTGATAGCACTTGGACTTTGGCCTCTCATTTTGTATCTGACAATTGGACCATCTTTGATGGCTTTGGGTAAGCCAATGTACACGGCAGCTTCTACTTCTGCTAAGGCTATTTTTATGATAATGGGATTACCGATCGGCTTTAAGCTTGGGGGTATTTTGGGAGTAATTATAGTTATTATGCTTAACGATTTGCCTAATTACTGTATAATCAATTATGGACTATACAGGGAAAAACTTATAGCTATCTCACAGGACGTTAAATTAACCATGTTTTTGGTAAGCCTCATTTTAGGGTTTTCCTCAGTTCGTTTCTTTGGGGGATTTGGTATTTCTATTTCTAGTATTTTGTGAACAAACAATCTAAAAAATTGCTGTTTGGCAAAAATTTTACTTCCTTTTAACTCGAAAAAGTAACCAAGTCCCATTATGGAAATTAAAGATCAGGAGTTGAAATAATGCGATTACCCGACTTTATTATTATTGGTTCTGCTAAATCAGCCACCAATACACTATATGAATACTTGTTTCGTCATCCTCAGATTTATATGAGTAAACCAAAAGAACCAGAATTTTTTGCCAGAGATAACAAGTATGATCAAGGATTAGAGTGTTATGCTTCGTTATTTCAAGAAATGCAATCACATCAAATTGCTGGAGAAGCTTCAACAATTTACACAAGATATCCACAGTTTCCCAATTGCGCTGAGAGAATCGCAAAAAATCTGCCTAATGTTAAGCTCATTTATATTATGCGAGACCCAATTGCGCGAGCTTATTCACATTATCAACAAGAAATTAAAGGACAGCAAAATAAAAAAATACAATTGAAAATTTTAGAAACTTTTGAAGAAAAAATTTATCGAGACTCTATGGTTCTTGATAGTAGTAACTATATGTTACAAATAGAGCAATACTTGCCGTTATTCCCGAGAGAATCTTTTTTGTTTATTATAATGGATGATTTCTTGAATAATATTGCAAGTACCTTAGCTGAAGTATGTCGTTTTCTTGAAGTTGATGATAAAGTTGACTTAATGCAAGAAAATGAACCCATTGCTGCCAATGAAGCTAAAACTCACGCTAAATGGTTCCTCCGTTCTCGTATGACAGAGCCTCTCAAAAGAATTCCAGGCGTAAAAAATTTAGCCACCTTGTTTCCACAAAAAATCAGGGATCAGGTCTATGAAAATTTTATTGTTAATTTACCTTATAAACAAAAAATGGAAAAGGAATATTTACCGCAACCAATGCTACCAGAAACCCGACAAAAGTTGCTTGAATATTTTCGAGAACCGAACCAGAGACTTAGTGAGTTTTTGGCTAGAGACTTATCTCACTGGAATCAGTAAATTGGAAACTTTATTTGGAGAAAATTGGTAATGAGTACATTGAACGAGATATTAAGCGAAATATCCCTAGTAACAGCCAACTATAATGATGGCATTGTCTTTGCCGATATTATCCAAGACTGGTTCAATTTTCTAGGGGGAAAACCAGGTGAAGTTGTTGTTGTAGATTGTGGTAGTAATTCACAAACTCAGGATATATACTGGCAATTATACAAAGAGAGAGTCATAGACAAATTACAAGTTATTCAGTCTGATCATCAAGATAACAAAGAGGGAAAGCACAGCGGATACATTAAGGATTATACTGCCTGGATGATTACCAGTAAACCCTATGTATTGCTTTTCCGTATTGATACCTTACCCTATAGAAATGGTTATGAGAATTGGCTTGAAGAATCGATCAATTATTTAGAGCGAGATGATGTCTTTGCAATTGGTGGTTCATTTAATAGAGCCGCTAAACATCACGATGCTTGGCCTGGATGGTATTTCAGTCATAAATGCAGTCATAATTTTTCTCTCATGAAACGAAGCACACTCATGTCAGCTATTTATGGATATGCTAGTGATTATATTATTTCGGGTTTCCGAAGTCAAAATCCTTCTCAAGCTATAGATCCTCGTGGTGTGTTTGAATTAGCTCTTGAATGGTATATGGAAAAGCATCAGATGTTTACTTTATGTAAAATTGAAGATGAAAATTGGACAGTTTTTCATACTAATGTTCATGAAGAACGTTTAAAAAAAACTCGTGAAAAATATCTTCAGCGAATTGATATTGAGCGTTTTATGAATGCAGGATTAGATCAAGAAGAACCAATTTATGGGCAAGGAAAATACTATGGTAATTTTTATGGAAAACCTCCCGTTAGTTTGGTCAAACAAATACGAATAAATTTTGGAAGATCCTTCTTAGGTTCCTATTGGCGAAATTTGAAAAAACAGTACAATGAACCAACATAACTAATTCAGGATAGTAGCCTTGATAAGTCATGAAAATTACATTCATTCTTAAGAACAGTGCCAATATCCGAGGAGGAGTTCGTGTTATAGCAATTTATGCCAAATACTTACAAAAACGCGGACATCAAGTTTTTATTGCTTCCCTTCCTCAAGCTCACCCAACTCTGGGTCAGCAACTTCGTTCACTAATTAAAGGAAAAATTTTAACTCCTCCTAAGAACAACTCTTCATCTTACTTTAATGATCTAGGGGTTATTGTTCATACTATAGAGAGTCAACGTCCTATTGTTGATTCTGATCTTCCTGATGGTGATGTGGTAATAGCAACTTGGTGGGAAACTGCCGAGTGGGTAGAGAAACTTTCCCAAAAAAAAGGGACTAAAATTTACTTTATTCAACATCACGAACTTCATGATTATTTACCTATAAACAGAGTCAAAGCCACTTATTTACTTCCATTACATAAAATTGTTATCGCTCAATGGCTTAAGGATTTAATGTTTAGTGATTATGGAGATGAGCAAGTTTCCCTGGTAGCGAATAGTGTGGATATGAAGCAATTTAATGCTCCTCCACGTAGTAAACAGTCAATCCCTACCGTGGGACTAATGTATTCTTCATTAGATTGGAAAGGATGTGATATTAGTCTAAAAGCATTCACTTTAGCTCAAAAAACAATACCTCAACTACACCTTATCGCCTTTGGTCAAAAAGATATTTCCCCTAATTTACCTTTGCCCTATGGCACCAAGTACATTCAACAACCTTCCCAAGAAACCATCAAGGATATCTATGCTAGTTGTGATGCTTGGTTATTCTCTAGTCGCTTAGAAGGATTTGGTTTACCGATTCTTGAAGCCATGGCTTGTCGAACTCCCGTGATTGGAACCCCTGCTGGTGCTGCCCTTGAACTAATTGCTAAGGGTGGTGGTATATTAGTTAAACCAGAAGATCCTGAAGACATGGCAAGAGCTATAATAGATATTATTAATTTGTCAAATCAACAATGGCAAGTCGTATCTGATGCAGCCTATACAACAGCAACCAGTTATACATGGGAAGATGCAACCACTCTTTTTGAGGCTGCTCTTTATACTGCTATAGAACGCACCAAAAATGGGGAGTTAGGTGAAACAAAGATCAGATAAAATAGAATGAATACAAGTCTTATAAATAAGACCTAAAAATACCATAAACAAGTGTCTAAAATTTTAGTGACTGGTGCGGCTGGGTTTATTGGCTTTCACCTAAGCCAAAAACTCCTAAATAGAGGCGAAACTATTGTTGCCATTGACAACATTAATAGTTACTACGATGTATCCCTCAAAAAAGCTCGCCTTGAGCAGATAGAAACAAACAAAGAGTTCCGTTTTTACCAATTAGACATTGCTGATAGAACAAGTATTTCAGAGTTATTTTTTCAGAACGATTTTGACTATGTTATTCACTTAGCGGCTCAAGCAGGTGTTCGTCATTCCTTAAAAAATCCTCATGCTTATGTTGATAGTAACCTAGTCGGATTTGTTAATATCCTAGAAGGCTGTCGTCACAGCAATATTAAACACTTAGTCTATGCTTCTTCTAGTTCTGTATATGGAGCTAATAAGAAAATTCCTTTTTCAACAGAGGATAATGTCGATCATCCCATTAGTTTATACGCTGCCACGAAAAAAGCCAATGAATTGATGGCTTATAGTTATAGTCATTTATATGGTTTACCTACCACTGGACTCAGGTTTTTCACTGTTTATGGCCCTTGGGGTCGTCCAGATATGGCCTATTTTATGTTTACCAAAGCCATCCTAGCAGGTGAACCGATAAACGTATTTAACAATGGTAAAATGAGACGAGATTTTACCTATATTGATGATATTGTTGAAGGGATAATAAGAGTGATGAACCATATTCCTAAATCATTAGACTCCGGTGAAGGAGTTGCCTATAAAGTTTATAATATTGGTAATAATCAGCCAGTAGAACTGTTGAAATTTATTGAAATGTTGGAGAATTCTTTAGGAAAAAAAGCCATGAAAAACTTTTTACCAATGCAACCAGGGGATGTTCCCATGACTTATGCTGATATTGACGATTTAAGGGGAGATGTCGGGTTTCAGCCTAAGACACCACTAGAAGTAGGGCTAGAAAGGTTTGTCTCTTGGTATCAAAGGTACTATCAATCTTAAAAAATTGCAAAATCTACCTCAAAGAAGTGAGGCTAATTTATGATTCTTCCACCTCAACTGGTTATGTTAGCCTGGTTGCCGATACTCCTGTCTATCTTTACAAAATTTTCATCCAGGAGGGCAGTCATCATCAGTTTCTTAGTAGCCTGGCTGTTTTTACCCCAAAGAGCAAGTTTTGCTTTACCAGGACTTCCAGATTACACAAGGATATCAGCTACCTGTTACGGAATTTTGCTGGCAACGTTTCTTTTCGATGGTCAACGCTTTCGCTCATTTAAGTTTGGTTGGCTTGATGTCCCCATGGTGATTGCGTGTATTTGTCCATTTTTTTCCTCAATGAGTAATGATTTAGGAGCTTACGATGGACTCTCAGCTACATTAAACCAGATAGTTAGTTATGGGTTTCCCTATTTTTTGGGTCGAATTTATTTTAATGATCTCTCTGGTTTGCGTCAGTTAGCTATAGGAATTTTTATTAGTGGATTAATCTACGTTCCCTTATGTTTATATGAAATTAAAATGAGTCCCCAACTTCATCGTATCGTATATGGTTATCACTCATACGGTTTTGTTCAAGCAATTCGATATGGGGGATTTAGACCAACAGTTTTCATGCTACATGGACTTGAAGTAGGAATGTGGATGATGTCAGCAACATTAATTGGAATGTGGTTGTGGCAAGGGAACGTTCTTGAGAAAGTTTGGAACATTCCTATCAATTGGTTAGTGTTAACATTAATAATTACACTTATCTTAATTAAATCTACTGGGGGATACGCTTATTTTGCTTATGGAATTATAATTCTTTTCACAGCTAAATGGTTTCGTAATTCTACTGCTTTATTAATGCTGATTATAGGAATCTCACTATACTTATGTTTGGCATCTAGTGGCAACATGACTGTTCAAAAAGCTCAACCATTACTGTCTACAATCTCTAATATAGCTGGCCCAGATCGAGCCGGTTCTTTAGAATTTAGATTAGCGAATGAAGAGTTACTGGTAAAAAAAGCTCTTGAAAGACCAGTTTTTGGTTGGGGAGGATGGGGACGCAATCGCGTATATGATTATAACTGGGAAGGTCAATTAGTAAGTGTGTCGGTTACTGATAGTTTATGGATCATTACTTATGGTACTAAGGGCTATGTTGGTTTAATTAGTTTATACGCTTCTTCGTTGCTCCCCGCATTAAGTTTTTTTTGGACAGGCTATCCTGCTCGCTTATGGTTTCATCCCAAAATAGCACCGGCTGCTGTTCTGTCAGTTATAATTGTCTTGTATATGTTAGACTGCACTCTGAACGCGATGTTTAACCCAATTTTTACTCTTGTATCTGGGGGTATAGCTGGATTGGTAATGCAAAAACAAAAAACATCCATCAGGACTTATAGCCAACTCGGCAAAATTAAAATATAATTTCCCTAATCAGAGTTTCTCCGATATCAAAGCAATAAGGTTCTACCACAAATTTCTATGACTGTAATTAGACAAGCTATTTTTCTTGTCGGTGCCGAGCGTTCTGGAACAACTGTTCTTAGGCTAATGCTCTCTCACCATTCCCAAATCTCTTGGTGTCAAGAATTTGAATATGTAGTAGATCAAGTTGAAGATGATGGGAAGTTTCCTGAACTTGATCGGTACTATGAATGGCTAGAAACTAACCGGGTTTTTCAAGGGAGAAATTTTGCCATTGATCGAAGTTTAGATTATTTTCAATTGGTTAATAGCTTTTTAAAACAGCAATTAGAGCGAGATCATAAAAAACTTGTTGGTGCAACTGTTCACCGTCATTTTGATAGACTAATTAAAATTTGGCCAGATGCCCGTTTTATTCATTTAATTCGAGATGGTAGGGATGTCGCTCGTTCTTGTATAGGTATGGGATGGTCTGGTAATGTTTGGACAGGAGTAGAACGTTGGCTAGATGCTGAATGTTTATGGAATCAACTCAAAACACAAATTACCCCTGATAGATATATTGAAGTTACCTATGAAGATCTTATTACAAACCCAGCGCAAATATTGACACATATTTGTCATTTTATGGGCTTAGAATATGATCAAGCCATGTTGAATTATGCCCAGGATACAACCTACGATTTACCGGATGCTAAATTTATACAACAGTGGCGCAAGAAAATGTCCGAGCATGAAATTCAATTAGTTGAGTCAAAAATTGCACCTTTACTTCAAGATAGAGGGTATGAATTGAGTGGTTTACCTCATCTAGAAGTGACACCATCAATGGAACAAAAAATTCGATTTCAAGATTGGTGGTTTCGCTTAAACTTTCGGGTTCAGCGTATTGGGTTAGGATTATTCTTAGCAGATTATCTGTCTCGAAAACTGAGAATTAAGCCACTCGAAAAAAGCACTAAGTTAAAAATCAATGAAATTTCTGTGCGTTATCTTAAGTAAAATTATGTATTTTTTGTCTTCAATATTTCTAAGGACAAAATAAAGTATCTTTTGTATTTTTTCCCGTTATTGGATTAGTTCCTTTCGCAATTGTACATAATTTTTGTTCTGCGTCAGGACGTAACAAAACATCGGTAAAATCTGCCCCATCAATAATTGTTGTGCTACTAAATAAGGTATTAGTGGCAAATGCTCCTTCTAAAATTGCATTGGTAAAGTTAACTTTTGTTAATCTTGCTGACTCTAAATCAGCAAATCTTAAGTCTGCTCCTTCAAAATTAGCGGATTCTAAATTAGCGGAAAAAAAGCGAACTCCTTGTAAGTTTGCATGGCTGAAATTAGCTCCCCTTAAGTTAGCATGATCAAAAATAGCATCCCGTAAATCTTGACCCGAAAAATCTCTTTCCACTAAATTTTGTTGACTATAATTAACTGCCCAAGCAGGTTCAATCTGTGCTAACAATAGGAAAGAAATCAATACATAAGTAATTATTAGGAATAATCGTTTATAATAAAAAGTTCTAGGGATCATTATCTTCATAATTTCGATTAACACTTTCTGAATAATAGTCTCTTAATCTACTTTACACCAATTTTATGACATCAATTGGTCAAATTGGCGAACAATTTGTGGGTCAATGGTTAATTACCCAAGGTTGGCAAATTTTGAAACAGCGTTGGCGATCGCCTTGGGGAGAAATTGACCTTATTGCTCAACATTATAACCCTTGTGTGGTGGCTTTTGTCGAAGTCAAAACCCGTCAAAGTCGTAATTGGGATAGTGGGGGAGTCTTGTCAATTACCGCACAAAAACAAGCTAAAATTAGGCAAACAGCCGATTATTTTTTAGGAGAATATCCCCAGTTTGCCGATTTTCCCTGTCGGTTTGATGTGGCTTTAGTTCATTATAAACCTTGCCCGAAAAAATCTTTAAACCAAGAAAATATTACCATTAACATAGGTGAATCTCTAGAATGGCAGGGTTATAAATTAACCTTATTAGATTATATTGAAGCTGCTTTTTAACAATGTTTTCTCGGAGCAATTCATGAATTGCTCCTACTTTATTTATATCCCTAACTGATTAGGATTACTCGGTTTTTCTTGAGGTTGAGGTTTATTGTCAGATTGATTAGAATTATTTGGTTTAGGTTGAGGCTTATTTTCTACTTGTTTAGGAACAGGACGAGGTTGATAATATTTAAAGTGTTGATAAACCGTTCGAGAAAATTCTTGAATTAAAGCACGACCTGCTGGATCATTATAAGCGCGTTGGGCAAATACTGCCCCAATATAACGTTTACCCGTGGGAATATCAATAATGCCAACATCCCCTAAAATTATCCCAATATCACCAGTTTTATGAGCAATATTAGCGTCTTTTTCTAACCCTTGAGGTAGTAAAGTTCTAGTTTTTGTTTTTTCCATAATACCTAAGAGGCGATCGCGGGATCTCGGACTGATAAAATCTCCCCGTTCAACTCTCGCTAAAAGTTTGGCTAAATCTTCTGAACTGGTGGTATTAGTTCCTTCTAAATCAGGTAAAGGATTATTAATAACTGTATGAGTTAATCCCCATTCTTTAAACCTTTGATTAAGAACTTCTTTACCGCCAATTTGCCGAATTAACATATCAGTGGCCGTATTATCACTAATAATAATCATTTTAGTCGCCACTTCTAAGGCGGTAAATTTTTTCCCAACCTGCATATACTGCATATCACCGGAACCACTGGTTATGATAGATTTATCCATTGTCAGCATTTGATCGAGATGAATATTTCCCTTATCCACTTCTTCAAAAAAAGCGACTAAAACCGGAACTTTAATGGTACTGGCCGCAGGAATAGGTGTCGATCCATCTAAGCTCACATAGGCCCCATTATCTAAATCAATAAACCAAGCTTGCGGCTTAATTTTAGGATATTTTGTCGCAATAGTTTGTAATTTAGCTTTGAGATCCGTTAACTCTTGACTGACAGGAATAGTTGTCTCTTGAATCGCTGTTACTTTTGGTTCGGGAGTTGATGGACTTTCTTCAGGAGGAGTAGCAACTTGAGTAGTCTTAAAATAAGTACCTAAAATTCCTGTAGGATTGAAAATAGTCAAAGTGGTTCCCGCGATCGCCCCAATACCTACCCCTGCAATCCCAATACGAAGCAAGTACAATAACAGGGAAGTTAACAGATTGGGGGAACGTTTTTTATCCCCTTGACGGGACTTTCTCTGAGAATCTACCCCCTGACGCTCAACCATTAGGGTCGATGATTCTTCTGTATTATTGGCCCCAGGGGAACGCTTTGCTCCTGATACAACGGTTACTCGTTGACTACCCTTATTACTATTAACAGCACGGCGAGATGATAGCTTAGTTTTAGAAGAATCAGCAGTTCGACGGGGCATGATTAATGTTCCTTATGATACAAATTACTATGTGTTAATGAGCCAATGATTATTTAATGTACTGCAAATTTTGTGTTTCTTAGCACAGGAGTTTCCATCTATCTTGAGAATGATTTTTTAGAGAATGAGGAGGCGATAAAAGTATGATCATTATTGTCTGAATCTTCTGCATAGTGTGTGATTGATGAGTGCGTAACTGACAACCTCAAAATCTTCTAGCTGGTTCGTGATTCAACAAAAAGTTAGGGTTGCTTGCCTTGGTGACTCTCAACTGGGGGTAAAAGTTGCCAAACCCAATCAACTTGTCTCAAAATTCCCCGCAACATTGCCACTTCTTCTGTTGTCAGGTTAGCTTTACGATAGAGTCTACGGAATTTTTCCAGACGGGCATTAGCCGTATGGGGATGAAGATAACCAATTTTTAGCAAAACTGCCGTAAGATGTTGATAATAGCCTTCTAATACTTCAAAAGAGGCAGATTCATCAATTGATGATAAGGGGGTTTCTGTGTGAATTTGTGCTGCTTGGTAAAGTTCATAGGCACAGACAGCCACCGCTTGCGCTAGATTTAAGGAAGGATATTCAGGGTTGGCGGGAATGGAGACAAAACGCTGAGCATAGTTGAGTTCATCGTTGTTTAAACCCCGATCTTCAGGGCCAAATATTAAAGCAGTTGTCAGGGTTTCTATTAATAACCAGGGTAAGGCTTCCCGTGGTGTTTCAAAGGTGGTGGAGAGGGAACGCGATCGCCCGGTGGTGGCAATAATGCGCTGACATCCTTGCAAGGCTTCCGGTAAACTGTTAACTTCTGTGGCTTGTTCTAACACATCAAGGCCATGAACAGCCATGCGTCTTGCTTCTTCACTCAGGCGATCGCAATGGGGATTTACTAATATTAATTGATTTAATCCCATGTTCTTCATCACTCGCGCTACTGACCCCACATTTAAGGGGCCTGCTGGTTCTACCAATATAATCCGAACTTTTTCGAGTACAGTATTATTCATACATGAGACAAGCTATAATTACAATCAATACTCAACTCAACATTAACGAAACTTATTTCCCTAATTATAAATAAGCAATTTCCTTAAGTTGAAATTGAAGGAATCGAAAAATGTCAGATGAAGAACTTAAACAGTTAATTGCGTCTAATGCTAAAGTGATTGAAGCTTTAGCAAATACTATAGCAGAAGATAAAGCAGAAAGAAAAAAAGCCTATCAACAATGGGAAAAAGATCGTAGTCAATTATATCAATACATGGGAAGAATTGCGGCTGCACAGTCTAGCTTTTACGAAATACAAGCTGATTATTATCATCAATTAGCAACTTTATCGGAAAAACAGACGACAATTAAAGAAAGACAAGTAGAGATACAAGAGAAAATTAGTCAACAACAATCTCAAATTATTGAAATCCTTAACCGATTAACTTCTTCATAACTTTATCGATATTTTTTCAATGCCAAAAGGTTAGATACAGTGTTATACCTAACCTATTTCTTCAAAAATAATTGCTAAAAAAAATCTAAACTTAAAGACGTTGACGAGAAACCAGCTTTTCGACAGTTGCTTGGGTTTCGTGGAGTAATTGCTGTCGAGGATCATTACTTTGGGTTAGGGTAGGAACTAAATTTTTCGCTTGTAGTGCCATGTGTAGTTGTAGCTGAGCAACATAGTCCCGAATGTTTTCTTGAGCAAGGGAGTGATCGACGTTAGCGGTTTCCATCATCAAAAATATCCTCCTGGCTTGAGTGCAACCTGTTTATTCATCACCATAGACGTTATCATGTCTCTCGGATTCCTGTACTAAAAAACTACAAATTTTAAATATTTCTCAACATACCGTAATATTTTTCTGTAGGGGCAATGCCCCAAACCGCAATACTTTGAAATTAATCATACATGAGAGAATCCATTGGTATTTTTTATGGGATCAGTGTGGGAACAGGTGATCCTGAACTGATAACGATTAAAGGGCTAAAATTATTACAAAAAGTTTCGGTGATTGCTTTTCCGGCCGGTATCAATCATCAACCAGGTTTGGCTGAACAAATTATCTCCCCTTGGCTGAGTTCCCAACAAAAAAAACTCCCCCTGATCTTTCCCTATGTCCAAGACGAGGCCAGGTTACAACAGGCCTGGAAACAGGCTGCTATTGATGTCTGGGGCTATCTTCAGCAAGGTGTTGATGTCGCCTTTGCTTGTGAGGGGGATGTGAGCTTTTATAGTACCTTTACTTACCTCGCCCAAACTCTCCTTGCAACTTATCCTCAAGTGGTCATCAAAACTGTGCCTGGGGTCTGTTCTCCTATGGCAGTCGCTTCTGTCTTAGGAATACCTCTCACCCTTCGTTCTCAACGTTTGGCTATCCTTCCTGCCCTCTATAGGGTGGCTGAGTTAGAAGAAGTGTTAACCTGGGCGGATGTGGTGGTCTTATTAAAGGTAAGTTCAGTCTACAATGAAGTATGGACGATCTTACAAAAGCTAAATCTATTAGACAAGGCCTGGATTGTTGAACGGGCGACTCAAGCTGAAGAAAAAATCTATCGAGATCTTGGCGATCGCCCTCACCTTACTCTCTCCTACTTCTCCCTACTCATTATCCAAGTTACCCCTTCCTGACTTTCGTAATATTTCTTAATATTCTGCAAAGCCTGATATAGCAAGACTTCAGAAGATAAATATAAAAATGTATTCCTTGTTACAGCAAGATTGGAGTTTATTATTTAGGGCAATTGGTTTATAGTAAACATTAAGCCTCCTTAGTCACTTGGAAGATTTCTATGAGCCTTACTACTCTTAAACCCTCTCCTGCTTCAACCAATTACACTATTAGCATGATCAAAGATGAAGTTCGTCAGTTAGTGGAAACGGGAACAGTTAGTCGTCAGCAACCCCTTTATGTTCTCTGTGAGTTCATTCCTCCCCGCGAGTGGGTTTGTGTGGAAAGTGAATTAGAAAGATCTGAATATTTACTACGGGATCAGATTGGAGATCTGATCGCTTGTGAGAATTGGGATAATGACTAATCTTTAAACTCTTTGAAAAAATCGTCATTTCCTACAATAGTTTGATTGTTAGATAAGCCACTAAAACAATTGTCACAGATAAACTTTGAAAAAGCGAGTGAAGTCTTAGTCACCCAGTCTAGGACTTCAATTGTGTTGATTTTCTGACAATATATGATTGATGGGTGAGGGATAAATATTGATGGCGACTCTTCTCTTGAGTTTTTCTCATAATAGATTGAAAAAAACGTAATCTGACCAAGGAACGTAAGCATTATTACTGATAATTACCCTAGATTATTAAGAAAAGCATAAATTTATTAAATTTGTGACAATAATACCTAGAAAATGTAATAGGTAACACGAAAAATCTTGACACATTTGGCAGCAAAATTGGATTATTCTAAGTATATAAGGACTTAATGTTCACACTGGTTTGGTATTGTTCTGATGAATACTCACACACTTCCTGCTCCCCATCGTCCCAACTATTCCATTGATATTCTACAAGAAGAAGCACGCCAGCTAGTTGATCGCGGCGCAATCAGTCGCCAACAGCCCATTTATATCTTATGCGACTATATTCCTGCGAGAGAATGGGTTTGCGTAGAAAGTGAACTGGAAAGATTTGAATACTTATTACGCGATCGCATTGGAGATCTGATCGGGTCAGAAAATTGGGATAATGACTAGACTATTTTTGCCGTAGTTCTTCAAGTTCCCGCCGTAAGGCCATCACCTGTTCTGTCAACTGTTGAATTTCTGAGTCAACATTGCCCTTGGTTGAGATGGAAGAGCTTGAAGATTGACTAGGGTTGGAAGGGCGATTTGACTGATTCAACCATTGATCAAGCAAGCGACGGGCTTCTTGTTCAGTTATCTCGCCTTTTTCCGCCCATTCTTGAGTTTTTTCCGACATCTGAGTTTGCAGAATTGAGAGAGTTTCTGATCGCTTTTGAGGATCTTGAAGGGTTTCTAACAGGGCAGCAGTGGCTCCCACTCCGATGTGGAAACTTTGCTGTAACAGTTGAAAGAAAGTGTCTGTATTCATAAACCCAGATGAGTTAACACAAGCGTTTAACAGTATAACCCAAGTTTTTAGGAAAATTTTTTAAATTAGGAGATCCCGTTTCCACAAGGAATTAATTCCCGTTGAGACATAATCCCAACTAATCGGATGATTATTACCCAGAGCCACAGCGATATCTTGTTGAATGGCGATCACCTTAAAGCCAATTGCAGCGATTTGGGGACAATATTGCATCACATTTCTCCGCCAACGTCTGACAGCATGAACTCCTCCTTTAGCATAAATAATTCGTCCCAAATATAAATAAATTCTGGATTCTTGGCCCTGACCAGAAAATTAGGGGTGCAGGCTCCCCGCCGTTGACGGCGCACAGTCTCAATATTTTATGTTATACTGAGTTTACGCCCACAAGTCTTGCGTCAAATGATAGTTTACGAATTCAAGCTCAAAGGAAAAATCCAGCAGTATCAAGCCATCGACGAAGCCATCAAAACCGCTCAATTTGTCCGTAATAAATGCTTACGGCATTGGATAGACGGTAAAAACGTTAGCCGTGCGGAACTTTATCGGTACAATACAAAACTACGTTCTGAATTTCCTTTTGTCAAAGACTTAAACTCTCATGCAAGCCAAGCTTCCGTCGAAAGATGTTGGTCGTCAATTGCTAGATTTTTTGATAATTGTAAAAAGCAAATCAGGGGGAAAAAAGGTTATCCGAGATTCAAGAAAAATGCTCGTTCCGTCGAGTATAAAACCAGTGGCTGGAAACTTCTAGATCCCAAACATATTGAGTTTACTGATAAAAAAGGAATTGGTAAACTCAAGTTAATTGGAACCTGGGATTTAGCTTTTTACTCTGAAGATAAAATCAAGCGGGTTAGGTTAGTTCGTAAAGCAGACGGTTATTATTGCCAGTTTTGCATATCTGTTGATATTAAAGAGGAATTGCTGCCAACTCATAAAACTATTGGTTTAGATGTTGGTTTAAAGGAATTCTATACTGATTCCCAGGGAAAAAATGAACCTAACCCTAGATTTTATCGTCAAGGTGAGAAACGATTGAAGTTTTATCAACGTCATGTTTCTCGTAAAAATAAAGGCTCAACCAACCGTAAAAAAGCTATTAATAAACTTGGACGTAAACATCTCAAAATAAGTAGGCAACGTGAAGAACACGCTAAGAGACTAGCTCGTTGCGTAATCCAATCTAACGATTTGGTAGCCTATGAAGATTTGAGAATAAAAAACTTAGTTAAAAACCACTGTTTAGCCAAGTCAATTAATGATGCTGGTTGGTATCAATTTAGAAAGTGGTTAGAGTATTTTGGGGGAAAAATGGGAAGAATAACTATTGCTGTCAACCCTGCCTATACTTCACAAAATTGCTCTAACTGTAATGCTGTGGTTAAAAAATCATTATCTACAAGAACTCATATTTGTACTTGTGGATGTCAATTAGATAGAGATTATAACGCAGCAAAAAACATTTTAAATCGAGCCTTGGGTACGGCAGGTCATGTCGGAACCTGGATCTTAGATCCGAACGATTCAGGAGATTTGTCCTCTACTTTTGTTGGAGAAATCCTGCATCAGCAAGACGGGTCGTTGATTGAAGAATCCCCGCACCTTTAGGTCGGGGAGTGTCAATATCTTGTAAATGGAGTTGACCACTAAATTGATCCTTCTTAAGATTCTGAAATAAAGTAGCTTGTTGAGAAGTTGCAAAATTAGTAAAACAAAAGGGCGAAGGCTCGGTGGTCACTGGTGTTGCGGGGGAAGTACCAAAAGAGGTTGAAATGCTGGTTTTTTCTGTTTCTAGGTTAGCCTTGGTCATTTAAAGGGAACTTTGATGAATTCATAATTATTGATATCCTGTCATGGTTCTTCCTAAATTCCCGTGATTTTTATCCCTTCCTTAACCTAACCATTATGAATTAGGTAAGTGATTTGTTCCAGAATTCGTTATCATGCCTTAATAAGTCGTGAATTGTGAGAAGTGAGACGGAAATGAATCAACAATCTTCCCTCGAATCAAGTAAGAGAAACAGACCCAAGGTATCACCTTGGCTGAAACAAGGAATGAGTCTTCTAGGAGGACTGGGTATTATCAGCAGTGGGTTGGGGTGGACGCAAGCGTTTGCCTTGACGGAAACTTTGGTAATTCCTGAGAGTCCTGCCCCTGTAACGAAACCCGAAGCCATTTCCCCCAGTCCGGTCAAAATCCCTAAAGCCTCGCCCTATGTGGTTCCTAGTGGTGCGACTCAAACCAAGCCCACCCTACAAAGAACCCAATTTAAGCCGGAAGAACCGAAAGTTGCGCCCAAACCTTCCATTTCCCCTCGTCAAGAAACAGCGGCTCCGAAAGTTAAACTTTCTGCCCCTAAAATTCTAGACCCAGCAACCGCTAAAAGTGATAGCTCCTCGTCTATTAATCCGGTTATTTCCCAACCTCAAACCATTCAGTTAGCCCCCTCTGTTACCATTCAGGGTCAGAATAGTTACATTGATACGACCTCTTACGGTAAGGTGCCAAGTCAACGGGCAACATCTCCCGGTTCAGTCGTGCTAACGGAACGTTCTACGGGATGTCAAACCGTTGCCAACAATGGTCAGTTATTACGGGTGAGTTGTGGCCCAGTGGCGAGAAACCAGCCTACTCCAACCCTTGCCCAACCGATAGCACCTCGTCGTGTGACCTTAGCCAGTCGCCGACAAACTATCCCCGTTACGGTTGCCGTTGCTCAGGGGCTTGGTTCTGCACCTCTCCAAGTGCAACCCCTTCGGATTAAAAATCGTCCTGTTTCTTCAGAGCAGGTGGTGAGTTTACAACCCATTGCCCGACAAGGGTTTTCTATTGCCCTAGAGCCAATTCCTCGTTACAATCGGGCAGCTTCAATGTATGCTGCCGCGACAGGAACGCCCCAAGGTCGTACTGACTTAATTTTCCCCTTACCTGTGGTAGCAAGTATTACGTCGGCTTTTGGTTGGCGGACTCACCCCATTGCTGGTACGGGAAGAATGCACAATGGGACTGATATTGGCGCACCTCTTGGCACACCAGTTTTAGCAGCCTATGCGGGAGAAGTGCTAAATGCTGACTGGTTAGGGGGTTATGGGTTAGCGGTCACGCTACGCCACCTAGAAGGCACTCAAGAGTCTCTTTATGCCCACTTATCGGAAATCTATGTTCAGCCTGGAGAATCGGTGGAACAGGGTACGGTCATTGGACGGGTTGGTAGTACCGGATACTCAACGGGGCCCCATTTACACTTTGAATGGCGACATCTCACAGAAGAGGGATGGGTTGCTGTCGATGCCGGGGTTCATTTAGAGTATGCTTTGGATAATTTGATGCGTGCAATGCAGTTGGCTCAGTCACAGAACAAGCCTCAAGGATAAAATTGGACCATAATGATCTTTTTTGTTGATGGCGGGTTGTGTTCTTATGCAGCATAACCCGCTCTTATTTGCCGCCAAAAATAAAGATTTTTATAGAAAAAAAGCCTACGAATTTAGGCTTTTTGAATTGATATTTGCGCTCAATTTTTAACCGATTTAACCGAATCTTCCACTCACATAATCTCTGGTAGATTCTTGGGCGGGATTTTGGAAAACGACTTCAGTATGATCATATTCCACTAAATAGCCCACTTTACCGCCTTTTGGGGTAGCTTCTGCATTATAAAAAGCCGTTAAATCTGATACCCGTGAGGCTTGCTGCATATTGTGGGTGACAATAATAATGGTGTAATCTTGCTTCAATTCATGAATTAATTCTTCAATTTTTAGGGTAGAAATGGGGTCAAGAGCCGCGCAAGGTTCATCCATTAAAATAACGTCAGGTTTCACAGCAATGGTTCGCGCAATACATAATCTTTGTTGTTGTCCCCCTGATAAAGCAAGGCCACTTTGCTGTAATTTATCTTTGGTTTCATCCCAAATAACCGCTTTTTTTAGGGAGGTTTCAACTAATTCATCCATGTCCCCTTTAAAGCCATTTAATCGCGCACCAAAGGCAATATTTTCATAAATTGATTTGGGGAAAGGGTTGGGTTTTTGAAATACCATCCCAATACGACAACGCAAGTCTACAGGGTCAACTTTATTGGCGTAAATATCCTTGCCATGATAGGTGATTGTTCCATCAACTCTGCAAATAGGAATCAAATCATTCATGCGATTAAAACACCGCAAAACGGTACTTTTTCCACAGCCAGAAGGGCCAATAAAAGCCACTACTTTATTTTGAGGAATGTCTAAGGAAACATCCCGAACAGCTAAATTAGACCCATAAAAAACATTAAGATTCTGAGTCCTTAAAACGGTTTCTGTTGCAATATCAGTCATCATTTTCCTACCTTCAACCTCTAGTAATTAGTAACAAAAATCTGCCCAAGTTTAACCAAAACGTCCACTGACATAATCCTTAGTATCCTGTTGACTAGGATTGCCAAAAATTACCTCAGTATTATCATATTCAACCAGAAAACCGACCTTACTGCCTTTATCCGTTGCCTCAGCATTAAAGAAAGCCGTCCTATCAGCAACACGGGTGGCTTGCTGCATATTATGGGTGACAATGACGATGGTATAATTTTCCTTTAATTCGTGCATTAATTCTTCTACTTTTAAGGTAGAAATGGGGTCTAATGCAGAACAAGGTTCGTCCATTAACACAACTTCTGGTTGAGCCGCAATGGTACGAGCAATACAGAGTCTTTGTTGTTGTCCTCCTGATAAAGAGAAGCCACTTTCTCCTAATTTATCTTTGACTTCATCCCATAAAGCAGCCCGTCTTAAAGAAGTTTCTACCAACTCATCTAAGTTCTCTTTATAGTTATTAACTCTGGCACCATAGGCAACATTATCATAAATAGTTTTAGGGAAAGGATTAGGTTTTTGGAACACCATCCCGATGCGTTTTCTCACTTCAATGGGGTCAATATCAGGGGCATAAAGATTTTGTCCATGATAGTTAATTTGGCCATCAAGGTGAAAGCTATCAATTAAATCATTGAGTCGATTTAAACAGCGTAAAATGGTACTTTTTCCACAACCAGAAGGGCCAATAAAAGCTGTTACCTGATTTTTAGGAATGGTAAAAGTAACATCACGAACAGCGCGATAACTGCCATAATAAATATCCACATGGTCTAAACTAAAGACCGTCTTTTCTGTGGTAACTTGTAAAATTTCTTGTTCTAGGTTTTCCATCTTAATTTACTCCTGAAAATGTTCAATTTCCTCCTCAATTTTGTCTCACAATTAATAAGTCTTCTGACGAGTTGCCCAGCGAGCCGTGACACTCGTAATTAACACTAACAACACTAAAATTAAAGACCCTGCCCAAGCCAATTCCTGTTGTGGTTTAAACGGCACAATGGCATAGTTATAAACTAACACGGATAAGGTGGCGATGGGTTCTAACAGTCCTTTGGGGGGGGGACTGGGCCAAAAGTTGGAAAAAAGGGCAGTAAAAATTAAGGGAGCAGTTTCTCCCGCAGCACGGGCAACCGCTAGAGTAACACCCGTTAAAATTGAAGGAATTGCCGCCGGAAGGACAATTTTTAAGACGGTTTGATACTTATAAGCTCCGATACCAAAAGCGGCCCAGCGCACATCTTGAGGAACAATTTGTAGAGCCTCATCCGTCGTTCTAATAATAGTTGGTAACATCAAAACCGAGAGCGCAACACCCCCGGCAATGGCGGAAAATCCTACAATTCCTGATGCCACTAATAAACCATAAGCAAATACCCCCGCAATAATAGAAGGGACTCCACTTAACACATTGGTAGCAAAACGTACCCAATAAGCGATTTGATTTCCCTCACTAAATTCCGAGAGATAAACCGCAGCTAAAACCCCAATAGGAACAGCAATCAATGTGGCAATGGCTACAGTAATTAAAGTCCCAATAATTGCATTGGCAATGCCTCCTTCCGAGAGTCCAGGAGGGGGCGGTAACTGAGTAAATAAGTCAAAATTAATTCTTCTAAATCCCTGAAGTGTCACAAAAACTAAGACAGCAAACAGAGGAATTAGGGTAATAATCATACAGAGAGAAGCGATTCCCGTCCAGAAGCTATTAATAAGGGAACGGGGGCTAGTGGGCTTTTTTTTCAGACTTAATTCTTGAGATTCCATGATTGAATGAGAAAGAAGCTAGGGGACAGCAAATAGGCAATGGTCAGACATTAACCTATTAATATTTGGCTTTGACTTGACTCACAATATAATCAGCTATAATATTAACCACAAAAGTTAATATCATTAACACTAAACCAGCATACATTAAGGCTGCAACCTGCATTCCTGATGCTTCAGCAAATTGGTTAGCAATAAGAGAAGAAATTGTATTCGCAGGTTCTAAGATAGAAACGCTAATTCTATTGACATTACCAATAATCATGGTAACAGCCATGGTTTCTCCCATCGCACGACCCAAAGCTAACATAATGCCCCCAACAATACCAGAGAAAGCGGCGGGAATGAGGACACGAAAAATGGTTTCCCAACGAGTTGCACCTAACCCTAAAGAAGCTTGTCGTAAATCAGGGGGTAAACAGGCTAAAGAGTCACGGGAAATGGCAGTAATAATCGGTAAAATCATGATGGACAAGACAATACCTGCTGGAAACATTCCAGGGCCGCCCGCAGGAGGGGTACTAAAAATAGGAATCCATCCTAAATAATCGTGCAGCCATACAGCAATGGGGTTAACCAGGGGAATTAAGACAAAAATACCCCAGAGTCCATAAACAACACTGGGGATAGCCGCTAATAATTCTACGAGAAAAACTAGGGGCGTTCGGAACTTTAAAGGAATGAAATTTTCACTCAAAAAAAGTGCTGTACCAATGCCTAACGGAATGGCAATAACTAGGGAAATTAAGGAACTAACTAAGGTTCCATAAATAACAGGTAAGGCCCCAAATTCTTCCCGTCCCTTAACAGGGTTCCAGGAACTACTAAAGAGAAAGCCTAAGCCATAGGTTTGAATCGCTGGCCAGGCTCGCCAAGTAATAATAATAGCAATGGAAAGTAAAATTAGACCAATGGTCAGGGCAAAGGCTAAGGTTAACCAAACAAACCCTGTATCAAAGGTTTTTTCCGTGTGGGGACGAAAGCCCACTCCGGTTTGTCGTCTAGAAGGTGTTGCAGTCACGATAGGTTTAGCAATTTTTTGCTTAAAGAAACAACAATAATTTACAGAGAAAGGTGAGGAGAAAAGAGGGGTTCTCAAGAGTCAGGAGCAGGGTAAACATTTCCCATAACTTCTGACCTCCAGACTTTTTGTTAAGAATTCCCTTAACTAATCATGTCAGCAATTAGTTAAGTTTGATTTGAAAATCGGGGGAAATTACATCAGCTGCGGCTGCTACTTTTTCTCTCACACTAGGAGGTAAAGGCACATAACCAAGGGCTGCACTTTGATCTTGGCCGGTGGTTAAGGCATATTGAATCATGGCTTCCATGGCGATCGCTTTTTGAGGATCATCAAAGGTTTTAGGAACTAAAAGCCAACTATAGGTAACAATGGGATAGGAAGCTTCTCCTTCAGGGTCCGTAATAAAGGCCCGTAAATCTGGAGGTAAGGTAACAGCATCTAGGGTTGCTGAGGCGGCTGCATCACTGGGTTCAATGAATTTACCCGCCGCATTTTCTAGGGTTGCCATGGTTAAGTCATTATTCTTGGCATAGCCATATTCAACATAACCGATTGACCCTTGATTCTGTTGGATAGAAGCCGTTACCCCTTCATTTCCTTTAGAGCCGATAAATTTACCTTTGCTGGTGGGCCATTCCACACTTTTACCCTGGCCAATGGCGGTTTCCCACTCTTTGCTGATGGTACTGAGGTGTTTGGTAAAGACTCCGGTGGTGCCGCTACCATCAGAACGGTGAACAACGGTAATGGCTTCGTCAGGTAAGGTTACACCTGGGTTAGTTGCGGCGATTTTGGGGTCATTCCATTTGGTGATACTGCCATCAAAAATTCCCACATAAGCCTCTCTGGAAAGTTTTAATCCTTCTACTCCAGGTAAGTTATAGGCGAAGACGATACTTCCTGCGGTGACAGGCAGCATTAAGACTCCTTTACTCACTTTGGCAATTTCTTCATCCTTCATGGCCACATCACTGGCCCCAAAGTCAACGGTTCCCGCCGTAAACTGTTCAACGCCGGCCCCACTTCCTACAGACTGATAGTTGACTTGAAGTTGAGGAACTTCTTTGTTAAGTTGCACAAACCAGTTCTGATATAAAGGCGCGGGGAAAGAAGCACCCGCACCCGTCAGAGACACATTGCCTTCTAAGGGGGGCTTTAATTCTGGTGCGGCGGCGGTTTCGGTGCCTGTCCCTCCCTCTGCGGGGCTGGCTTCTGGGGAGGCGGTGGTATCAGTTTTAGGCGCACCACCACAAGCCCCTAAACTAACAGCTAAAGTAAAAATTGATAGTGAGGATATTATGGTGCGTTTGCTCGATGAGATAGTCTTGAACATAGAATGTTTTGTTAGTTAAGTAAACTCACACAAATCTTAGAGCAGAATCTAGCAACTTATGGTAAACATTAGGTTAAGAAAACTAAAAATCCTAATGATTTAAGGGTTTTATTCATAAAAATTCCTTTCTAAATTTTTTGTTAAATTTAGCCTTTGGTTCTCGGCCATAGCATTAAACTAAGTCTGTTTCAAGAGCTTAATCCCAAAAAGTTTAGACAAACTGTGATAAAGCCGAGGATAATTTTCAAAGCCTAATAGTAATTGACAATTTTTTGCATTTAATTGAGGAAACGTAATGAAGATAACCAACTTCGAGCTAGGGTTTAAGGGGAAAACATGGGGAATAGTTTTGACCTCTATTGCCCTATTCTCAGCTTGTGCTTCCATACCAGACACTGCTATACAACCGATTAAAATTGATGGCTCTAGTACCGTTTATCCTATCACTGAAGCTGTCCTGAATAGTTACAAAACTCAAGCCGCGAATCAACGGATTAAAGAGATTAAAATTGAGGGAGATTTTTCCGGGACTGGAGGAGGGTTTAAAAAATTCTGTGCCGGAGAAACTGATGTAAATGCTGCATCTCGTCCCATTTCCTCTGAGGAAATGACAGCCTGTAATAACAAAGAAGTTCGCTATATTGAACTCCCTATTGCCTTTGATGCCATTACCGTTGTGGTTAACCCCAAAAATACTTGGACAGAGTCTTTAAGTGTAACACAATTAAAAACGATGTGGGAACCCTCAGCCCAAGATTATATTAAACAATGGAACCAGATTGATGCCAATTATCCCAACCGTCCCTTAACCCTTTATGGCCCCGATAAACTCTCAGGAACCTATGATTATTTTACCCAAGCAATAGTAGGTAAAGCAGGAGCAAGTCGTCAAGATTATGTTGATAGCGAGAATGACGAAGTATTGGTCAAAGGTGTTACCCAAGACCCCAACGCCCTGGGATATTTTGGCTATGCTTATTATCAACAGCATCAAGATAAACTGAAAGCCGTGGCCATAGATAACGGTAATGGGGCCATTCTTCCTTCCAGAGAAACAGTAGAAAATGAACAATATCAACCCCTGGCCCGTCCCCTTTTCCTCTACATCAATGCCAAAAAAGCCCAAGAAAATCCAGCCTTAGAAGTCTTTGTGGAATATTATCTCGAAAAAGCCCCAGAATTAGTGGCTGAAGTGGGTTATATTCCCTTGCCTCCAGAAGCTTACAAATTAGCCAAAATTCATTTAGAACGCTTTAAAGTGGGGACAGTGTTTGAGGGAACCACTAACGTTGATCTCTCTATTAGCGATTTATTGCGAAAACCCGCTAAATTCTAAGAGTAGATCAAAAAATTGAGGTCATCTGTTGTGGTTTCTCATCTAATCAGCGATCGCCAAACCCAAACCCCGATATGGCAATGGCAAGCAGGAGACAGTTTACCCTATTTAACCTGTTCTTTGTTACAAGCTTGGCCCCACGGCTTTTTTACCCAACCTTTTTACCCCCGTACTCCTGAAAGCTTAACAGAAATTCTCCACCCAGAAGCCATTGCCTATAGACTTAAACAAGTTCATGGCAACCGAGTCTTAACCCCCGCCGAAATTGCCGCAGAGGGCTTGAATGAAGGGTTTTCGTCCGCAGATGGCCTCATTGCTAACCAAGCAAAACAAAGCATCTGGGTCGCCAGTGCTGACTGTACACCTGTACTTATAGGAGATGTGGAAACCGGAAACATCGCGGCCCTTCATGCGGGGTGGCGCGGTACAGCGCAAAGAATTGTCCCAGAAGCGATCGCCCGTTTGCAAGTATGGGGGAGTTCTTTGGAAAATTTACGCATTGCTTTAGGGCCTGCCATTAGTGGAGAGGTTTACCAAGTCTCGATTGAGGTGGCGGCTGAGGTTGGGGCGAGTTTGTTTAAAAAAGAGGAAATCGATGGTTTAGAGAGCATTTTAACGCCATTGCAAGCTGTGTCTGCACCGCCAATATTGCCTGATCCAGAAGTGGGTAAAGTTCGCTTAGATGTGCGACGGGTCAATCAATTACAATTAGAACAATTGGGCATTGAACCAGAACAAATTGCGATCGCCCCTTATTGCACCTATCAATCTCCGTCTCATTTCTTTTCCTATCGACGAACTCAAGAAAAAAAGGTTCAATGGTCAGGAATTGTTAAAGATTGTTAAAGGGAAAGGGGGGAATTAAGGAATAGGGAAGAGGGAAGGTGTATTAATTTATTGTTCATCATTGATAAGGTTAAAGATGCAAACACAACCAACGGTTAATTCTTTTAATTTAGGCAGAATTTTTGTCTTTCTCTATGGGGTAATTTCCTATATTATCTTTTTGATAACCTTTCTCTATGCTTTGGGATTTGTCGGGAATATTCTTGTGCCAAAATCCATTGATGCTGAGGCTCAAATTTCTTTTTTACCAGCTTTATTACTCGATACTTTGTTATTAGGAATTTTTGCCCTACAACATAGTGTGATGGCCCGAAAAGAATTCAAAGCTTGGTGGACAAAGTTGATTCCTCAACCGATAGAAAGAAGCACCTATGTGTTATTTTCAAGTTTAGCTTTATTATTGATTTTTTGGCAATGGCAACCTTTGGGGGGAGTTATTTGGAATATTGAGCAATTGTGGGGACAGATTATTTTATTGTCTTTATTTGGTTTGGGTTGGTTAATTGTCCTTGTTTCCACCTTTTTAATCAATCATTTTGATTTATTTGGACTGCGACAAGTTTATCTCTATTTACAAGGGAAAAATTACACCCATTTAGAATTCAAAACACCTGCCTTTTATAACTATGTACGACACCCCCTTTATGTGGGTTGGTTACTTGCTTTTTGGATGACACCTAAAATGACGGTAACACATTTATTGTTTGCCATTATAACAACCCTGTATATTTTAATTGCCATTCAATTTGAGGAAAAAGATTTAGTTGAAATTCATGGCGAAACCTATGAAAATTACCGTCGTAAAGTTCCCATGTTGATTCCTTTTTTCGGCAAAAAAGCAAGTTAACTTACATTCATTAATGTAGAGATAATTCATGAATTGCCTCTACAGGGTAATCGGTTAATGAGAACTACCATATTTTATCGTCAAAAAATATGTTAATTTAGATCATGCTTAGTCTTTTCAAGGAGAAATACCGTGATTGAACCCTTACTCTTAGGCATTGTTTTAGGTCTTATCCCTATCACCTTAGCAGGATTATTTGTTGCTGCTTATTTGCAATACAAACGGGGTAATCAGTTAAACCTCGATTAAAAGGACATCGGGACAAGTTCGCTCTTTTTAACCCTTGTCCCCCCAAAATTTAGAGAAATCCAAGGTAAAATTATCCGTTGCTGTCAAAATTGCCTGACGACCAGATTTTTCACCATAAAGCAGTTGCATCGTTAAATAAGCGGGTGGTAGATAGGGCAACTTTTCCGGCCATTCAATCACTGTAATTCCTGGGACAACCTCGAACCCTTCCCAATACTGTTCTACATATAACCCTTCAACCCCTTCCGGTTGCAAACGATATAAATCCAAATGATATAAGGGTAAGCGTCCTTGAGGGTACTCATTGACTAAGGTAAAAGTGGGACTAACAATCGAGTCTGTAATGCCTAACCCTTCCCCGATACCTTGTACCAAGGTAGTTTTACCAGCACCTAATGTCCCTTGAAGCAACAACACAGTACCCGAAGGCAAACATTGCCCTAATTGCTTCCCCAGTGCCTGAGTTGCCTCAGCATCCGGTAAGATCATGGTCTTGACACTCATTTCTCACTATACCAGCGTAATAAAACCCTTGCTAGACGTTGAGGATGATGACGAACCTTTCCCGTATTGGGATCTTCTTCCATCACATTCGCTAAGATGATACGATAGCCCAATTTCACCACGTCTTCTCGATCTAAAAAGACAGGATGACAGTTTTCTTGAGCATAACGTTTTAAGGCATAAGGAGAAGGAGGAAGACGTTGTGCTAACACTGCATCAATCAACCCTTGGCCACAAATGCGCTCAATAGCTTCAATATGATTAGCCACAGTATACCCTTCCGTTTCCCCTGGTTGGGTCATAATATTGCAAACATAAATACGAGGCACTTTAACCTTCATCAATGCTTCCTTAATCTCAGGAACCAGAAGATTAGGAATGACGCTAGTATATAAACTGCCTGGGCCAATAACAATATAATCTGCTTCTTCGATTGCTTGTAAAGCTGCGGGTAAAGCAGGAGGGTTAGCAGGAAGACAACCCAGATGACGAATTTTTCCCCCGGCTTCCGTAATACGGGACTCCCCTTCAATTAAACGGCCATCATCTAATTCTGCCCAAAGACGGACATCACTGAGGGTTGCGGGTAATACCTTACCCCGAATGGCCAAGACTTTAGAACTTGCTGCGATCGCCTTTTCAAAATCTCCTCCCATCACCTCTGTCATCGCGGTTAGGAATAAATTGCCAAAACTGTGGCCCGTCAGGCCATCCCCTGCTTCAAAGCGATATTGAAACAATTCCGTCAACAATTTTTCTTCATCAGCCAAAGCGGCCACACAGTTACGAATATCCCCAGGAGGCAAAACCCCAATTTCCTCTCTCAGTCGTCCTGAAGATCCCCCATCATCGGCTACGGTGACAATAGCAGTAATATTAGCACTATACTGCTTTAAACCCCGCAATAGGGTTGATAGTCCCGTTCCACCACCAATGGCCGCAATTTTGGGGCCACGATGTAAACGACGATGGGCCAAAAGGCGATCGACTAATTCTCCATCCCCTTCTGGGAAAGCTTCTGTAATAGAACCCACCGTGCGGCTTTGACCCCACAATAACAAAAAGATTCCTAAAATCAGAGCTAAAGGGCCAGAAATGTAACTGGGAACATAATTGGAGATAGCTTGTAGGAGTTGAGAAATTAATTCTAAGAGACGGTTGACTGGGGTGAGTTTTACCCAGATAGCAAGTCCGAGAAAGGTTAAAACTAGGCCAGTTGCACTAATCAGTAACCAACGTTTGACAAAGAGGCCAGGGGATAGCCATTTAAACCAGAGGTTTACTTGTTTGGGGGTTCTTTGGCCAACGGTTGCCCATTTTCGCTGTTCTGTTTTTAGCTTGCGTATCGCTTGTTTTAAGGGACTGATAGACATAGATCATGATCGCCAGATAAATCTTATGGGAGAAAGTTTAAAATAAGGGGTTTAAGGAAATTAGCATAAAAAGCCAGATTTTAAAACCGAGTTGCGTCAAGATGTTGCGTCAAGATACAGAATCATCGGGTTTGGGTTTATTGTATGTCAGATGTTGGAAAAAATGCTAAGGGAGTATTTGAGTCGCTGTGAAAAGCAGGGGGAGAGTCCAACCATGAAGATAACTACATTTAAGTTTAAGTTAGCCATCAACTTGCAAGACTTTAATTGTTCATAAAAATTATTCCCACAAACGCCGACGAGAAGGGCCATTTAAGCGTTCATGAGCATTTTTCAATAACCGAGGAATCTCTAAATTTTCAGGGCAACGAGGCAAGCAATCACCGCATTCTGTACAACGATTTCCCTTATTTCCCGGAAACCAATGACCCGCATTTTCTAACATTCGATATCGATATTGACCATAAGTTGTCATCCCATAAGCAACGGCTAAATTTCTCAACCGCAAAATCTCAGGAATATTAATATTTTCAGGACAAGGTAAACATTGATAACATTGACGACAGTGATCGCTATTTAGGACATTTTCTAAATGACTTTCTAATGCTTGTAATTTATTTATCTCTACCTCAGTTAACTCATTATCTTGCTCAAATAATGGTACAATGGACGCAAATTCTCTAGGATTTGCTGGCCCCATACTCAAGGTGTTAATGCGGCGATCACTTAACAAAAACCGATAGGTTAATTCTAAGGGAGAAACAGGCGAACATAATCCTTCAAGCAAGGATGATGGGTTATAAAGTAAACCCCCTTTATCCCCAGGAGAAATAATAAAAATGCCTAGATCTTTCTGAGAGGCTAACTCAATTGCCGGGCCATGATGTTGAAAAAAATAATAATAATGTAGGTTAATAAACTCAAATAAATCCGTCTTAATTGCTGCTAAAATTACATCTAAGCTACCATGAGTCGAAAATCCGATGTGATTTATCTTACCCTCATCTAACGCCTTTTCTAGAGCTAAAAAACACCCATTAGGTTGTGTCACATAATTGAGATGTTCCCAAGTATTAATGCCATGAATCGCCACACAATCAATATAATCTAATTGTAACCGTTCCAAAGATTCATCAATCCACTGACTCATAGTATCAGCATCAGCAGTGGGCGTTAACTTAGTTGTAATATAAATTTGTTGTCTGGGAAGGGATAATCCTTGGTTTAAAAATTTTCCTAAAAACCGTTCACTATTCCCATAACCTCTGGCGGTTTCTAGATGATTAATTCCCAGAGAAATTGCCGTTTGTAGGGTTTGCTGAAAGACCTCCTCAGAAGCAAGACAGTGCATCGTTCCCAGAGAGAAAATTGAAAGCTGTAAATTCGTTTTCCCAAACCGTCGATAACGCATATAGAAGAAGTCAGAAGTAAACCTTTTACCTATTACTTATTACTTGTTCTATTGTTCATCATTTTGTTCTAATCCGCGACGTTGAATTAAATCTTCAGGACGCAAATTAGCCACAAAATCCCGAAACGCTTGACGTTCCTCTTCATCTGCATCTCGATCAACCGGAATAGAAGCATCTGCGATCACTTCTTCCATTACCCAAATCGGACTATCCGTTCGTAACGCGATAGAAATAGCATCACTAGGACGACAGTCAATTTCTTTTTTGATTTCCCCTTGACGCATACAAAGAACGGCATAAAAAGTATTATCTTGAAGGGAATGAATAATAATTTTATCTAAAGACAGACCCCAAGCTTCAAACAAATTAGTAATTAAATCATGAGTCAGGGGCCGGGGAGGTTTCTGATTTTCTAATGCCCCCATAATCGCTTTAGCCTGATCTTGTCCAATATAAATCGGAAGGGCGCGGCGATCTGAGCCATCTTTCAGCAAAACGATGGGACTCCGTGTGACAGCATCTAAAGCAATTCCCGCAACTTTCATTTCAATCATCGGCCTATCCTCTTCAATATCCTCGAAAAGAGATTGTTCCCATAGTAGAAACAGATCAATCTGTACTGCCTCAGTCATCTTAGCCCCGCTTATATGGAGAGTCAAGCCATGAGGTATACTCACAGTATGCGTGCGATTCGTTGAGATGTAAAGTTTATGGTAATAACCAAAAACGAACATCTCGTAAGGTCAACAGCCTTATAACTATCAGTTTGTTGTCTAAAGGAGACAAACACGGAGTCAAGGTAACATATAC